>JBCCQN010000001.1:0-198783 GCA_039024315.1 Bacteroidota bacterium
AAGGACCAGCCATGATTGGAATAGCCGAGATCGAACATGCAAGCTTAGTCGAACGCTTGATCTCTCAACCCAACCTCGCTAGTCGCAAATATGCCTATGTACATGAAGAAAGTCCGGATATGAGAGGGATTGATTGCGCCTTTATTTACGATCCCGAAGTATTTACTTTGGATAGCTATCGCGCGTATGAGATGAGTTTCGATGAAGAGCCAGAATACACCTCCCGTAAGGTGTTGTGGGTGAGTGGTAGCATTAAGCAGCAGCGTGTGCATTTAGTGGTCAACCACTGGCCTTCACGCTACGGAGGGATGGAAAAAAGTGAGCCTCGCCGCATGACCGTAGCAAATCAGGTACGGAGCATCATTGATAGTGTCCAGGCTGCGGAAACAAACGCCGCCATCATATTAATGGGGGATTTTAATGACGATCCCTTTAATCGCAGCATTGTAGAAGGTATAAAAGCAGGCAAATCCTGGCCTCTCGAAAATGGGATGGACTTTTTTAATCCAATGTATCCTTTGCACCAAGTAGATAGTTCTGGGACTTTGACGTATCGAGGTAAATGGAATCTTTTTGATCAATTCTTGTTAAGCGATGATTTACTTTTGGGCGAAAACAAGCTACAATATGTGCCAAAATCAGTCGCGATCCACCGACCAGAAATGATGCAGGTTGGAGGGGATGGTCCCGCAAAGGATATGCCTAGACGAGCCATTTATAGAGGGGAGTTTCAGGACCGTGGTTTCTCCGATCATTTTCCAGTTTATTTGGAATTAAAAGTGGGGAAGTAGCAATCCAGAAAACAATCCTGATCGTAAATAGGTCTTTATAAGAAATAGTATTTGTTAATATGTTATTGATTATTTCGCCAGCAAAAAAGCTGGATCTCAGCGAAGAAAGCCGTTTAACAGAACAATATAGTCTTCCAGCATACTTGGAGGATAGCCTCGAATTGGTCGGGCAGCTCAAGGAAAGAGATGAGGAAAGCATTGGCAAATTGATGAATATTAGTCCGCAGCTTTCCAGCCTGAACTACGATCGTTTTCAGGAGTTCCATACTCCATTCAAGCCAGATAATGCTAAACAGGCGCTTTTGACCTTTAAAGGGGATGTATACCTAAGCTTCGACTTAGAAAAATATGAAGAAGCTGATTTTGACTTTGCCCAGAAGCACCTTCGAATCCTTTCCGGTCTATATGGTCTCTTAAAACCGCTTGATTTGATTCAGGCCTATCGCCTTGAAATGGGCACAAGACTCAAAAATCAAAGGGGTAAGAACCTTTATGAATTTTGGGGAGATATTATCCACAAAGCGGTACAGGAAGCCATGGATAGCACAGCGGATCAAACCCTCGTTAATTTAGCATCCAACGAATACTTTAAGTCTGTGAAGGCGAAGAGTCTCAATGGCAAAGTGATTACGCCGCAATTCAAAGATGAGAAAAATGGTACCTTCAAGACCCTCTTTCTATATGCAAAGCAAGCAAGAGGGGCGATGTGTGATTACGCTATCCGCGAACGCATAACCGATGCCGAAGGCTTGAAAAACTTCACAGGCATGGGCTATCATTATCAAGAAAATCTATCAGACGAAAATACTTGGGTATTTACCCGCTAGGATTTAGTTACCACGTTTACCTGAATTCAGGGAAGGGATTGTAGTTTGAAGGCTACAATCCCTTTTTGTTTTTGCCTCAAGAAGGACGATATCTCCCTGTTTTCAGGTATCAAAAGGATCCAATTGGTCAAAAGCACGTATTTACTTTCCATATAAAATATCCCTGATAAATCCGCAATAGGGTCTGACCTTTGGACATGAAGCTGTTGTACCGGATACCGTTATTGTTGCCTTTCGGAGCTTTTGCTACCGGCATATTGTTGAAGTCGATATGGATTGGAGGGGATGCTGGAGCGCTAGTGATGGTAGGGCTAATGGTGGCGGGCTGGTGGATAGTAATGCTACGTATGCGAGGGGTTTTTCGGCGCTCCATCATGCCTTGGGGATTACTCGGCCTGAGTATGTTTTGCTTTGGATATTTGTGGCTAGAGCCAGTTGGTTTAAGTCAAGCTGACTTAGTCGTAATTCCGGAGGATAGTCCCATTGAGCTTGCAGGAGTGTTGGAGAAACCCCTCAAATTTTCACCAAAGGGCAGAACTGGCTTGCTATTGACTTACAGCAGAAGGACTGAAGATGATGCTTGGCGTCTGGAGCAGAGAAGGATGAAATTTTTTGTGAAGGACACCAGCACTTCCTTTGAAGTGGGAGATACGGTCTTTTTGAAGGGTAGGGTGAAGCCAATTGAGACTAAGTCGGCTTCTTATCAGGCGTATTTAGACAAACAGGGGCTGGAGTATATGCTCTTTGCTTGGGAGTTTTATCGTGGCAATACGGGAAAAAGTTGGCGTCTTCACCTATTGCGGATGCAGAAAAAGCTGAGCAGACATTGGGATGAGTTTTGTGAGGATAAGACTGCTGCTAGTCTGGCTAAAGCTATGTTCTTAGGTTACAAGCAAGATATTAAGCAAGAAACAAAAGAGCGTTTTGCTACAGCGGGCTTTAGTCATTTACTGGCAATATCGGGCCTACATGTGGGGATTTTGTTTGTGTTATTGAGTAGCCTTACCAGAGCTTTTCGAGGTACTTTTTGGGGACGAATGGCCAGTACCTTCTTTTTAATTGGCGCCCTAGTTCTGTTTAGTCTTTTGACGGGAGCGAGTGCTTCTGTTATTCGAGCTTCCAATATGCTTGGCGTATATCTACTGGTTCGTTTGGTGCATCAGCGGATTCATCCCTTAAACGTATTGGCATTATGTGGTTTATTGCAATTGATATGGGCTCCAGAGGACCTTTTGACTGTAGGTTTTCAGCTTTCCTATCTAGCGGTGGGAATGCTTCTGGTGGTCTTACCGATATATGCAAAATGGGTAAAAACCCCTTGGCCTTGGCTTAATCGAATTTATGAATTAATAGGGGTGAATATATTGGCCACTGCAGCCACGGCACCATTGGTTTGGTACTATTTTGGAAGCTTCCCAACCTATTTTTTGCCTGCTAATCTGATCGTTGCTCCCTTGTTATTCTTACTGGTATTTTCAGGCTTTCTAGCCGTGATTCTTAGTATTGTCTATCTTCCATTGGCAGTTTATCCGGCTTGGCTAAGTGAAAAGGGGCTGCAAGTCTTAGACTTTGTTGCCTTAAAAACAACGGATCTACCCTATGCAAAACTGGAAGCATTTCAAGCTCAGGAAGTTGGGTGGGGAATCTTAATACTTCAATTATTGATCTGCTTAATTTTCATCACTTTGCCTAAGATTGTCAGTTTTGTGAAAAGGGAATTTTCGGAAAAGTGGCAAAAAAGCGTAGTTTGAATTCAGATTGAAAATGGAATGTCAGACGAACTTCGGATAAGCGTTATCTTATTGTTGATGTTGATTGCAGGTGGCTTGTTAGTCCTGCTTTTTCTAAAAAGCAGACAAAAGGGTGAGCAGGCGAGCCAATTTCCTTGGCGGGCTTTGATGGGATGGTGTTTTATTTGGGTCTTGGAAAGATTAATTGTTGAGACCTTTAGCCTCGGTAGCTTTCGTTGGGTTTTACCCCTCACTGCAATTCTGCTGAGTTTCACTTGGTATTTTTACGTTTTCTATAAGTTGTCTCAGTTAAAGGATAACAGTGGATTGGACGAAAAAATAGATCAATTGGGCAATAGCTAATAGACTAATAGTATTCTGCCCCTATTCGATCTACTCCTTGGGTATGATAGCCTGCAAGGGTCGGTCTTCGATAAAATCATACAAAGTGGTAGCTCTAAGCCTTGCTAAGGCAAGGTAGTAAGCTCTTAAATTCGCCACATTAGTTTGCTGTGCAGCGTCCTTCTCCGCTTGGGCGATGAACAGACTTTGAATATCAACCTTACCAATGAGATAGCGATTTTTGGTAATCTCGTATCGTTTTTGAGCCACCGTATCAGAACGGGCTGAAATTTCTAATTGTCGGTATAACTGACGGAGACCTAGTACTTGATAATAAACATCATCTTTAAACTCTTGGGTGCTTTGATTGGCTGCTAATTCTGTGCTTTGCATAGCCGCTAGGGCAGCATCTACTTCTGCCTTTGTTTGGCCCCATTGGATAATGGGTATTTGCACCCCAAGGCTGACCGATTGCTGACTAACAGGAGACTTATAAGACTCAGAAAAGGTAGCGGCCGTCTGGTTAAGACCAAAAGAAGCATTAAGATTAGCGGAGAAACGACCGTTAAGCTTTGCTCTTTGGAGGTTTCTTCTTGCTGAAAACTTCTGTAGTTCCAATTGTTGGACTAGGGGAGAATGCGCTAGCGCTCGTTCTAGTGCATATTCTGGGGAAACAGAGACTTGGGGAAGGGCAGGAGGCAAAAATACTTCTAGCTCTTCCTCTCGAGCTATGCCAAGGGCAGTCTTTAGGTTTTGGATGGCTTGATCATAGCTTATTTTTGCCTGCTCAAAGGAGGCTTGGGCATTCATATAGGAGAGCTCACTTTGGAGTAATTCATTTTCGGCTATTTTACCTACACTAAATCTTCCCTTAGATATGGTGTAGATCGTGTCATTGTTGGCAAGGTTGAACTCAGCTCTTTCCATATTGAGCTTAGCAATCAAGGCTTCAAAATAAAAGGAGGTAATCTCTACTGCGATAAACTCCATGTCTTGGACAAAATCCACTCCTGCAAGCTCAAACCTCATGGATTGTTGCCTTTGGTTCCACCGAAATTCATTGGGCTGTAAGATTGGTTGCGTATAACGGATAGATATAGGGGTGCTTTGCCAGAATACTTCTCTCGAATCACGCAGATTGGTAAAATTGGATAGATAGGAACCCAAACTAATCCTACCACCGGTTTGAGGTATCACTTGCGAAACACTCAGGCCAACGCTTGAAAAAGTTTGTTGCTGAGCCCGGAAAGCAATGCTGCCATCAGGTTGCAATACATCAACGATTGTGCGGCTAAAGCCAGGGGCATCAGCATTGAAGATTAGCTGGGGTTTCAAACTAGCACGAAAGGCGTCGTAGGTCCGCTCAGTAACTCTAAAGTCCAAACCCGCTATGCGAGCGGCGGGACTATTGGTTTGGGCTAGTTCGATGCATGCATCTAGACTTAACTGACCACTCAAGGTCTGGGCTTGGAGTTGCGCGAAGAGCAAGCCAAGGCAAAAAAGGAAATACGAAGGTTTCATGAAAATGCTAGTTTGAACGTAGGGAAATAACCGGATCTTGCTTGGCAGCTTTTTGGGCAGGATAAATACCAAAGATGAGCCCTACGCTGACCGCAACGAAAAATGATAAGATGATAGATTGGATGGAAACGATGGTTTCAATCCCCGTAAATTGACCGATAATAGCACTCAAGCTGATTCCTAGTACTATACCCAGAATCCCACCAGAGATGCTAATTGCGACCGCTTCGCTCATAAACTGTAAGATGATATCACGTTGGGTCGCTCCAAGAGAGAGGCGTAGACCAATTTCTTTTATCCGCTCCAAAACAGAAGCCAACATGATATTCATTATCCCGATACCCCCTACGATCAAGGCGATAGAAGCGATGGCGAAAAGAACAAAATTGAACATGTCGGTCGTCTCTTGCTTTTGTTTTAGCAAGAGCTCTGGAACGATGATTTCAAAGTCTACGACTTGATTGTGTCTTCTGCTCAGCATACGGTTGCTGATTTCCGCTAGGCTGTACATATATCGACTATCCTCTACCTGCAAGACCATGCGATCAAGTTGATGATAATTAGGTTTTGGCTTTTCGGGGTCGTCATCATCATCTTCCATATTTGCCTGTTGGATCAGGCTTTGGGTCACCAAGGCTCTGTTTTTGAACCTTAATAGCATCGTCTCGATCGGGATGTAGATATCGAGGTCATAGTTACGGATACCCAGCTCGTCCCGAATGTCTCTGCTGATATTCCGGGCTTGCATCACCCCGATGACCGTGAGCCAAAGCTTACCGCATTTGATCTGCTTGCCGATGGGTTCTTCGGTGGGGAAAAAGCGGGATCTTACTGAGCTACCGATAATGCAAACTGGGCGGGCAAACTCTTGATGTTCTTCGGAAAAGGTGGCTCCTTGAGCGAGTTGAAAGGTGCCATTGGAAAAATAGGTATTGTTTATACCCACTAGCTTGACACTTCGCTTCCTGCCAGCTCGTATTGCGATAGATTCTACTTCGATTTCAGGGCTGATGGCCTTGATGTAGGGTAGCCTTCCGAGGCTGTAAGCATCCTGTAAGGTTAAGCCAGGAGTAAAGCGCTCGGCTTTCTCTTTGCCAGCATCATCTTCCTCTTCTGTGTCGCCTTCTTCTTGCTCTACGATAGGTTGAATAATCAAATTATTCGCACCCAAAGTTTCCATCTTAGTTAAGATCTCTTGTTCCGCACCGCGACCAATGGCTAACATCGCAATCACCGAGGCCACCCCAAAAATGATCCCTAGGGAGGTCAGGAAGGCACGGAGACGGTTTTGGATGAGGGCTTCTAAGCCGATGCTAAAATTATAGCTGAGCTTGCGGAGCATGGGTATCTGATTGGCCGAGTGAAATGAAAGGAATCCCGCTTGTGTCAGCAGGCAGAGAAAGATAAACTTGATCCTCCATTTTGAGGCCGGCTAGTATTTCCGCATCGTTTTCATTGAGTAGTCCTACCGAAACTTCCCTTTTTTGTAAGCCAGAGTTATCCTTGGCATAAACAAAACTGATAGAATCTTGGGCAAATAAACACTCTAAAGGAATGTACATGGCCTCGTTGCGGTCAGCGACCAAAATCTCATTACTGGTGGTCATAGAAGGTCTAAGGGTAGTATCTGACTGCAATACTTCGATAGAAACTTCAAATACCTTAGAATCTGTACCCGGCCGTTGTTCGCCAATATTGGCTACACTCGTTACCGTACCTTTGAGTTGCTTATCTGCCATTGCATCGAGGCCGATTTCCACTTCCATACCCTCTTGAATCTTCTGAATATCAATTTCATTGACGAAGGTGACAGAAATCATTTCGGACAAATCTGGCAGCGTAGCCACGACAGGATTCCAAGAGGAGATGGTCGAACCTGCTTTGCGTTTACCGCGCCATTCCCGATAGTAAGTTAACATCCCATCCTCAGGAGCGAGGATAGTAAATTCCTGCATTAACTCCTGCAGTTCACGGTATCGCTGTTTGGTCTGGTTGAGATCTGCTTCGACTTCTTTGACTTTGGCTACGGATTGCGCGATGCGTTTTTGATAATTTGACAAGGCCTGGTCCAGCGCCCTTTTAGCTTGATCATACTGCAATTGTACCTGTCTTTGGATGGAGGGAGCTTCGTAGATCGATTGCTCTTTTTCGGTGAGCTTTTGCTCCATTTCAAAGCGGAGATTAGCAATCTTGTCCCGATTGTCGGAAAGATCAAGTGCCGTATCAAGAACCACCTGTGTATATTGAGATTGGGCTTTTTGTAGCGCATTTTCCTGCTCGGAGATTTTACCCATCAATTCACTCCGATCAAGTTCTGCTACTTTATCTCCTTTGCTAAGGCGAGTGCCTTCAGGCTCCATACTATTGATCTTGATTTGATAGATATTAAATCTACCAGCGCTTCGAGGACCATAAATCCTAACTGATTTTTTTGCTTGGAGCTCTCCGGTAGTCGTTACTACAACAGAAAATGGCCCTTTTTGGGGGGAAACGAGAATTTGTGCGTCTTCATCGCTGTCTGACTGGCAGGCTAGTATGAGACTAGAAATAACCAACAAGCCCAATAAAAGCGGCCTGCTAGTCCGAATGGCTAGGTTCATGAGATTGTGTTTATCAGTTCCTATGTACGTGGCTGTGTGTACTTCAAAATAACGCACTTTCCTTGTTAGGATACAAACCAAAAAAGGAATCCCTACTGGGATTCCTCTTTTTTATGCAAAATGGCTGTCTTTAGTTTTCTATGATTTCGATGCGGACTTTGTTAAACCAAACCGAGAGGTAGGAGTCGTCGCTGCTACAATTGCCAACATCATCCCCGCCCGTGTCGCCTTTGGCTCTGAACTCTCGTACCAAGTGAGCGGAAGAATAGCTTTTTGTGTCTAGGTTGTGATCATTATCTGTATAAGTCCATGTGGTTTGTTGGTCGGAAAGGAAGCGTTTAAACTTGAACCCGGCTGGAATCGTCTTCAGCAGGTGAGATTCACGGTAGCGAGCCTCAGTCCAATTTGATTTGGTCTCTTTTACGTGGAAGTAAATCTCTACCCAGACTTCACGTTGGTTGACGATACTCAGGCTCGCTTCTGCCGTTACATTTGGACCGTTACCCCCAAACTCACGATCACCACCGATATGAGAAGGACAAAGACGCTCAAAGCTTGATGGTTGAAACTCAAAGTTTTGGATGACTGGTAAATCCAGTGGGATGATGGCAAATTCTGATAGGATCTCCCCGTCAAATTCAAAAACTAGGGCTGAATACTGCTGCAGGGCATCATCCCAATTGGCGATATTGATGCTGTATTGATAATCAGATTGCTTGAACAAGCGATTATTAGAAACGAAAGCCTTTTGGCCATTAGCTTTCCGTAGGAATAACTTCAATTTACTGGCGTTGATAAAATCATAACCATTTACAATGATTTCTTTGCGTATGTGAGTGGGAGCATTGAGATCGATAGAGGAAAGCGAAACTTGACAAACTGTAGGGGCAATTCCCGGTAGCTCTTGCTCTAGTATTTTTGCCTTTAGGGTTTGCAAACCACGGATCATGCGGTTGGGGATGGCGTCAATCACACAAAGGACATTAGAAGTGGTGGCACCGATCCCCTCATTGATCAGTTGAGAAACATCTTCCTTGACCCAGTGAAGATCTTCCGGCATTTGCTCATACATATTCTCGAGGGTGCCGCGCCATTGATCGGATTGATTATTGATGGAAGCGATCCCTTCGTCAACCAAATCGAGGGCTCTATCGATTTGATTATCAACTTTTTCAGGTACTTTGCAACTTTGCTGAAATAGGGCAAAAATACTTATCGTCAGGAAAAGGCAAATGGACTTACGCATGGTTTTCAGTTATTTGATTTAGCTTATTTGTGATTCCATTTATTTGACGCCTCTCCATGGAGATTTACATTTTTGGCACAAAAAAAGGGAAGCCATTCGGGCTTCCCTTAAGCATAATTGCGTTGTATTTCTATACGTAACGGAAACGTGAGCCAGCATAAACGGCGGCAGTTCCGAGTTCTTCTTCTAAACGAAGAAGTTGATTGTATTTTGCGATACGATCACTACGCGAAGCAGAACCCGTCTTGATTTGACCAGAATTCAAAGCCACTGCTAAGTCGGCAATGGTAGTGTCTTCAGTTTCACCAGAACGATGGCTGATAATGTTGGTGTAGCTATTGCGAGTCGCAAGCTGTACGGCTTCGATAGTCTCAGTCAAAGAACCGATTTGATTTACTTTTACGAGGATAGAGTTAGCTACGCCTTCTTTGATACCGCGGCTTAAGAAATCAACATTAGTGACAAATAAGTCATCTCCTACTAATTGGATCTTATCGCCCAATTTATCGGTAAGCTTTTTCCAACCCGCCCAGTCATTTTCATCAAGCCCATCTTCGATAGAAACGATGGGGTAGCGTTCACACCAGTCGGCGTAAAAATCAACCATTTCTTCTGAAGTACGCTCTTCACCCGTAGAGTGCTTGAATACATACTTATCTTTCTCTTTGTCATAAAACTCAGAGCTAGCACAGTCAAGCGCAAAATAGATATCTTCTCCGGGGCGGTAGCCCGCTTTTTCGATCGCTTCAGTGATCGTTTCAAGTGCTTCCTCGTTTGATTTGAGGTTAGGAGCAAACCCACCTTCGTCACCTACATTGGTTCCAAGGCCACGGCTCTTCAACACCTTTTTGAGTGAGTGGAAAGTCTCAGCACCCATGCGAAGGGCTTCGCTAAAAGTATCCGCCTTCAAAGGCACGATCATGAACTCCTGAATATCAACAGAGTTGTCCGCGTGGCTACCACCGTTGAGGATGTTCATCAAAGGCACAGGAAGGTAGCGACCATTTACTCCACCGACGTAGCGATAAAATGGCATACCCAAATCAACAGAAGCAGCGCGGGCAGCAGCCAATGAAACACCTAAGATCGCATTTGCCCCTAGCTTGCCTTTGTTTTTGGTCCCGTCTAGGTCAATCAACATTTGGTCAATTGCCGCTTGATCGTAAACCATCATACCTTCAAGCTCAGGAGCGATAACTGTGTTTACGTTATCAACAGCTTTTAGGACTCCTTTACCGAGATAACGATCACCACCATCGCGAAGCTCAACTGCTTCGTGCATACCAGTACTCGCACCTGAAGGAACTGCAGCACGGCCGACAGAACCGTCGGAAGTGGTAACTTCTACTTCTACCGTGGGATTACCGCGTGAATCTAGAATCTCGCGTGCGGTAACGTCAATAATTAGGCTCATGTTTATTTTTTTTAAAGATCGGCTGCGAAGATACAAATTCATCTCGATATGTGATATTAATTGAATTCTTGCGAGCAAAGCTTAATAATTTCATAATTTTCGCTTCCAAATATTGCCGTATGGAAAGTCTAAATATCACCGCCCTCCAACTCGACCTTGCTTGGCATGATGCCGAGGCCAACCGCAATCGTATTGCTGCCTTCCTCCACGCCAAGCAGCCTCAAGCAGATCTGATCATTTTGCCTGAAATGTTTGCAACAGGATTCACTATGGAGCCTGCCGGCCTCGCCGAACGCTCAGACGGACCAACGGTAAAATGGATGCAGCAAATGGCTTCTCAATACCAAACGAGTCTTACTGGTAGTTTAAGTATAGAGGAAGAAGGTAAATTCTTCAATCGCGCTTTCATGGTCAATCAATTGGGGGTGGAGGCCCAATATGACAAGCGGCATAGCTTTAGTCTCGCTGGGGAAGACGAAGTTTATCAAGCGGGTAACCAAAGGGTTATTACTCCGCTAAAGGGGTGGAATATTTGCCTGCAAATTTGCTACGATCTGCGTTTTCCGGTTTTTGGGCGTAATCATGCCGATGCAGCAGGAAATTTTGAATATGACCTTCTGATTTATGTGGCTAACTGGCCAGCTGCCCGAGTCCATCATTGGGAGAGCCTACTCCAAGCTAGGGCCATCGAAAATCAATGCTATACAATAGGCGTAAATAGGGTAGGAGTAGATGCAAACGGCCTTTATTATTCAGGTAGCAGTATGGTCATTGATCCGATGGGCAATGTGAGCGCCAAAGCTTTTGGGGGCGAAGCGGTCTTGCAAGCGAGTTTAGATGCTGATTTTCTTGCTGCCACCAGAAAAAAATATCCTTTCTGGCGTGATGCAGATCGATTTGAGCTGGATATTTAGTTCTTGACTGCCGCGCAGAACGCTTATCTTTCAAGATCCCTGCTCGCTGAATTCGCTCTGGCTCATTCATGCGGCTGGGATGACTTATGGGAGAAAAAAAGCCTACGGCTCCATAGGATAATCCGTCATGCCGGAATGTGAGGTACGAGCATATCCGGTATCTTTTATTGCTTTTCTGCTGCGCAGAACGCTTATCCTCCAAGTTCCTGCTGCGGGCTCAGGAAGACAATTTGAGCTACCAATCCATGGTTTTGATTCCCCCAATTGTCATCTCGACCGTAGTGGAGAGAACTTTATATAAGACTGTGATTTGCTCTATTCATGCTTGTCTGCTGCGCTGAACGCTTGTCCCTAAAGCTTCGAAAATAAATGATGGTGGAGTTCTGCGAAGCAGCTTACACTTATTTCAGGCAGCTTAGCGTAATGTTCTAGCGGCAAGAACCTACTTAGCTTGAGGAATTTTCTTTTACTTATTTCCTCTTCCAATCTCCCTACTTTCATATTTCTGCAAGACTGCAATCCTGCTTTGTCTGCCTCCCAAATCCATGGATTGTCATGAGCGGCAAACTGCCAGCTTTCATCTAGGCTTTTGTAATCAGATAGTATGGACGGAACTAAGCGTTCCATGAAATGGCCACTTACAATTAAATGCAGCCCAATCGGATGTCCCCAAAGGATGAGCGTTCTGTAAAACAAAAAACTCTCCCCCTCCTGCATTCTCGGATAATCCATGACCCGATAAGCCTGTTGCTCGTAGTTTTCTCCGCGTGACAATTTGGGGTGCATACTCACCCAAGGAAGAACTAAGTCTAGGGCAGATAATTTTGCGCCAGTTTCTACGAGTATTTTTTCCAGCTTGCGCTGAACGCTATGTTTTCTTGGTAATACTGCCGCGTCTTTCAGAAGAGCCAATTCCAAGGAATCTAAAAGGCTATTATTTTGATTCATGGGCCTCTTGCTGAGCTTTTTGCCATTCTTCGTGGGTGCGACGTTTGACCGCATCGCCAAAGATAGAAAGTCCTGCATTGAACACAACCAAACCTAGGGTGCCCATGGCTACCCACTGCCAAGCTGGACTGGCCTGCATCTTCCAAATAATAGCCTCTCCAGTGAAACTAAAGCCCAAACCGACCATCATAAGACCTAAGGGGGCTGTTTTACGCCAGAGGTGAAATCCTTGTTGCTGAATGTAATTTTTTTGACTTGACATACGATTTTTTGAATGAATGACCAGTTTTTCCGTAAAGCAGGACGATTCTTACAGGCCTAAACGTTCCGCGCAGCGATAAAAAACAGCCTGTGTGTCCTAAATAAGCCTGTTTGTGGCAAAATGTTTAAGCATGAGAGTATAATGTTACACCTGTATCCTTTCCACTTATAAGTATTTCAATCTATGGACTATTTGGGGGATTTTTGAAATGTTCAGAGGGAGTTCTTTACCATCACGAAATACCTGAATGATCCGAATCTGTTATCTACTTACTTGGCTCATCTGCATTGTTTTGTTACCCTTGAAAGCTCAAGAGATTGATGGCGATAGCCTTGATTTGAAGCAAATTCAATCAATGATTGCCAAAGCAGAGTCAAATAGTAGACCGGAAATGGCGCTGGCGAGTATCGGGGAAGCCGATCTAGATCAAGGGCTTTGGATCGTGGAAAAAGAAAAGCGTTTTGGCGGCGAGCTTATCGCCTTTGAAGCGCTACCCAAGGCAGGAAAAGTGGAGTTGATTTGGACTACTGCGTCCGAATATAATAGCGCTTATTTTGCCATCGAACGCTTGCAGTATAACCAAGAGTTTGCCGCTATCAGCATCATTAAAGCTGCGGGCAATTCTCGTTCTCTCATCAACTACTTTTTTATTGATGATCGAGCTACTGGTCCACAGATATATCGATTACGTCAGGTAGATCAAAACGGATTGACCCACTATAGCCAAGCTATCGAGATGTTGGCTGAGGAGGAACAATTTATGGTCCTTACTCCCTCAGAGGACGCACAAAACCTTGACATTCTAACCGATATTAAAATGGTCCGAATCAGAATTACTGATCAAAAAGGAAAGGTAGTTGTTCAGACAGAACAAGAAACTGAATCCTTTACTCGTATAGACATTGCCAATCTCAAACCGGGGACTTACGCAGTAAGGGTTGAGGATGGCGATCAGATCAGGATGATGGAGTTTAAAAAGAAGAAATAACTCCCGGGGAAGGGTAGTTTATAAATTAGGTTAATTTGGGTTGTGTTTTTGTTTGTGTTTAGCCTCCTCATTGAGGGGGCTACTTTTTTGGGTCAAGGACAAGACAGACACCAAAAAAGACAACGCATTAGGCGGGGAGCTTAATGCGCTGTCAGGTGTTAAATTTGGGGTATATAGGTATAATTCTTCTATTCCGGTTTTTTTCGCGTTGTACGCTTTCTTGTCGTCGACTTTTTGGGCGAACTAGCACTTTCTTTAGCAGCTAGCTTTGCTTCTAATTCTTCAACTCGTTTCAATAGGGTATCATAATCTCCCTTACTAGGAAAGGAAAACTTTTCTACCACGCCTTCAGCAGCTTCTTTGAGTTTGCTTTCAAACTCCTGCTTGCGCGTCTCTGCATTCTCCATGAAGTTATCGACTAGCTTTTTGCCTTCTTCTTCAGAAAGCTTGCCATCGCCTACCATTTCATCAATGGATTCTTGGAGCTTTTCGGCAGTCATTGCGACAAAACCGACGCCTGTGTATAGGAAACGTTTGAATAATTCTTCCATAGTGTCAACACTTTAGGTTACGGGATAAGATTAAATATGGTTTCAAATGGGGGAATTTTTAACTTAGGTCAGCCCATGAGTTATAAGATACAACTTAGCACGGAAGAAACGTATGTGCTCGCTGATAAAATGCAAGAGGTCAAAAGCAAAAAGCTTTCCCGCCGCCTGTTGGCGATCTCTTTGCGCCACTTTGGCTATCAGATCAAAGAAATTAGCTTGATCGTGGGAACGAGTGAAAAAACGGTTACGAATTGGATCAAACTCTTTTTAGAAGGGGGCTTTGATGAATTGCTAAAGCTAAAGTATCAAAGAGACAAAGGTTCTAAACTGACTCCTTACAAAACCGAAATCGAACATTTTTTTGTTGAGCATCCACAAGCAAAATTAGCTGATCTTCAAGTCTGGCTTGCGGAGCAGCACCAAGTAAAAGTAGAGTATAGCTGGTTGTATCGCTACCTCGAACTACACAAAATCGGTCCTTATGCGGAATGATTGAGCGTTCTCCGCAGGAAAAAAACTAAAGCCTCATCCATTGCGAAAGGAAAGTTTTTGACCAATATTGAGCTTTATTAATTTCGCCTCCATATGTATCGTATTCTGATTCTGGTCCTTTTTGTGCTTTTGTCGATTAGGCTCGAAGCACAAAGCGCCTTAAAGGTCATGTCTTTTAACATCCGGCTCAATGTGCCCAGTGATGGTCAAAATGCGTGGCCTAATCGCACTCATTTAGTCAAAAGTATGTTAGACTTTCACAGTCCCGACTTACTGGGGGTACAAGAAGCTTTGGAGGGACAAATGACGGATCTAAAGCAAATGTTGCCTGAGTATGCAGCTCATGGTATCGCGAGGGATACAGGTAGATGGGGAGAGTACAGTGCTATATTTTATCGTCGAACTCGCTTAGTTTTAGAGGAAGGCGGCACTTTTTGGCTCTCAGAAACTCCTGAATTACCCTCAAAAGGCTGGGATGCGGCCCTCAACCGTATCGCTACTTGGGGGATTTTTCAAGACAAAGCCTCCGGCGAACGCTTCTTCTATCTCAACACCCATTTTGATCACCGCGGCGCTAAGGCCAGAGAAGAAAGTGCCCGCTTGTTGATTGCAGAAAGTAAATCCTTAAATCCGGACCAACTACCCGTCTTGCTAAGTGGGGACTTTAACTTTACTCCTGAAGCAACCCCATATGCGGTAATTACGGCAAAGGATGGATTTATGGACGGAAGACTCAATAGTTTACAAGCGCCTCATGGACCCGCCTCTACCTGGTCTGGCTTTAAGTTTCCGGGTGAGCCGGGCCGGAGAATAGATTACATCTTCGGACGAGGTGCAGTACAGTTTTTGCGTTATGCTACTTTGACCGATAGTTGGTCTGGCCGCTATCCTTCGGATCATTTGCCTGTATTGGCCGAAGTGCTGATCAATCCTATGCCAGTCCTGCCTCAGGCCCATGCCCACAATGATTATGAACATGAACGCCCCTTATTTGATGCTTTAGCACAGGGCTTCAATAGCGTAGAAGCAGATGTCTGGTGGTGGAACAAGCGACTGATTGTCAAGCATAATCAACCTGCCAAAGGAGCGGAAGGACCTGATCTCCGGAGCCTTTATTTAGAACCACTGGCCCAGCTTGCTACGCAAAACTATGGTCGTATCTATCCTCAATCGGATGAGCCATTTTGGTTGATGATCGATCTCAAAAACGAGGGTGAACGATGCTACGTAGAACTAAATCGACTGTTAGAAGAATACCGTTGGTTGTTGGTAGGGGAGAAGCCTGCGCTAAAAATCTTCCTATCCGGCAATCGGCCTATCGAGTATGCACTAAAGGATTCCAATCGATTCGTGGGAATTGATGGCCGGCCAGAGGATTTAGGGCAGGGCTATTCGGCTGATTTTATGCCTGTGATCAGTCAACGTTTTGGCAAGGTACTCAACTGGAATGGTCGTGGTGACATACCCTCCGGGGAACGCGAGAAACTAGCCAATCTGGTCGAAAAGGCCCATGCCGAGGGCAAAAAAGTACGATTATGGGCCAGTCCCGAAACCGAAGCCGCTTGGCAGACCCTGCTAGAAATAGGGGTCGATATGATCAATACGGATGATTTGGAGGGATTGCGGGCGTTTCTAACAGAGGACTAGTAACATGATATTATTACAGGGGCTAAAGCAAGTTTGCTGGATTCTGCCTCTGCATAAGCAAGGATAGAGGCGATTTGGGCGTCGTTAAGGGAAGGAAAGGCTAGCATTATTCCCGCGCCCCAATTGGATAGCTCAACTGCTTTTGGATTACCTTCCTCTATCATTTTGGGAGCATTACGAACCCAGTCGTAGAGAAATTCTCTGTCGTCCCGGTACTTTGCCCAAGCTCCTCCTAAGGCTGGGCCTGTTAAGTTACGATTTAACGCATGGCAAGAGGCGCAGTTATTATAATATAAGCGCTGACCATCAGCTAGATTTGCCCCTTCTGGTAAGCCCGGAATTTGTTCCTCTGAGTATTTAGGCCGTGGAGGCTTATTTCGTGGTTTTCTCTTCGGGACATAAGCGTTCTCCGAAGGAGGCAAAACCAAATAATCAGGTGGCGATAGTAGGCCATCAATGACAACATAAAAGTAAAAGCCCAACATCAGCAAGGCGGCTGCAGTGAGTAAAGAGAATATCTTGGGCATAGGATCTGACTTTATGCCAATCAATCGAGAATGTATCTAGTTCCCTTGGTCGCTTCAATTTCGGCGTAAGCCAAGATCGAATTGATCATGGTATCCGTTAAACTAGGGAAAGCTATCATTACGTTTGGCCCCCAGTAGCTAAGGGCGATTGCCTTGGAGTTACCACTAGCGGTCAATGCTGGAGCATTGCGGGTGTAGGCATACATGAAGTCCCTGTCATCTTCATATTTTGCCCAAGCAAAACCTAAGGCGGGGCCTGTCAGAGCAAGGCTAATCCCATGGCAGACAGCACAATTGGCTCTAAATAACTCCTTGCCTTGGGCATAATCTGTACCAGGAGGATAACGGCTCATATCCCTTCTGACCGTAATCGTGCGATGACTCGCGCTAGTGTCTGGTACACTGACGAGGACATCAGTTGACTCCTCGTCCTCTGATTTGGAAACACAAGCGTGTAGCAAGATCAGGAGAAGACTTAGAAAGAGGAGATAATATGGTGCTGGCATGAGCTAAGAGGTTTACCCCATCATCTTGATAGGCTCTCTTAGTTTGACGAGTAAGTCTTGGTAAAGGTTTAGGGCTCTATGCTTGCCAGCATCAAACTGATAATCAATACAATTTTCGAGGTAGTGGCGAGCAAAATCTAGGGGGATGTCAAAAGGTACAGCCCATCTCTCCGCGGTTTTTCGCCTTTGGCGAACGCCCAGTCTAAAAGCTTCGTTAAGCTGCTCTTTTTGGAGAGAATTGAGCGTTCCTGGAAGGTAAACCCAAACGGCAAAGACAAAGGGTAGCCCTGTCATTTGCTTCCAGATTTCAGAGAGGTCATAGACGTATTGGAATTTCTCTCTGATCCGGATCGCATGGTCTCCGATCACTACGCCTCCCGTACGGCCATCTATCTGGTGAAAGAATTTTTCTTGGGCTTGCACCAAATTGAGCGGCTTGCGCCAATAGTGTTCTAGAAGGATACGGGCTAAGCCATTTGAGGTGCGAGAGTGGCGATCGAGAATTAAGGTATCCAGTTCTTCTATGGGTTGTTGGCTAAAGATAAAAACTGACTCTACCGCTCCATCAGCTCCAATACAATAGTTCGGTAAAATAGCCGCCTTAGGAAAGAGATTTAGGGCACCGATGGGCATCAAAGAAAGCTGACACTGTCCATTGGCTAGGTAAGTGGCACAATCAGCAGGCGGCATAAGGTGGAGGCGAGCTTCGGACTTGTCAAATACTTGACCCAAACCATCCATAAAAGGCCGGGTATTGATGTAGGAGACGAGGGCGATGTCTATCATAAATTATACCGTGAGGCGACTGAGGTGAGAAGTGTCATTGAGGGTGACCAGTTCACGGCGACCGTCAGGATGCCAGTGAATGACGCTTAGTCCCGTATTGTCATGCTTAAAGCGTTCCATCTCTTTGAGTTCTACTTGCAATAAATTGCAAAGTAGGATGCGGAGCTGGCGGCCATGTGAGCAAATCAGCACTTGTTGGTCTTGATGCTTCTGGGGTAGGCTATGAATAAAAGGCTCAGCTCTTTGCCAAGCGGCATGAAGCGTTTCACCCTGTTCGACTGTGGCGTATACATCGCCATTGGCCCAGCGCTGGAGTATTTTCTGAAAATTAGCGGCTTCTTGCGGTGTGGGTTTTTTGCCTTCGTGTACGCCCCAACCAAATTCTTTTAGGCCAGGCTCTTGGATAAACTGATAACCTGCATTTTGTTGCCAAGGCGCTAGGGTTTGATGCGTTCGCTTAAGCGTACTGGCATAAACACTGTCGAAGCTAAGGTGCTGGTAAGCGTCGTAAAAAGCTTCTGCTTGGGCTCTTCCAGTAGCATTGAGGTCCGAATCGATACCACCTCCTTGGACAATTTGCTTAAGGTTGTAATCGGTTTGTCCGTGGCGGAGGAAATATAACTTCATCATATAATTAGGCGGAAACTTTTTCTTCTTCGGGAATAAATTTTTCGATTGAGTAGTCGTGGATAACATTGTATAAGGTATCCCGCTCGATGGCTTGGAAGCCTGCACTAGCAATCAAATCAATCAATTGGGGGGTGCTAAGCGCTGGATTTTGGTCTTCGGCTCCTGCCATCGCGTAAATCTTAGTGGTGTCATCGATAGTACCATCTACATCATCCACTCCAAAGGAGAGGGAGAGTTGAGCCGTTTTTTGCCCGATCATCGGCCAATAGGCTTTGATATGGTCAAAATTGTCCATGAAGATGCGGCCGATGGCGTAGTTTCTCAAGTCTTCAATAACAGAGACTTCTTCAAGATGAGACATCTCATTGTCTTTGTTGCGAAACTTAAGCGGAATGAAAGTCTGAAAGCCTCCTGTACGATCTTGTAGATCACGTAGGCGCTTCATATGGTCCACGCGGTGCCAGTGCTTTTCAATGTGACCATAAAGCATAGTCGCATTGGTGCGAAGCCCTAGTTCATGGGCTGTCTCATGTAAGGTTAGCCACTCTTCTTCATTACACTTGCCTTTGGCGATTTGTTGACGAATCTCTGGATGAAAGATTTCAGCTCCGCCGCCTGGGATGGAATTGAGACCAGCATCTATCAATTGCTTTAGCCCGGTTTTGTAGTCAATTTTAGCAATCTTGAAAATATAGTGATATTCTACAGGCGTCAGTGCTTTGATGTGGAGCTCTGGTCGATGCACTTTGATGGCCTTGAATAAATCTGTGTAGAACTGCAGATTGTACTGAGGGAGCACTCCTCCTACGATATGGGCTTCGGTTACGGGCTTTCCATCAAAGGCTTTTATCTGGTCTAGCATCTCATCCATGCTAAACTCCCAGCCGTCCTCACGCTTACGAATCTTACGAGAATAGGAACAAAACTTACAATCGTAGATGCAAACATTGGTTGGTTCGACGTGAAAATTACGATTGAAGTAGGTACGTCGGCCGTGCCTACTTACACGAATATGATGAGCGAGCATCCCAAGATAAGGAAGCCCGGGCTTTTCATATAAAAATAAGCCATCCTCTTCGCTGAGGCGCTCTTGATTAAGCACTTTCTCGGCGATGCGTTTTTCTTCGCCTTGTAACCACTGGCTTGTAAGGGCTTGTATCAAAGAAGTATCTTCAGTCATCAGTTTTCAATTTATAGAAATAATTGAAAGTTCTAAAAGATTTACGGATAATAGCTAAGATTGTTTGCAAAATGCTAGGAGTTCATATAGGCCTTAGCTAATATTCCACCGCAAAGTTCTCGCTTTCCCGTTTAATTCGCAATGACTAATAACGCAAGTATTGGAATTGCTGCTTTATAGGGCTTTGTTGTATTAGAGCAGTACAAGTTGGATTTAGACTGATTTTGTCGGATTGAGGGGTAAGATCGTCGTTCTTTGTTTTAAAAATGGAACAGCATCAAATACAATCCATTTATTGTCTATATTTTGCTCTATTATGGTTTTATAACTCTCGCAGTCCTAAAGGCTGTAGGGCTAAAACTCGAAAAGCTACTTCTTAAGCCTCAGCTCTCGTTATTTAACTTCAAATGATGGACCTAAAGAGACTATTTCTACTTTTCACAGTCAGCATCCTATTGCTCAATTGTACTCAGAGACCAGAGCATATACTCATCTTTTCTAAGACAAGCGCTTTTCGACATCATTCTATTGAGAAAGGAGTTGAAGTCGTACAACAAATGTTGGCGGCCAAAAACATAGTTACCACCACAACTGAGGATGCGACTTATTTCAACGAAGATTCCTTAGTTCAATACTCGGCCATCATTTTTCTCAACACCACCGGAGATGTTTTGAACAGCGCCCAGCAGGCTGATTTTGAACGCTATATCCAGGCTGGGGGTGGTTTTGTCGGAATACATGCAGCAACCGACACTGAATATCACTGGCCATGGTACAAGCAATTGGCGGGGGCTTACTTTGCTGGGCACCCAGCGATCCAGGAAGCAAATCTAAGATGTATAAGTCCTGCTGATCCTTGTTGCCAAGCAATACCTGAGACTTGGAGCTTTAGGGATGAGTGGTACAATTTCAGAGCGATCAATCCCAATATTGAGGTCTTGATGGAGCTGGATGAATCTTCATACGAAGGCGGTAAAAATGGAGAAAGCTATCCTATAGTTTGGAAGCATCAATATGATGGTGGTCGATCCTTTTATACTGGTATGGGGCATCTGGAGGCTACTTTTGAAGATCCCCTTTTTCAGCAGCAGTTATGGGCTGGTATTAACTATGCTATTGGAGATAACCAGCGTAACTATGCCAAGGCTAGAACTTTGAGGGTTCCTGAGGAAAATCGTTTCACCAAACAGGTACTAGATTTCAATCTAGATGAACCGATGGAAATGGATGAGTTGGGCGAGCAAGGCATCCTTTTTATCGAACGTCGGGGTAAGGTGAAACTCTATGATTATGCAACTAAGCAAACCAAAGTAATCGACACCATAGACGTTCACTATGCCAATGAGGATGGGCTTCTCGGTATGGCGGTCGATCCGAATTATTTGCAGAATCATTGGGTCTATTTCTTCTACTCTCCCAATATCAAAGAGCCTACACAGTATATTTCTCGTTTTACGCTGAGAGATAATCGTCTAAGTGATGAAAAAGTATTGCTAAAAATTCCTTTGCTCAGGGAATGTTGCCACAGTGGTGGATCGTTGGAGTTTGGAAAAGATGGTCTTCTCTACATCGGGGTGGGAGATAATACTAATCCTTTTGAATCTGCTGGCTATGCGCCTATTGATGAAAGAGCAAACCGGCAGCTCTATGATGCTCAACGCTCTGCTTCAAATACCAATGATCTGCGCGGGAAGATCCTGCGCATCAAACCGGAAGCAGATGGTACTTATTCCATTCCTCCCGGCAATCTCTTTCCCGAAGGAAAGAATAACTGCCGTCCAGAAATTTATGTCATGGGCTGCCGCAACCCCTTCCGTTTTTCTATTGACTCGAAAACGCAGCATTTGTACTGGGGCGATGTCGGTCCGGATGCAGGTATAGGAGACTCTTTACGTGGTCCGTTGGGGATGGGTGAGTTTAATCAAGCTCGAGAAGCGGGTTATTACGGTTGGCCCTACAGTCGCGGCAATAATCAAATGTATGTGGACTATGATTTTAGCCGTAAACAATCAGCTAAGATCTTTGACCCAAGTAAAATTGTAAACAACTCTCCTAACAATACTGGCCTCCAAAAGCTCCCGCCGATACAAGCTTCTATGATCTGGTATAGTTACAAAGGATCAGATGATTTCCCTTGGCTAGGAAAAGGCGGGGTAAATCCCATGTCTGGACCAATTTTTCATGTTGAAGATTACCAGAATCCAGACCCTTTGCTTGCTGCTTACTTTGACGGGAAATGGTTGGTGTATGAGTGGATGCGTGATTGGATTTACGTCCTGCATCTAGATGAACAACAGCAATTTGTCCAAGCTGATCCCTTTATGCCCAATACCGAATTTTCCCATCCTATTGATATGTTATTTAATCGGGAAGGTAAACTTTATGTGCTAGAGTATGGCCAAAAATGGAATAGCCGCAACTTAGATGCTCGTTTATCGGAAATTCAATTTAATAACGGGAATCGTCCTCCAATAGCGCAATTTGAGGCCGATAAAACAGTTGGCTCCGCTCCTTTGAAGGTCCATTTTTCTGCGGCAAAATCTCTTGACCATGACAAAGACGAACTGCAATATCATTGGTTCTTCGAAGAAGAAATGGTAGAGACGAGTGACCCTAAAATCGAGTATGTTTTTAAAATTCCAGGGATGTACGATGTGCGCTTAAAGGTTATAGATGAAAAGGGGGAGGCAAGCACCATTAATAAAAAAATCTTGGTGGGTAATGAGCCGCCGCGAATCAAAATTCACCTTAGTAGCGAAAATCGAACCTATTGGAATAATAAAGAAGTCGACTACCGGATTGAGGTATTAGATTTGGAAGATGGTAGCAGTGCCGATAATGCCATCGACCCTAAAAAGGTGAAAGTAAGCTTTGACTATATTCCAGAAGGAGAAGATCTGATCCTAGCCAGTATCGGCCATCAGCAGAATGCTATTCCCGAGGGTTTGAAATTGATCAATGCCTCGGATTGCAAGGCTTGTCATGCGAAGGATAAAAAGGTAGCTGGACCGAGCTATCAAGAGGTGGCCAAAAGATATACGCAAGCGGATAAACAAAACATTATTGGTCGTATCATCAAGGGTAGCCAAGGCATTTGGGGGGAAACTATGATGGCGCCCCATCCCCAATTGAAAATTAAGGAGGTAGGCGCGATAGTTGACTATATCCTTTCTCTAAATCCAGACAAACAACTCGCAGAGAAGCGTTTGCCCTTGGAAGGAAAGCTGAAATTTGATGCCCATTTACAAGATGAAGTAACGGGTAAATATGTATTGATGGTTTCTTATCTAGATGAGGGACATCCTGAAATTGCGGAGTCTTCTCTATCGGCAATCGAAGAAGTGATATTTATCGCCCCTAGGATTGAAATGGAAGATGCTGTAGAATTGGATAAAACCATGGGTATTTGGCAAAGTCAAGGCCGAACCTTAGTTGGTTCAATCCAAGACGGTAAGCATATACAAATGGAATCAGTCAGTTTTGACAAACTGAGCAGCATTAGTGTCGGCGCGGCATTTAGCAAAGGCTATCCCTATGCAGGTACAGTAGAAGTCTATAAGGGTAGCCCTAATGGAGAACTACTGGGTACAAAAGAAGTGGGATACTATAATGAAGATAAAGAAGGCTTTCGTGCTTTTGAGATTCCCTTGACTGCTAGCAGTGGACTTGACCAATTATTTTTGGTTTTTATCAATGAGCAAGATCCAGATCAGTATCTAATGAATGGGGATTGGATACAGTTGAATTATGAACAATAGTATATGGACGCATTAGCGTATCGTCCGTAGTGATGAGATGATAAAGGGATCAAGTCTAAAATCCGGGGACCTTTTGCAGAAGGAGAGCGTCCTCTAGCCAAAATGTTTACGCCACCACCCATATAGTTGTCAAAATTATCTTCTTTTTTGTGGAAAATATTTCAGGCTAAAAAAATGGCCTAAGTGGCTTTAAAGCAGATGGGTAAAGAGCCTATAAATTTTTGCTTCCATTTAGACCTCAATTCTGACCTCTGGATGTTATATGCTGCTCTTAGCAGGATTGGCAAATGTCTTGACTACCTGTATTTTGCAAGCAGAATGTAAAAAATAACAAGGCGTGGCAGACTTTTACTTTTTGATTTTTTAGAAACTTACTTATACCTGAAAGAAAAAAGCATGGTTGCTAAGGTCGCTATACAACAGACTGTTCGCGTTTTAATACTTGCTCATCGTCCCATAGTTACCGAAGAATTAATCTCCTGTCTGCCGCTCAATACTGAGCTAAAGGTAGTGTGTGAAAAATATCAGTTTATGAGCGAATTGATCTACAATGGCCCAGAACTGATCATAGTAGATGGACATATGCCATGTTTGGGCGGAGTAGAAGCGCTATATCTTGCGCGCAAAGCCTTTCAGGATATCCCGTTTATTATGCTTTATGAAGCTGATTCGCCCTTTTTGGCGGCAGAAGCCTTGATGGAAGGTGCTAGCGCTTGTCTAGCAATGAATAAACTCTCAAAAATAAAACCCCTTATGGCTGAAGTACAATCTCAACATCCGGAACACAAATTGCATATTACCAGCAGACGCATTGTGCAACAGATCAAAGACAATATTGCAGGGCTGGATCAAATCCGTAACTTTCTGCAAGATATGACTCATGCAGAAGCCGATTTATCGCCTTCTGTGATCAAAGAAGAAATTGATATATCCATTGATTATCTAGAGCAACTCGAAGATAAAATGAGAACTAAAGCAGCTTAAAGCTTTAGTAATACTGTGAAGCGTAGACGTTCCTCTTTCAGGAACGTCTTTTTTTATACCATGATCGTTTTTTTTCTTTCCCTCTGGGAACGCTTTTTCTTAAAAATAGAGAGGAATCAGTATATTTAGTTTTGTCGTAGCAGTTGTCGGAATAGCTGCTACCCTATCACAAAGCTACTACTCTATGAAACCTTCTTTTTGGCTGGTTTTGGCGGCTATGCTTGTCTTTGGCGCTTGTAAAAATGCTGCCGTACCCCCGCCTTCAGCACCTAAATTTATAAGTACGCTTCCAGCTACTGATTTATCCCTAGCTGATCTTTCGGCTTTTGCCACTCCTACAGCCAATTGGATGGTGGTAGGGAAGGCATCTGTCCCTTGGGATGAAAAAGTAGAGGCGTTCAGCACCGCTGAAGGTAAAGATATACTCGTCAACCACCCTACCGAAGAAGCTGGAGGCGCCCTCCGTACCCAAATGGAGCATGGCGATCTGGATTTGAGTTTTGAATTTATGATGCCAAAGGGCTCTAATTCAGGCGTCTATCTGCAAGGGCGTTATGAAATTCAATTATTGGATAGCTGGGGGAAGACGGAAGTTACTTTTGGGGATTGTGGTGGGATTTATCAAAGATGGGACGATACGAAACCCGAAGGAGAGAAAGGATTTGAAGGGACAGCCCCAGCCCTCAATGCCGCAAAAGCACCCGGCTTGTGGCAAGAAATGCAAATCCGCTTTCAGGCACCAGTCTTTGACGTCAATGGCACTAAAATCACTAATGCTAGAGTGATTTCAGTAGTCCACAATGGCAAGCAAATCCATCGGGAGGTAGAATTGACGGGGCCGACTCGGGGGAGCTTCTTTGAGCAAGAAGCAGGGCATGGACCCTTGATCATCCAAGGTGATCATGGCCCAGTAGCTTTCCGAAATATTCGCTACAAACTATTTGAAGCGCATGAAACGAGTCTGGACAGCTTGCAATATGCTTACTACGAAATTAAGACCAATAAGGGCACTGAAGATTATATCAAAGATTTTGATTTAGCCAGTTTAAGCCCCGTCTCTGCAGGCGCGATTGACAGTATTTCGCGAAACCAATCAGAAAGGCGTGATAATTTTATCTTGCATTACAGCGGGAAGATAAACGTTCCCGAAGAGGGTGAATACCTTTTCAAAACTCAAGTCGGAGGAGGTATGTTGCTCAGCATTGATGGGGAGGAGTTGATATTAGCCGATGGCGAACGCGCATTCAATGACCCACCGGCCCATGGTCTCAAAAAACTCACAGCTGGTGCCCATACTTTTGAATTAACTTATTTACAAAACCATCGCTTCTGGCGAAATGGTTTGGGATTGTGGGTAGAAGGGCCAGGTATAGATTTCCAGCCGCTTCACGCTCAAGGTTCCGTACCGCCTTATCGTCCGCCATCACCAATATGGATAGAGACGGATGAGCGCCCAAAGATCATGCGGGGCTTTGTGATGTTTGGAGAAGAGAAACTGACCCATACGGCTTCTATTGGCAGTCCTGATGGGGTCCACTTCAATTACGACCTTAATCAAAGTAAATTGCTAAACGTCTGGCGTGGACCCTTTTTAGATGTTTCTCCCATGTGGCGTGGACGTGGAGAAAGTCAGTTGGCCGTGCCTGGAGGCGCTGCTTTGGCTATGAGTGGAAAAGCAAGCTTTATCGTAGCAGATGATATACCTACCGCTTGGCCCGATTCCCTCGCTGAAGATGTCGTCTTTAAAGGCTATGATTTAGATAGAGACGGCATGCCGACCTTCCGCTTTGGCATGGCAAAAGGGGAAGTCTCAGATCATTTCAGTGTCAAGGGGGGGAATTTGAGAAGGGAAATCAGCGCCAAGGACCTCAACCAATTTATCCAAGTTTTGTTGGTTGAAGCTAGTGAGATTGAAGCGCTCTCAGAGGACTTATACGCCGTGGATGACCGGAGTTTTTATCTTAGGCTGATCGACGGCAAAGCTGAATTAAAATCAAGCCCCTCGGGCCAGCGATTGGTCCATAATCTCAGTACCCCTATTACTTACGAATTGATTTGGTAAAAAAAGAAATCATGCAAAGCATAAAATATATTCTACTCACATTGGCCTTCTTACCTAGTTTGGCTGGGGCTCAAATGGATGGCTATTATCGTATCGAAAATCTGCCTATTCCTAATGATGCTTATCTCGAGGTAGGTGGCATGGCCTTAGATGAAGATGGTGCCTTATATGTCTGTTCACGCCGAGGCGAGGTTTGGCGAGCTGAAAATCCGTACGCACGCAATGCGGCAGAGGCCAACTTCGAGCTTTTTGCTGAAGGGCTACACGAGCCCCTGGGCTTGGCTGTTAAAGATGGTGCGGTTTATATCACCCAAAGGGGGGAATTGACCAAAATCAGCGATAGAGATGGGGACGGACGAGCGGATCGCTATGAGTCGGTTTGTAGTTGGCCCCTTTCAGGGAACTATCATGACTACAGCTATGGCCCAGAATTTCTCCCCAATGGCAATATGCTGCTAACTTTTAACTTGTCTTGGGTAGGGCGTGGCGCTAGTCTGGTTAAGTGGCGCGGTTGGATGGTAGAAGTTACGCCAGAGGGCGAAATGAAGCCTTATGCGACTGGTATGCGTTCTCCCGCAGGTTATGGCGCAAATGATGAAGGCGATATCTTTTACGCCGATAATCAAGGCGATTGGGTGGGTTCTGGCCGGGTAACCCATGTCGAAAAAGGAGATTTTGTGGGCCATCCGGATGGTTTGAAATGGGCCAAGGAGGAAGGTTCTCCCGTTTCATTAAGTCCTGAGATGTTTCATGATTCCCTTGGGTCCTTGTATGAAGCGGCTGAAAAAATCGAAGGCCTAAAAGCGCCAGCAGTTTGGTTTCCACATGGCCAAATGGGGATTTCTACTTCAGATATCTTATTTGATAATACCGGCGGTGATTTTGGTCCCTTTGCAGGACAGTATTTTGTGGGCGATCAGGGGCAAAGTCGAGTGATGCGGATGCAGCTCGAAAAAGTGAATGGAGTTTATCAGGGTGCCTGTTATCCTTTTGTTGAGGGCTTTGATTCTGGTGTGTTACGGATGTTTTATGATAAGAATGGGCAAATGTTTGTCGGTGGTACCAATCGCGGATGGGCCTCTACGGGTCGTAAACCTTATATGATCCAACGTTTGGTATGGACGGGTAAAACGCCCTTTGAGATCAAAGAGATGAGGGCCGAAAAGGACGGCTTTACTCTGGTATTTACCGAAGCAGTTGATAAACGCAGTGCTGGCGATCCTGCTTCTTATAGTATGCAGGGCTTTACCTTCAAGTACCACCACAATTACGGTAGTCCACTCGAAAATCTAGATGGTTGTACAATTCGATCAGCTACTGTCGCCGAAGACGGGATGTCAGTCAAACTTCAGGTAGACGGTATGCGTTTAGGATATGTCCATGAGCTTAAAGCCGCTGGGATCAAAAGCCGTCGAGGCAGGAATTTAATCCACAGTACCGCTTACTACACTCTCAATCAAATTCCAGGAGGTGGCGTTCCGATGCAATCGCAAAACACTAACTCAGGTACTGCCGAAGCCAAAATCAGCAAAAACCAAACCTCCCTTCCCGCCGATTGGACCGATGGACCAGACCAAAGTTTCGAAATCGGAACAGAGCCCGGAATGAAATACAACCTACAAGAAATTAGCGTCAAGGCAGGAGCTAAAATCAAAATTGAGTTTCAAAATACAGACGATATGGCCCATAACTTAGTGATTGTGGCCCCCGGTAGTGCTGATGCTGTTTCCAAATCTGCGCTCGATATGGGGGTGGCTGGCCTCAACGCTGCTTTTATCCCTGAGACAGATGATGTTTTGGCTCACACCATTTTGATTGAGCCCGGCACTAAAGAATCGATCTATTTTGTGGCTCCTGAGGCAACCGGTTACTATCAATTTGTCTGTACCGTTCCGGGGCACTATGTCACGATGCGGGGCGTAATGGTGGTCGAACCCTAAGCAAATAGTATCAAGGACTGAGTATTTAGTGCAGAGATTAATTTTTGAGAGATTGAAGGTCCCTTAGCCTTTTTCTTTGTGCTAAATGCTTTCTCCCTCATACTAATTAGTCCAATGCCTCTAGGATTTCTGCTGCCTCTTTTTGATAGGGGTGCGTCCTCTCTTTTTGGATTGTATTGAATAGGCTTTTGGCCTCTTCAACCTTAGCTTTCCGCAAAGCGACCATGGCCATATACCACTGAGCCGCTTGTGCAAAACGACTGGTGTCAGAAGTGGAAACTTGGTTGAAATTTTGGCTTGCCAGCTGCCAATTTTGGGTTTCCATGGCCGAAATCCCTTGATAAAATTTATGGGTCAAAGAAGGCTCCTCCATCATGAGAGAGTCAAACAAGTCGATTGCTTCTGCGTAGGCTCCTTGTTCATATTTGGCGTAAGCGCGATCTTTTAGATTGGCCGCGCCACTGTCCCGTGTCAATGGATTGGCTACATTGGGAAAGCGTTCGTAATAACTAGCATAGAGCTCATCGGGAGAAAGCGTGCGCTGAGAAGGTATGATTAGCCACAATAGACATAAGCTGGCTGCTACAGCGACCCCAACCCAAAGCAAACGCATCGATCGAATGCTGCCTTCTGCTTTTTGATGGATATCTTGCAGACCAGCTAATTCGTTTTTTAATGCTTCTCGGCCCTTTTTCTTGAGTGCAAGCATTAAGTCATGATTATAGGCCAGCAATTCCTCAAATTCTGGTTCGGTCTGCCAACTTTCCCAGTTTTCTTTTTCAGCTTCGCTGAACGCTTCCCCCTTTAGATGTTTATCTATTAGACTCTGATATGCGATTTCATTTTCCATTCTTGTGCCCTTTCTTTTGTGCTAAAACCGATTTTTGAGCGCTGCCATATTCTTGCGAAGACTGCGCATACAGCGCGCTTTTTGACTTTTGGCTACTTCAGCACTTTTATAGCCCATTTCGTTCATGATTGACTCTGTGCTAAAACGCCGATAATAGAACAAAGTCAATAGCTTCTGACAGTTTTCGCCTAGCTTCTGCAACTGCCCGTAAAGCATCTGCTGGCGATCATTTAACTCTATCTCATGGTCCGCGACGGCCTCTTCCACCCACTGACTATCTGACAACTCTTGCTCTGGATAGTCAGTCATCCGTTTTTGCTGTTCAAATTTTCGCAGCATCATAAAACGGCCAATGCCAAAAAGATAGGTGCGTAATTGACTTTTGAGCTCAGTGATTTTGCCCTCCATTATGTTTTCATAAAACACAATGATCACTTCTTGCCAAATGTCTTGTGCATCCTCCTTATTGATACGAAAAGAAGCTTCCGCCCATTCGATAAAAGAACTTTGGTGTTCCAGATATACTTCATGTAAGGCTCTTGTGTCACCTTGTTTGATGCGTTTAAGCGTGTTCTGCTCTATCTGCTGCATACCTGAATCTATCTATTAGTCTGTTCAATCAACAAAAGGTAAACCGAATGTGCAATAAATGTTTAAGCTTCTCTGTATTAATAGAAAGCCAGATTGCTTGAAGTGTTCGTTTATGAACATTATATGTGTGAAATCGTGCACTATTTTGATTTTTTCATATTTGTAAGTATCTGTAAATCAGTCTTGTAACATTGGTACTGCTGTTGTAGTATAAAAAGCACACACCTCTGGCGCTCGCAATGTTGTTTCTCTCAATTCAAAACAATTATGCAAGCCGCTAGTAATTCCTCATCAAACACACCAAGCCCCAACGCTAAATTTGACGGTATTCGCTACCGTTTACTCTCATTGGCAGAACTCGCCAATAGCAATGTGAAGCGAGACGAAGTTGTCCTGCGATATCTACATCGTGGCGCTATTCGGTGTAGGCTGCATCATTATCACTTTGCGCTTGGACAGGGCCAATATCTTTTAGCCAATCCCGGACAGCAATTTTCTTTAATCTCCAATGCTGAGCAAGCAGAAGTACTTGAAGTACAAATTCCCATTGCTGCTTTACAAAAAACATTTGCTACCACCGAGCCTAGCAACGGTCAGGACGGACTAGCTGATTTTTTGGATCGCAAGGGGCAAATTTCTTTTTGTGAAGGCTCATATGTAAGCCAAGATGATGCGCTCGGAAGTTTGATGATTGAAATTGCCAACCAATTGGCTTTACCCGGTGCGCTGCAAGGGCAGCAAAATCATAAAGCTGCTTTAGCCCATGCATTACTAGAAAGCCAAAGCGAGATTTTTGAAAAAATCAATCGTCTTACAAGCGCCAAGCTTTCCACCAAAAAAGAACTATACCGTCGTCTCCTTCAGGCGCAGGAATATATCCACGAGAATCTCCACACTAACTTAGACCTAGATACTTTGTCGCAAGTTGCATGCTTGTCTAAGTTTCATTTTATCCGCCTTTTCAAGGAGGTATTTGAGCAAACCCCTCGCCAATACCTCATCGCTTGTCGCCTCGAAAGAGCGAGCAAGTTATTATTAAACTCCTCAAAGAGTTTTCACGAAATCTGTCTAGACGTAGGACTAAAAGATAGTAGTTCGTTTGGGCGTTTGTTTAAGAAAAACTTCGGCGCTACGCCTCATATCTACCGACGTATTTACGCGCAAGCGAGCTAGAGCTATGAAGAAAATATTTCTTTTGATATTGTTGTGCCTGGGATTGCAAAATTCACAGGCACAAACTTTAAATAGACGGGCTTTTCTAGGTGTTCAGCTTTCGGCAGTACCGGATAGTGTTAGCCAGAGAGCTGAGCTCGCCAATGGTAAAGGGGTTTGGGTGCAGAGAGTCTTCCCTAATTCCTCGGCTGCTGCTGCCAATTTGACTCCAGGTGATGTGATCGTTTCGGTTGACAAAGAGGAAGTGGAAGGAGTGTCCAGTTTTCTCAGCCTCCTCAAAACCTATGAATCTGGTGATGCAGTCAAATTGATTATTGTCCGTAATCGTAAAAGACTTAAAGTAGATCTGCCTCTCAAATCAATGCCAGAAGAGCAATATGAGTCAGCTGATTTGCAATATGCGGCGGTGCAAGGCCCTACTGGTTTATTGAGATCAATATTGAGCTTACCCGCTGAAGGAGGTAAGACTCCCAAGCCCGTAATCTACATCATTCAAGGTATAGATTGTGGTTCTATTGATGTCGCTTTCAATCCCGAGGGTACCTTTGCGCAAATGATTAGAGCCTTTAATGAAGCTGGTTTTGCTACTTACCGAGTAGAAAAGAGTGGAGTAGGGGACTCAAAAGGGAAAATCTGCCAAGACTGCGATTTCATAGAAGATGCCAATGGCTTTTTAGCAGGACTACGGCAGTTGAAACAAAATCCCGCTATTGATTCTACGCAAATTTATTTGCTAGGATTGAGTATGGGAGGGGTTTGGGCCCCATGGATGGCAAGTCAAGAACCGGTCAAAGGGGTGATAGCCTATGGTACCATCAGTCGTCCCTTCAATGAATATCTTTTAGAAAATTTTCGCCGTCAAGCCATCCTAAGAGGGACTGATTTTGCTGAGATTGAAGCAAATATGAAATCGGACGCACGTCTTTATCATTATCTGTTTGAAGAGGGCATGACACCCGCACAGATAATCACGAAATACCCAGAATTAGCCTTTCGGATCGAACAAATATCAGCCGATCCAGATGGGGAGGAAATTATCCATCTATTTGCCAATCGCTCCTACCAATTTCACCAACAATTGCAGCATCTCAATGTCTCTGAAGCTTGGTCCAAAGTGGACGCAAAAGTACTGGCCGTCTGGGGTAAGGGAGATTATGTCTCCAATCAGGCCGACCACACTTTGATCAGCGATATTGTCAATTTTTACCATCCAGGTCAGGGAGAATATGCGGAAATTGAGGCCAATCATTGGTTTGAAAAGACTCCCGATATGCCCACCGCTTTTGCGGCAAGACAGAGCAATCAGTCTTTGGCTATCAACCAAGAGGTATTCAGTTTATTTATCGACTGGATTAACAAACAGAGCTAGGGAAGATTGAAACAGGCAGGCAGATGTTACCTCTTGACATTTAGCCAGTACATTTCCTTACAGGGCTTCTCCCTTAAGTCCTGAGAGATAAGCCACAAGATGCACCAAATCCTCTTGGCCCATGAGCTTATGGAGGCCAGCAGTCATAAGACTTTGTTCTTGAGCCTCAAGGGATTTGATTTTTTCTTTGGGCACGCTTTGCGGAACGCCTCCCATCATCATTAATTCTATGGCTTCATCAGTACGACTGGCAATGTATCCCTGATAAATGGTGCCCTCGGTGAGCTCTAGCAAATAAGCTTCATAGCCAAAACTAATGCCGACACTTGGTTTTATGATAGAGGCATAAAGCGCATCCTGAGAGAGTTTATTACCGATTTCATTTAAGCTAGGTCCAAAGGCAATCCCTTGGCCCTCGGCTTGATGGCAACTGGCACAATACTTTGAATAAACGACCTTGCCATCACTGGGATTGCCTTCTAATTTGATCAGTTCATGGATAGGGGCAATTTCGTCAGCTGCTTCATCCATCTTGAGATATTTACTGGCGATGGTTCGGTATTGAGCGCGCCAAACGCTGAGCAGCTGAGTTGCGCCTAACTCCCCTAATTGATAAGGTAGAGCATCGGCTTCTAAGAGTTCTACCATGCGGGTCTCCCCATTCCAACCGGAGGCTAAACTACTTATTGCCTTTTTGCGCAAGCCGAGAGGATGGGTACTATCTAAAGCATAATCCTGTAAAATATCTAATGCTTCAATACTATTGATGTGTCCAAGGCTCGTAAAAACCGGCCTGAGTTCCGAAGGGGAGGCGGTATTGATTTTAGCTGCCAAAAGATTGATTTGGCCTAGCTTAGCGAGCAAGCGAGCTGCTCTAGCGCTCTGGTTTCCCGATGCTGGGTCTAGGGCGATCCCCAACAAATTGTCCGCTTGCCCAGTCAAATTGAGCCTCGCAACTAGGTCAAAATATCTATCGCTACCTTTGAGGTTCTCGATCACCTCATTGAGGGCCACGCGACTAAGCGGATTATTTTGAACAGCCTCGCCATCCATATGGGAGATGATTCGAAATTTATTCTCGGGATCTTCTGCAATTTGATGTTCAAGCAATGCCAATAAAACTTCATTTTTGCTGCTATCCTGATGAAAGTCAAAGGCTCTGAAGTAGGCGGCGTTATCTTCTGGAGCAGGCTTACCCTTGATGAGCTCTCCAAGCAAGTCGATGGCTGCTTTGGCGCGGATGCGCCATACGATCTTCCTACCTTTTGCCGTATCCCAATTGCCTTCGTTCAACGCTAGCCAGGCGGTAAAACGAGCATCCGGAAATTGATCAGCTCCGATTCCTAGTGCTTCTAGGTACCAACGGTCATTTGAGGCTAAGCGTTCCGCGCAGCGGGCCCAAATCTGATCGGCTTGGGTCCCCTCCTCAAACCTTAAGGCAATAGCTACTTCCCGCCTCACTTGTGGATCCTTGTCGTCGGCCATTTGAGCTAGATATGCCAGGTGTTTTTGGCCAAGTTGCCTTGCCACACGCAGGGCTGTTATCCGAAGGTTGGGATCTTGATCTGCTAGCGCTTCTTGGATATAGGTATCCCCACGCTCTGGCAAGCGAGCTAAGAGCCACAAAGCTCTGGCTCTTTGATGGGAGGGGCCCTTATGCCATTGTTGAGCAAGGGCGTTTTCTGCGGCGGGGCCCATTTCTGCTAGTTTTAGCCAAGCTTTGGCCCTAGTCGCCAGATTGGGACTTGACAAGGCTTTTACTGCCCCTAGAGGGCTGTTATAATCGGGCTTTGTTACCTGATAAGGATGATTTTCTGGCGCAAGACGATAAATGCGACCTTGCTGAAAATCGCCCATATGATTGCCGCCTACGCCTGGATCATACCAATCAGCTATGAAAACAGAGCCATCAGGGGCCACACATACATCCGCAGGGCGAAACCATTTGTCATGCACGCTCTCTAAGAGAGGCTCCATCTCTGCTTCGTAACCCGCACCCTTGACTTCGAATGGATAGGCCCGCAGGACTCTAGGACCAGCATCCGTATGTAAAGGAGCGTGTTGAACGTTCTCCGCCAGGAGCTCTCCCTCATAAAAAGTGATCCCCGTAGGTGAACCCGCCCCTGTTGGTAATAGATTGGGCACCACACCTGGATCGTTTTGATGCCAGTGCATTTCGTAGCCTTTGTCACTCATACCGGTACGGTAAGAAAACCAGCCAGCGCCTGTCAATTCGTCCTTGTATCCATAATTACCGTACTCCAAAACGTAATTAATTCTTACGCCTCGGTGGCCATCATCATCATTGTCAGATTGCCAAAGACCGCCATAGGAGTCGAGGCAAACCTCATAGTTGTTACGAAAATTATGCGCCAAAACCTCAACCTCCCTACCTTCTAGCTCAGTGCGATAGATCATACCTTGCTGAAAATTGCTTTGCTCAACATCAAGGATCTGACCACTAGCTTTATCATAAAGATCTTCTCCAGCTGGTCCTTTGATGCTTTTGCCAGCATTGCCATGATTGAAATATAAGCGGCCATCAGGGCCAAATACAAAGGCATGAATCCCGTGATCATCTTGGACGCCTTGGATACCTGTAAACATAGCTTTCTTTTGTTCTGGTACATCGTCACCATCGGCATCGGTAAATACCCAAACATTGGGGCTACAAGAAACGATGACCTTATCGTCAATGACAGCAATCCCGAGCGCGGCGTCAATATCTCGGCCCTGATAAAACACTGTTTGCTTATCCGCTTTACCGTCTTGGTCTGTATCCTCTAAAATCAAAATTCGGTCTCCTTCCTCTCGAATCGGATTAATTGGATTGAAAAAGTTACGGTAGTTTTGAGCCTCAATCACCCACACTCGCCCACGATCGTCTATATCCATATTGGTGGGATTGAACAGCATGGGTTCTCCTGCAAATAGACTCACTTCCAAATCCGCGCTTGCTTTTAGACCAGCAATTGCGTGTTGTAATTCTCGCTGCTGAGCTTCGGTGAGATTACTTGTCGTGTCCAAAGAAGGATTACACCCAAAAAGAAAACATAGGGCGCAAAGTAAAAGGCTAAGAGTGCTTGGAAATTTGTGCATGGCCTCAGGTTTGTCTTCCCCTTAATTTGGGGAAAAATGATGTTTTTTGATATAGTTGTGAGGTTTTTTTGTGGAATTTTTAGCCTAAACTGCTCATAAAGGAGAAGCAACTAATCTACTGCTATGAAAACTCCTTTCCTGATCGTAGGCTTTGCCATTTGTATTTGCTTGGGAACAGGCATGATGTTGTTACCAAGCAGCATCAATACACATCCTATCGTGGGGCGTATCCAACAAAAACTCGCTGATTATCAATATCGATACGCCACCGAAAAGATATATTGCCACACTGACCGCACTTTGTATAGCCCCGATGAGATTCTTTGGTTTAGTGTCTATGTAGATAAAGTGGGTGAGGCTAAGGGATCGCCCAGAAGCCAAAAGGCCTTCGTAGAGTTGCTAGATCCCAAAGGGCAAATCGTGGCTAAAAAAGTAGTAGCCTTAAAAAATGGTAGAGGAAAAGGCGATTTTGCTTTTTCAGCTTCGCTGAACGGTGGCCAATATCAACTCAAGGCCTATACCAGCGTGCAAAAAAATTATGGGGAGAGAGATGTCTTTTACAAGGATATCCAATTGCAAAAGGTGGTTTTACCACGGGTTTTGATGAAGCTTGATTTTGCGCAAGAGTCCTACGGCCCAGGGCAGCAAGTAGAAGCAGAATTTAGCCTCAAAAACTTGTCCAACGAAAGTTTGGTTCGCTATCCCATAGAAGCAGAATGGAAGGTGAAGGGTGAGCTTTGGCAGAAACAATCCGTTGAAACGGATAAGGAGGGGAAAGTATGGTTAGTGCAATCACTCCCCCAAGATCTCGATACGAGAGACGTATCCCTTAACCTAAGGCTGGAATATCAGGAGCTGACTGAATCGATGTACCGGGCCGTTCCTATCGAATTGGGGGATATTGATTTACAGTTCTTGCCAGAAGGAGGAGATTTGATTGAAGGCAAGAAAGGAGTACTTGCTTTCAAAGCCACCAATGAGTTTGGCAAGGGAACTGATGTAGCGGGCTATATCTATAATCAAAAGGGTGTATTGGTTGACAGCTTTCGATCTGCTCATATGGGTATGGGTAAGCTGGAATTTTTGGCAAAAGCGGATGAAAGCTATTACGCTCAAATTCATGAGCCCTATGAGGTCAAAAAGTTTTATGATTTACCACGATCTCGAACTAATGCCTTTCGTTTGGCCTTAAATAAGCAAAGTGATGCACATCTCCACTTTCGCATCCATCATCCATATGGCGGCAAGGTCTTGCTCATTAGCCAACAAGCACAAAATCTTAAGCAGGTCTATGAGGTAGAATGCCGCAAAGGAGAAAATAGATATGTGGTAGCGAGGGACAATTTTCAGCCAGGGATAGTTGGCTTTGTTTTGGCGCAAGAGGATGGTATTTCCGTCTCGGAACGCTTAGTTTTTGTCAAAGCTAAAGGTGCGCTTTCATTGGAGATAGAGACGGATAAGGAGCGTTACCAGCCCAGAGAAGAGGTAAAGCTCAAATTGAGCGTTAAGGATGAGCAGGGGGATCCAGTGCAGGCTAGTTTCTCCTTAGCCGTAGTGGATGAGCAAAATTTAAGTTTTGCTGACGATAAGCAAGCTAATCTCAAGGCCCAAATGCTCCTAAATGGAGAATTGAAAGGAGAGGTGGAAGAACCCAACTACTACTTTGAAGCAGAGGAAGCAGAGGCCTTAGCGCATCTTGATATTTTGATGCTTACCCAAGGTTGGCGACGCTTTGACTGGAACCAAATGTTGGAGACTGATCCGGAGAGACCCGCGGATTTTGCGGATTTTGATGCTATGCCAGAGTTGGGAGGGCTACTCATCGATAACAAAGGACGCCCTCAAGCCAATAGTTACTTATCCATCCTTAAGACGGATCGTGATCCGGTGGTTTACAGTGTTAAAACGGACTCATTGGGTCGCTTTGTCTGTCCTAACTTGACCTATGGCGCTTATACTTTTCAATTGCCTGCTAGCCAAGAGGAGATAATGCCTACTAATATTCGTTGGAATCAAGCAAGTGCGCCCTATATCCAAGGCGGAGGTTATTATCCTGCTGCGTCGATTCCCTTTCATGGCAATGATAGTTCTTTGCCTACAGCACAACCCTCCTTGCCTGCCGTTGTCCGTCCTACGCCCTTGCAGCTAAACCAAGCTATTGATGCTAAAATACCCAAAATCGCCCTTGGTGATGTGGATGATATGCCTGATTCAGAGGAAGTTACTTCCTTGGATGAGGTGGTAGTAGTGGGGTATGCTACCCAACGTCAACAGAGCCTCACTTCGGTTGAGATCACCCGTACGGAGAGTATCAGAACAGCCGAAATCCAACAATCTCTCCAAGGAGCCTTAAGTGGGGTGCAGGTAGTGGCTAACGCTGGCCCAGGGGCTGCTTCCCGCATTATGATAAGAGGCAGTAGCGCCGCAGCTTATCAAAACCCCTTGATCGTAGTCGATGGAGTAATTTGGAGTACACCACCTAGTGCTGGACTAGGGGGCAATGAAGGTATGAACCCATTGGGTTTATTGGATCCACATGATGTTTCCAACATTACGATCCTTAAAGGCAGCTCTGCTCAAGCGCTTTATGGTAGTCGAGGCAGCAATGGCGTGATTTTGATCACGACTAAATCTGGCGTTCGGCAGAGCCGAAAAATAATAAAACCACAATACCGACGCCATCGGCTACAACCCTATATCATGCAAGATCCGGACCGCCCTAGTATTGCCAATACTTTTTATAGTCCTAAGTACCATAGCCTAAAGACTAATGTTAGAAACGATTTTCGAAAAACGGTATTCTGGGAAGGGGAGCTGACAACAGACCAAAAAGGACAAGCAGAAGTAAGCTTTTATAATCCGGATCAGGCCAGTGCCTTTCGGATTAGCCTAGAAGGAACGGATGGCAAAGGCAACTGGCTTAGTGAGGATAAGATATATCATACCGAACTGCCATTTGCTATGAAAGTGATTGAGCCAAATTGGTTGAGCGTAGGCGATCAGGTGATGTTGCCCGTCCAATTTCAAAACAATACGGAGGAACCGATCATTGGCAATCTGCATACGACTCTGCCTGCGGGTTTGGAGCTAAAAGAAGAGCAAAAGAGGGTACAAGGCATCAATCTGGCTCCCAAGAGCGCCAGAACAATATTTCTCAGTATTAGGGTAGCAGATATTCCTACTTCCTCCTTGCAAATCAGTTTTGCCGCCAATGCTTATCAAGAAAAGCGCGATTTGAAACTAAGCGTTCGCCGACAAGGCTTTCCCTTTGAAATCAGTATGGCAGGCAATGAAGCCCAAGACTCCCTGCAATTCGCCCTGCAAGATGTGGTGCCAGGTACAGTGGAGGCTTCTTTTGCGGTGTTTACGGATGTATATAGTGAGTTGGTCAATGGTTCCGAATCTATCCTTAGAGAGCCACATGGTTGCTTTGAACAAGTTTCTTCTAGCCTTTACCCTAATGTGTTGGTTTTGATGCTCCTACAGCTTTCCGGTAAGATCAAGCCTGCGATCAAGCAAAAAGCCCTCAAGTTTATTCGTAATGGTTATCGCAAGATCAAAGGCTATGAGATTAGTGGGGGAGGTTTTGATTTATATGGTCGTCCCGATGCCAAAATGGGATTGAGCGCCTACGGCCTGATGGAGCTCAATGATATGCAAAAGGTGTTTCCAGAGGTTTCTAAGCCGCTAATTGCTCGCACAAGGGCTTACCTTCTGCAAATGAGAGACGGAGAGGGGGGCTTTAAAGACGGCGCAAAAACGGGCTATTATGGCCGCTCAGATCAAAAAGTTCGCAATGCCTATACGGTACACGCCTTAATAGAAGCCGGTGAAAAGGATCTGGATAAGGAACTAGAGAGAGTACGAAAAAATGCGGTGAAGACGCAAAATCCCTATCTCTTAGCACTCGCTTGCCGCTCTTATTACCTCCTGGGCGATCAGCAAAATGGAGATGAATTGATGTCCGACTTATTGGAGCTTCAACAAGCCGATGGATCTTGGCCGAGCGAGTCAGATTTTCATACAGTTACTCGCTCCCGCGATGTCAACTATCAGATCGAGACAGGGGCCTTTGCAGTCCTAGCCATGCTAGCTTCCCCCCAGCCACAATCAGAGTATCTAGAGGCTGCGCTAGGCTTCATTTATAAGCAAAGAAGGGGAGCAGGCTACTTTGGTAGCACTCAGGGGACGGTTTTGAGCCTAAAGGCGATCAGCGCTTATCTGCAAAGCATTCAACTCAATAATGCAGAGCAAGAGGCTATGGTGGAACTCATGATTGATCAGGCACCTATTCTCTCTTCCAATCTGCGGTACGGGCAAACGGAAGAAGCGAAATGGGCCAATCTAGCGTCTTATATAAAGCCGGAGCAAAAACAGAGAGTCAGTCTTCGATTTAGGGAGAAGGACAATACCTTGCCTTATGCATTTATCGTGAAGGGCTATCAAAATACTCCCTTTGAAACAGAGAAACCGACTTTGGATTTTGAAACCCAAATAGAGAGCGAGGCGGTTAGGCTCGGGGCAAGCGTTCGGCTAGCCGTACACCTTCATAATCCACAAAAATATGAAGTAGCGAGTCCTATGGTTCGTTTGGGAATCCCGGCCGGTCTCAGTGTCCAATCTCAGCAACTCAACGATTGGGTGGAAGAAGAAAAAATCGCCTATTATGAATTGCGGGATGGGGAATTGCATTTGTACTTCCGCTATTTGTCCGCTGGAGCAAGCCTTGATCTGCCGCTGGATTTGAAGGCAGATATCCCTGGTACATATAAAGCGGCAGCTAGTGTGGCCTATCCTTATTACGATGGTTTGCGCCCCAATTGGGAAGGCGGGGAAAGTCTTAGGATTTTGCCTCGATAGCCGCTCGATTGGGGATCGCCCCAAGTTGAATAATGAATACCCAATGACCTTTACTGTGTTGTTGGGTTTTCTTTTTGGGGTTTACTCCCGAAAGCTTTTCGGACACGGAACGCTTGTCTCCACCCGCTCAGTAGTAACCATTGACATTTTTTGTATTAAGCAGCTAAATACCTAAACCTTTTATATCGCATGAACAAGTATACTCTCCTTGCCTACTTACTGCTACCGCTTTTTCTCTATGGGCAAAATGACAAAGAAGAATGGTTCGAAAATTCCCATGTCTTAGATGAGCATCAGCCCAATATTGAGCTTTGGCACAACAAAACAGTTAATCGGCCCGAACAAATTTTTCAGAACCTCAAGATTTTAAACTTTGATAGACAAGAGGCGCTTAGTGTGAAGCTAGAAGCACAGAAGTCTAGTCAAAAATTTATCAAAGAGTATAAAATCTATGGCCTGTCAATTTATCGTAGCTATGCGTATATGTCTCAGAAACTGCTTAGCTATGAACCTGAGTTTAGCGCTACATTTACAACAGAGTACTTCTTTTCTATGGAGGGTACTCTTTTTAATCAAGATGGATTAGGTGGGTTATATGAGATTAGGTTTGATTCTCTGGTGGGGATCGGTAAAAATGGAGTGCCGCATTTGTTGACAAATTTTGCTCGTACTGAGGTGAAATTTTTCTTTGAGATCGAAGTAGCGCAAGATCCATTTGTGCTGGCGCATGGCTATCCCACAATAGAGTTATTGGTCAATGGTAATCCGAAGCTTAAAGAGCAGATTGTTCGGAAAGATGATCAGCTTAGTTTGAGACTGAGCTACCCTGATTCTGTTGATCTTGCAGGCTCGCAATTTATCATCTCAGGCTTTAGAATGGGAGAAAGGGGCTGTTTTGGTCGTAATACAATAGTGGTGCATAAGATTGAAAGCACTTTTCCTTTAGATATACCTAACGAAGAAATAAGCATCGGTTATGGCGGAAGCTTTGCGCTCATTTTGGGTGAGATGTATCGAGTGGATAGCCAAGGGCAACGCCACCGTATCAATCTAAGCCCGAGGCAAAGGCATACTTTTTATAAGCGAGCGAGAAACTAATTACCGTTAGAGATAAGCGTTCTGCGCAGCAGTACTTCTCATCTGAACTCCTTTACCACTGCAGTGCTACTCCTAGGCTCAAGCTACGTGGTGGAGGATAAGCCCCTCGATCGACGCCTAAATAAAAAGGAGCTCCGTTGAGATAGACTTCAGGATCATAACCGCTGTATTTGCTGATAAGCCAGAGGTTTTGAGCGCTGAGGTAGAGGTCTATTTCATAGAACGGATGGTCGCGGCGGCTGGGCTTTTGCTCAATGAGATCCCAATTTAGCTTGAGTTGTTTGAGGCGTAGGAAATTGCCAGATTCTACCAAGCGGTCAGTGATGCGATTTTCTGCTTGAAAGGTCGCTCTGGGAATGTCGGTGTCGGTGTTTTCGGGAGTCCAACGATTGATGGCATCAGCAAATAGGTGAGTATTGCCATTGATCTGATCGCGGCCGTAGAGACGCTGATAATTTACGATTTGGTGCCCAAACTGGCCGTACCACTGGGCCGAAAGCGTAAAGGCTTCCCAATTGATACGAAGGCTGCTGCCAAGTGAATGGATAGGGAGCGTTCTCGCGATGATTTGCTGATCTAGTTCATTGATCTGGCCGTCCTTGTTATGATCGACCAAACGAATGTCGCCGGGCTGTTTGTTGGGTTCCAAGCTAAAACTCTCCCCAGCTTGGTAAAGACCATTCGTTTCATATCCCCAAATGCTGCCCAAGGGCTCCCCCAGCTTTAGCGCTCCCAACTGCCCACTAAGTGGGATAGTAAGTTGTGATTGATCTCCTAGGTCTGTAATCTCATTAATGTTGTACTGATAGTTGAGGTCAAATTCAAGGTTGATGCCTTCCCCCCAGATGTTATTTTCTAAATAGCCCAAGGATATCTCCAACCCTTGATTACGCACGCTGGCTAAGTTTTGCCATACCAGAAATTGGTTCTGATCAGGGAGCGCTACCCAAAGATTGTCCGTTTGGGTGTAATAATAAGCGGCCCTAAAGTTGATTTGGTAAACAGGATGAATATTCAATCCGGCGTTGAAGTTTGATTTACGTTCCCAGTCTGGGTTGCGGGTGAGGAATTGATTATCTGTCTGGAAAAAGGGTTGTTGCTGTTGTAGCTGAGCTAGTTGGGTGATCAGGGTGCTGCCATCGTTGCCGTTGATGCTCCAACTCGCATCAAGAGCGGGACGCGAACTGCCAAGTCTAAAGGGTAGCTGGAAACGAGCAGAAAGACTAGGGAAGAAGGCCATTTGGCGTGAGGGCTGCATACGGTCGGACATGGCCCACTCTATGCCCCCTGATATCTCCGGTAGCCTGCGGTTGTTTTTGTATTCAAAAGCAAAGGTGCTGTGATAAGAACGCCAATCGGAGCGCTGGATACCCGTAATGGGTTCGGTGGACCATTGCCAGAAGTAATACTCCTGCCAAAAGCTTTGCTTGAAGCTTAGCCGATGATCTTTGAAGCTATCATCATTGTAGGCGAGTTGAATGCGATGCTGGATGCTTTGGAGGCGAGAATTCTCGATACGAGCGAGTGGAATAAAGCGACTCGTATCGGGAAACTGTAGGGCTTGCCTACTCTGCCAATGCTGAAAGCTGAGACTATTGTTGAGGATCCAATTCCCATCATAGACCATTTTGTGAAAGAATTTGCCGCTAAAAATCTGTTGATTGAGTTTTTGCGTACGTGCCTCGGCATAGAGACTGGGCTGATAGATGGCGGTGCTGCTGCCTTGGCTGGGAAATTGAAACTGAGATTGCTCAGGAAAACGAATGGGCGGTGCTAATAAAGTGTGAAAATTGATCCCTTCGTAAAAGCCTAAAAGCGGCAGATAGGCTTGTTGTCGAGAGAGGGTGCCATTGAAATTTAATCCCCAATGATTGCCATTTTTTTGGATCCGGCCGAGCTTGATCCGACTCTGATAACGGTTGAATTGACCATCAGCTACTGGATGGTCCTGATCTAACGCACTGAGACTGATGTATCGCTCTTGCCAGAACTTACCGTTCCCGAATAGGGCAAATTGATGAGATTGACTAAAAGCAGGACGAAAGATTTCTTTTTGCCAATCTACGGGATGGGGATTAAGACCATCGGGATAGGGGAGAGATAAGCCGTCATTAAGGCTAGCTTCATTGGCGAGTAAGGCCCAATCATTAGGAGCAATCATATCCGGTCGTCGAGTAATCCAGCTTAAGGAAAACTCATTGCGGTATTGCAACCAGGGTCTGATAGAATAGGTCGCCTGATGCGTTGTAAGGCTTAAAACAATACCACTTTTATCTGGACCGAGGATGAATTGTGCTTCACGCCAGCTCAAGGTGTCTATATGCGCAATATTGCTGGGGTATCTACCAATCTGCCTAATGATAGAGTCCCTTTTGCTCTGGGATTCGACAAACTCACCATCGACTACAATCCAGATCTGATTACTTTGAAACTGAGGGGCTGCAGCCTCTGTGCTATCCGTTCTTTGCCAAAGCAAATTGCCAGGAGCTAGTGGGATACTGTCTTGCTGAGCAAGTGCATATTGACAAAGGGATATAAATAACAGCGAGGAGAGCAGAGTGTGTCGTTTCATAGTAAGTCAGAGTCTTGCTACTTACTAGATGGTCGCGGCGGCTAGATTCCATAAAAAAGGAAGCCGGAAGCAAACGCTTCCGGCTTGAGTTGCACACCTTAACCTAAAAACCTGATCAGGGTGATGATTATGTGTATCTAAAATAAGTGTGTCCTTCTTTTTGATTACATGATAAAATTCCGAAAAACCATAAATATTACCAAGTGGAAAATTGGAAATTTATTACACTACTTGAGGACGAATTTTCCGCTGTGCTCGAAGCCATTTTCGTCCCTTAATTGTATGATATAGACGCCAGGAGCCCAATTTCCGCGCGTGATTTGGACTTCTGCCTGTTCGATGGATTCTACTTGGGAGACTTGGACTCCGTTTGAGGAGTAGATCTTGTAGCTGTCTATCATCACCCATACACTAGGATCGGTTTTACTGACCAATCTGAGGGTGGCGACTTCTTCCACCGGGTTAGGGGAGACCAGTACTTTGAGCTGGTTTTCTGTAGCTAACTCTCTGACATTTTCGATGGTATTGCTCACTGTGTTGGTGATCAACCATTCGCTAAAATCAAATCGAATTGCGGCTCGGTTGAGAATCTTAGTGCCACGAGGGGTTGAGGCCTTTGGCGTGATTTTGTATTGGATAAAGCCATGGCTCTCGGGTTCATTGCTATTACTATCTGGTAGAAATATATAATCGAACTTGAAGTGAATCACGCCGTGCTCATCCAAGACCATTTTATAGTCGTGGCTATGTGCTAATATCTCGAGAGTCGAGGGGTCTAAGTAGGGCGATAAAGTATCTAAGACCAAAACGTTCTGCGCTGGAGCAGTACCAATATTTTGGAATCTGATCTTATACGTCAAAGTATCTGTGGCTAGAATACTGCCCTCTGGATAAACCAAAATGTCGTTTGGATCGATAGCTCCCACGATCTCATTAAAGTCTTGGACGGTATTATCCGTAGGATCGCAATCATTGTTCGACCCTTCAAAATACCCTAGGGTTTTGGTCATGTCTCCTATAGTGCCGTTGACTGAGACCGAATCAATCAACATAATGGTATTGCCCTTGTATGGTAGGATAGAATCAATCTGCCAGATATAGCTGGTAGTGCTATCATGCGCCTCTACTATATCCCACGGAAGATCTGCACTTAGGGGCACGATGTCGTTATCAAAAACTACTCTTAAATCAACATCATATGCAGCCTCTGAACCATTGTTGTAATAGCTGATGGCATAAGTGTTGCGGAATCCTAAACGCAGGACCGTACTAGATAGGTTTAGATTCAGATCCGGATAATCACAACCCGGTTGATTAGGCATAATGATGGAGCTGTTACTACTCTGCCCCGTCAATTGAGTATTGCCAATTTGACTGTTATTTTCTTCTTCGGTGATGACTACGTCAATCTCTTGATAACAAGGATGAGACCAGTTATTATTATCAACTTGTCGGATGGTATAATCGCCCGCGCCGCGATAAAACTCAAAACGTCCCTGCTCATTGGTGGTGATAAACTTACCGTCAGGCAGAATTTCTAGCATGATGTTAGGTAGTAATTGCTCCCCCTCGTCATACTCACAATTGGTATTTTCATCTACAAAAGTTACTCCGCTGATCAATTGACCGTCTGGCTCTATGATGGTTTCACAATCGCTGACTGATTGAGCAGTTTTGTACTGAATGTAACTAGAAGGCCATTCTATGATCATAGAGTCTATCTGGGTAGCATCGCCTAAGCCAAAATAGACTTTCAGGGTATTTTGGGCACTGACGCCACCGGTTTGGCCGGAAATTTCACGCATTTGCCAGATATCTTGTCCGTAGATATTGGCTTTTACTCTTACTTTTGCGCCTATGGCGGAACGATTGGAATTGTTGCCTACGAGCTTGAGGCATTTCCAACTGTTGCATTGGCCACGCTTATTTTTGTAGAGCGTGTTTACTTGGTAATTGTTGTTTGCTACAAAGATGTCCAAGTCGCCATCATTGTCATAATCTGCGAGCGCCGTTGCCGCGCTATTTTCGGAGTCCTCGTTGAGGATCAGCTGGTTTTGGATCACAAATTCATAGTTACCCATGTTGACGTACATGCGGTTTTGATTGTCATTGTCTTGGGTAACAAAGAGATCAAGATCTCCATCATTATCGATATCCCCCCAGGTACTTCCAAAAGAGTGCCCTGTCTCAGTCGCAATCAAAGAAGTGGTATTGCGTGTAAAAGTCCCATCGCCATTGTTGATATAAAAGAAGTTAGCTTGGTTAGACGCATTGGTGACGTAGAGATCAAGGTCGCCATCGTTGTCCACGTCTCCCCAACTGGCACCTAGAGAGTTGCCGCCATCGGTTACGATATCACCCGTTGTAATCTTGGTAAACTTACCATTGCCGTCATTGTGGTAAAGAGAGTTATTATCGTCCTGAGTATTGGGGACAAATAGATCCACCAGACCGTCATTGTCGTAGTCGCCCCATGAAGCACTCATGGTAGATTTTGCCTCCAACATGATTGGACTAGTTTCGGCAGTGGTAAAGGTGCCATCTCCTTCATTGTGATAGAGCTGGTTGAAACGAGTTGGCATGTAATCAGCGACGAAGAGATCTAGGAAGCCATCATTATCATAATCTACCCAAGCGGCCGAATGACAATAACCATTGTAGCTAGTAACTTCCCCCGCGTTTACTGGACTAAAGTTGCCATTGCCCTCATTGCGGTAAAGGTGATTTTCGGCCCTTACGTTGTTGGCTATAAAGAGATCGAGATCACCATCATTGTCATAGTCTCCCCAAGTAGCTCCTACATTGGAACCTTTATCTGAGGTGATCGGAGGGGCAGAAACTTTGCTGAAGGTGCCATCTCCATTATTGTGGAAGAGATAGCTGGCCCACCAGTGGGCGTATTCAGTAATCAGAATGTCCTCATAACCGTCCCCATCATAATCTCCCCAAGCCGCTCCCCAAGTATTACGCTCATCTGCGTCTAAACCAGTGGATACCGTGCGTTCGAAGCGAATACTAGGATCGTACTTGAGTTGGATAAGCGGTAAATCGTCTCCACAAGGCCGTTTGCTGTAAGCGGAGAGCTTGATGTATTCTCCCGGACTATAATTTGTGCCAATATCAAAGTCAAAACGGAATCTGATACGGTTTTTGTCCGTTTGTAAAATACCCGGAAGACCCTCGCGCTCGATGTCCTCGGATAGTTCCCAGCTATTATAGCGGAAGGCATGGTCAGTGAGGACTGGATCATTCAATATCACCGAATCGACAGTGTGTGGATAGCGATAAGTTGCGCCACCTGATTTAGGGGTGATACTACCGCTGGCAGGTAAGCTCACCACTAAATAGAGACTATCTACGTGAGCTTGCTGTACACTGGCCATCTCTACGGAAACATTGGCCTCACTACCACAAATATCACCGCCTGTGATCCCACTGACTCGCATCTGCAGTTCTGCCGTTTTAGGTTCTACGTGAAGTTCCATCTGGCTATAAGGACAAGTGAAATCGGCGAAGCGCTCTGGGTAGCCAGCACACTCATAACCCGAGAAGACCGTAATATAATCTGGACTACAATTGCCATAAATAGCGTCAATTTGAAACTGACGAGTTTTTGAACGCTTGATTTGTCCTACTGGATAGACATCCCCACTCAGACTCAAGGTGTCTCCACTATCGATATCGATTACATTTAAGATTGTGATGTCATTACTAGCCGGCTGGATGTGAATCCAAGCATTGTCGGAGTCTGTATTGCTCGTATTATTTTTGACTTTCAAAGTCCAGCTAGCTTTTGGGGTCAAGCCATCGATGGTTGGGGCAGGAGAGGAAAGCGCTAAAGTAGCAGGCAAAAATCTCACCCTATCGGCATTGCAATCATACCATTGGGTTTTTTCTCCTCCTAATATTTCTCTGGTTTGGAATTTGAACCACCAAGGCATGTTTTCCCAGGTGTTGGAAGGTACTGCACAGGTGGGGGCAAGCTTGATTTCGAGTTTACCATTAAAGCCGTCATCGCTGTAGAGCATGCTGCCTCCTGCTCCCTCATAGTATTGGCTCAAATCAAAATAGAGCGTGTCATTACTTGTGCTATCTATGCTAATATCGTTGATGGTCTGGGTTGTCGTACCATTGGTAAACTTGGTGCGAGTCTGCTTAAGCCTAACGGCTAAGATGTCATAATTATCAGGTACGATTACCTTAGCTTGATCTACAAATCCCCAGCTACGGTATTCGTAAGGAAATAGATTGCCACCTGCATAATTTGAACAACAATCGCCTATACCCAAGTAAAAACTTTGGGAAATCCATTTGCTACATTGATTGACCGTATTATTGTTTTTCCACTCATTTTTAAATTCATAGCCAATGAGGGTAAACTTATCGCCGTAATTGTCGCATTCGTACTTATCTTTTTCTGCGGTAGGGTTGACTATATCGCTGACATAGAAGCGATTATCTGCCGCGACCTCCTGTACTTTAGCGCCAATATTGCCAGTTACTTTGTAATAGGTGTCAAGCCATAAGGAATCGCCCTCACCAAAGCTAAAGCCACTCATATTACACCCCCCGAGGAAGGCAGGGCTAAAGTCGTAGTTAAAGGTCTGATCGTTCCCGTCAAGGGTACTACTATAGGCTACCTCATCACAGTTCAAATAAGTGCCTGCGGAAGCGTCATAGACTCTAATACTGGCCTTGTAAACACTTAGATTGGATCCCATCTCTATGGTCGAGCTGGCGTAGCCGTAGGCCCATGCTGGGAACGAACTACTCGTATGCACTGTGCCAAAAAAGCTGCCTCTGAGCGAGTCTCCCACCATAGCGCGATTGGTCTTGATAGAAGACATCGCAAGGCTACCATTGCTGTCTGCCTTGCCGTCTTGATCGTTATCGGGCTGGCCAAAGCTGATGCGGTCAATTTCATAGCTCTTAAAGGCTAAGCCTTCGCTACAGGCACCCGGACAATGGAGATGGACTGAAACAGTCTGGCTGCAAAGAATGGGCATACTGCAGTTTTGCGAACAACTGGTATCGGCGATGAAATTAATGTCAAGGCCGAGATCGATATGATCAGTAACAGCGCCTGCATAACACTCACCGCTCAAGTCGATAAATAATTCTGATTTTGGGAGTTGAAAAGGAGCATCAAATTCATAAGCGGCGCTTAGCTGCCTACTTATTGAATCATATTGGATAAATACAGGATTCCAAGTATTGAGGCCACTATGCCACTCAAGATCTGCTGGATCTTCCCTCCATTTCAGACCTTGTGGAATCGTAAAGACTACTTCGTAACGCGCCCCAGGACCCTTGGGATACTCATTGGTATGACTGGAAACAGTGTAGTGGAAGCGTTCGGTCTGACCGTCTCTAATATCAGAAGGTGACTCTGTGAAGACGCTCAGATTTGCATCAAGGGGAGATTGGCCCGTTTTAGTACTGGTCGTTGGATTTTGTTCACAAGCATCATTGTAATCTACCGTATATCTCCAGCCGCTATTGCGTTGATTTTGGCAGATATTGATGCAGCATGCTTCTGTATAAAATTTAACTACTAGCTTCTCTCCAGCAGGTATGTCGGGTAAGTCTAGTTGAACTTTTCCGATAGGATTGCTACCTAAGCAAGCATAGTCTCCGCTGCTTTGGGTGGTCGAAGTCTCAATGGGGCTAATGCTTTGTGGGCTACCATTGTCTCCCCATTGATAAGTGATGCTATTAGGATCAATTTTGGAGAAAATGTCCTCTTCGTAGCCAGAGCCTGCCGATTTGAATAAGGTTAAATCTACTTGATAGGCAGTACCTTGCCCTGTATTATTTAAGCTGATAGATTGCGAGTTTTGAGTACTACTATCAAAGCAGGAGGCTAAACTTTGGGAGTGAGAAAGACTAAGGTTAGGTAGCTTGAGATTTACCGTAATATGGGCATTGGTAGAAGTGCCTACCACCCATTCACCGGAACAAGCCCAATGAGTGTTGAGCACTGAAGAAACGGTGGCATCATTACAACCCGAACCCACAAAGCTCTGCACAATACCGATAGTTTCATAAGAATCCAAATAGTTGTCGCCATTACCGATTGAAGCAAAATCACCATCCCGTAACCATAGGGTATCTCCACTAGCATTGAGTTGGCCAACATTACTGGCGATCCAATTGATGCCATCTCCGTGGAGATCCGTCAGATAAAAAGACGAGATCCTCCCGTATCCTCCATTAGTAATGTTGAAGGAACGGGTAGTGGTGTCATTAGTATGAATAAGCTGACTGGTAGGGTTGACGCTTAAGATTGACAATGAAGGGTAGAGTACGTTATAGGCGTCTGTCGAATCAATGGCTACTCCCTGCGTACTACTTAGCTTGAGGTAGTTTCTCGGAGTCTTGCCACTCAAAATAAAATCTCTGGCCTCAGAGCTTGCGCTATATTTAACCGTAAAACTCAACATGCCTCCAGGCTCGAGATTGTCGATGGCAAATACTGGACGACTTAGGTCGCTGATATCATCTTCTATTACATTATAACCTGAGGTGTCAGTGAGACTAGCGGTGACGTAGCTTATCCCTTCAGGGAACGCTAAGGTCAATGCTTGATTCGTCAAAGGCTCAACATGGCCATTGACATACTCTATGGTAAAAGTTCCTGCCTCATCACATACGGTGATTTCTGTATTGACATCAAGACTAAAAAATACGTCATCGAGAGGTGCCTCGTTGGAATTGATCGTAAAAATAACCCCCGCAAACAAGACCAAGCCGCTAATGGCGGATACTAGTTGGCGGGTTGATACGGTAACTTTGGTTTCAAGTCCAAAACGAAGGCGTGAAGGTTGTTGATTATGGCCCATTTAGGAATTCTAAAGTGTGAGCCTAAATATTATATTTTGAATGGATATTTTAATATTTAAAATAAGTCTCATCTTACCTAAGTAAAAAGGCCGGATAATTTCAATTTATCCGGCCCCTAACTATTAATGAAAGACGATTATTGCACGATTAATTTGCTGACATATTTGTGGCCTAGCTTATCTTCAACCTTAATCCAATACAAGCCTTCACTCAGTTTACCTCTTTTGATGATAACTGAATTCTGGGTAGGCATTCCTTCCTGTAATAGCTGCCCTAGGCTAGAAAATAGTTCCCACTTAACGATATCACCCTCTGCAAAATAGCTGTCTATTTCACTGAGATATATCAGGGCACTTTCTGCCATCGGATTAGGTTGGATGCGGATAGTTTTGATCGCTTGTTCTTCCGTACCGAAGCTGATTTTATTGATTACTGTATTGGTTTCTAATGGATCCTCGAAGTCAAATTGAATGGCGACTTGATTTTTTATTTCCAATCCTTCGGTAACGCTTGCCTTTGGCAGGATCCTGAAGTCAATCCAGCCGTGGCTATTGGGTTCATCTCTCATGCTGTCGGCCAACATGATATAGTCAAAACGGAAGCTCAATACCCCATCTTCATTAATCGACTGCACATAGTCATGACTTGCCCCTATGACTTCAATACTGGACCAATCCAAGAAAGGCGAAAGCGGGTCTCTAATCACCACATGAGTAGCAGGGACTGAGCCTACATTTTGAAACCTTATGCGGTAAGTGAGACTATCTGTCGGCAAGATATCTCCTTCTGGGAAAACGCGCAGATCATTAGGATCTATAGCTCCCGCAATGGTATTGTAGTCATTGTAGGTGTTATCAGAGACATTGCAATCACTGGGGACATTGCGGAAGGTACCGACGGTGGAGGTAGAAGCACCTACAGTAGCGCTGGCTGATACCGAATCCGTTACCAAAATGGTATGAGCCGAAAAGGCTTTAATGGTGTCTAGCTCCCAAACATAAGTTTGAGTACTGCCATTGTCTTCAACTGTATCCCATGGTGTAGTGGCGGAAAGAAAGATGATTTCTTGATCAACCGTTATCGCCAGTTCGGCATTGTAAAGTGAAGACGCACCATCATTGAAATAGCTGATTGCGTATGAATTTCTAAAGCCTTTGCGCAAAGCGGTGGAGGAAAGCGTTAGACCGAGGTCGTTGCCACTACAAGTGACGGCATTGGGGAAGTTAGTACTCGGTGGATTGACAAAAGAGCCTCCACTTTTTTCGACATCCGTAGTAATGCTAGAGTAGCATGTTGGAGTGTAGTTAGGAGAACCCAACTGTGTGATCGTATAGCTTCCGGTATCAGCATAAAACTCATAGTATCCATGCTCATCTGAAACAATCTGTCGATTGGTGGGAGTGATATTGAGTTGGACGTTGGGGATGACTTTTTCACCTTCGTTGAACGTACAGTCGCCATTAGCATCGACAAATATATAGCCGCTGATCTTGCTCACTTGATCTTCCTGCACGTCTAAGCAACTATTGGTGGCGAGGCTACCCATATACTGGCGGTATCCAGAGGGCCATTCGATCATAACCGAATCAATCTGGGAGGCGTCTCCTAGGCCAAAATATGCTTTCAGCGTATTTTGTGCACTGATGCCACCCGTTTGACTCATGATCTCCCGCATTTGCCATACATCTTGGCCGTAGATATTGGCCTTGACATGCACCTTGGCTCCGATCGCGCTACGGTTGGAAACGGTCCCTTCAAGGCTAAAGCATTTCCAAGAGTTACAGTTGCCTTTATCATTGATATAGAGCGTATTAGCGCTATTATTGTTATTAGCAACAAACATATCCAAGTCACCATCATTGTCAAAGTCGGCAACGGCAATCGCACTCGAGTTTTCTAAATCTTCATTTGGATAAATATCAGTAGGTAAACTAAAGTCGCCACCTCCATCATTCATGTATAAGCGATTGGCATTACCATTGTCATTGACAACATATAAATCTAGGTCTCCATCGTTGTCAGCATCAAACCAGCTGCTCCCAAAGGAGTGTCCTGTCTCTGTTGCAATAAGAGAACTGGTATTCTTACTAAAAGTACCGTCTCCATTATTTTCGTAGAAAAAATTGGCTTGGTTGGAAGCATTGGTAACGTAAAGATCGAGGTCTCCATCGTTATCATAGTCCGCCCAACTTGCCCCTAAAGAATTGCCACCATCATTGACAATATTACCGCTCGTAATTTGGGTGAAGCGTCCGTTACCATCATTGTGGTAAAGACTATTGTTGTTATCCCAGCTATTGGAAATAAACAGATCTACTAGTCCGTCATTGTCGTAATCACCCCAAGCGCCTCCCATAGAAAAGGTGGCTTCTAAGATAATGGGGTTGCCCTCCGCCGCTGCAAAAGTACCATTGCCAGCATTGGAATATAACTGATTGAAGCGCGTAGGCATATATTCTGCCACAAATACATCTAGATGGCCATCATTGTCATAGTCCACCCAAGTAGGGGAGTGGCAATAGCCATTGTAGTCGTTGAGGTCCCCTACATCGGGAACGTCAAAGTTACCCGTTCCGTCGTTACGATAGATTCGGTTTTCGGCCCTGACATTATTTGCCATGAACACATCGAGGTCGCCATCATTGTCATAGTCTGCCCAAGTAGCGCCTACATTAGAGCCTGTTTCGCTGGTCAAAGATCCTCCTGAAACTGAGGTAAAGGTGCCGTCTCCATTGTTGCGGTAGAGGTGACTACCATCCCAATGATTGTACTCTGGTACCAACAGGTCTTCGTCTCCATCGCCGTCAAAATCGCCCCAACTAGCCCCCCAGCTGTTGCCGAGGTCCGTTTCTAGACCAGTATTAACTCCACGAGAAAATTTAACGCTGGGATCATATACAAGATTAATGATGGGGAGATCATCGCCACAAGGACGCTTGGCGTAGGCGCTGACCGTAATATTTTCACCTGGCTGATAGTTAGCTGCTAAATCAAATAGTGCTTCTATTTGGAGCCTATTCATATTTACATCTAATATCCCCTCTAGACCATAATCTGCTAGGGTGGCATTATGTTCCCAAGTGTTGATCGTAAATTGATTGCCTACTGGATCGCTAAGGGTTGTCCAATTAGCGCTCAGGGGATATTTGAAATTAAACTCACTGCTGGTAGGGCTTATCGTTCCCGATGAGGGTAAAGTAAAAACCAGATAAATGCTGTCCACGTGGGCTTTCAAAGCGCTCAATACCTCCACATTAAGTTTTACTTGGCCATCACAATTATCCCCAACCGTACTGCCACTGATACGCATTTGCATTTCTGATTCCTCGGGTTCTACTCTCAAGTTAAAGGTGCTGTATGGGCAAGCAAAAGCCGAGAATTGGGTAGGATAGCCCGAACATTCGTAGCCTGCATGCACCACAAGGTCTTGGGGGCCACATTGGGTGTATGCAGCCGTGATAAGATATTTTTGAGTGGTATTGGTACTGATAGCCCCTAATTGATAGATATCACTGGTTAAGCTTAGCGTATCACCGCTATCTTTATTGACAACCGAGAGGATTTGCAAATCTGCGCCGGGCTCTACCAGATGTAACCAAGCGTTGCGCATCCCTGCGGAAGAACTATTGTTTTTTACTCTTAACGTCCAAGTTACGGTTCTCATCAGTCCGTCTAAGGTCTTGGCAGGGGACGACAATTTTATGCTAGGCGGTTGAAAGCGGACATGATCAGGATTTACGGCATACCAATTGGTTTCGCTGCCTGAGAGGATATCCTGTTCCAGGAACGTAAAGCCCCATACTACGTCTTGATAAACATTGGTCGGTACATCACAGGTCGGCGCAATTTTGACATTGAGCTTGCCTTGATAGCCATCATCACTGGGGTTGATCGTGCCGCCTTCAGTAGTATAGTACTGACTAAGATCAAAAAATAGGGTATCATTCCAAGTGAAATCGGGAGCGGGAATCGTTACCGTTTCGGTGGTAGTACCATTGACAAAACGGGTTCGCCGCTGCTCAAAAGTTATCTCTAAAACTTCATAATTTTCGGGGATCAATACTTTTGCGCGCTCCATCGTACTCCAACTGCGGAATTCGTATGGAAATAAGTCTCCTCCGGCATAATTGTCGCAGCAGTCCCCAATACTCATAAAATAGTTTTGGGAGATAGTTTTTTCGCAATCATCGATGGTGACATAGTCCTCGGCCGAAACCGCGTAGAAATAGCCAATCAAGGTATAGCGACCATCAAAGTAGGCACATTGAAATTTATTGCTGTTGTTGCTTGGGTTGGCAATATCGCTGAGATAAAACTCATTTTCGATGGTATTTTCTCTAACCACACCACCGGGATTAGTCGTAACTGCATAATCGGTATATAACCAAACAGAGTCTCCGTCTCCAAATGTGAAGCCACTAAAACTGGCACAGGAAGCTGCAAGCGTTGCCACGCTAAAATCATATTCAAAAAGCTGATCTTCTCCATCAACAGTACTGCTAATAGCTACATTGTTGCAAGTGAGATAGCTGGCGCTAGAAGCGTCATAAACCCTTATGCTGGCTCCCACAGAACTTAGATAGCTCCCTTTCTCTACCTCACTTTCGGCATATCCGTAAGACCAACTTGGGTGAGTCGCTGAAGTATGAACCACCCCATAAAAAGTCGTGCGGAAGGTATCTCCTACCATGACTCGATTGGCTCGGACATTATTCATATCTAGGCTACCAGCTGCATCAGCTAATCCGTTTTGATCATTGTCAGGGGCGCCAAAATTAGTTCTCGCTACGGAGAAATAGTTAAAGCCCATCCCTTCATCACAAGCTCCTGGACAGTGTAGATTGGTGTAAATGACTTCATCACATAAAATTGGCATAGTGCAAGTACTACTACAAGTAGTATCTGCGACAAAATCTACATCGAGTTCCAAGGCAATCGCTCCTGTAGCCGCGCCAGCTTCATTACAATCGCCACTTAGGGCCAAAATGATTTCTGACTGGTCCAGCGTAAAGGGAGCTTCCAGTAAGTATTTTACTTCTAATAACTTAGTACTACTATTGTAGTCAAGCGCCAATATCTCCCATTCATTCACCCCTGATTGCCAAACGATATCGGCTGTATCTCCGCTCCAGGCCAAGCCTATCGGGATGGTAAAACTTACTTTGTAGTAAGCCCCTTCTCCTAAAGGATAACTGTTGTTGTGGGAAGTGAGGGTGTAGGTAAAGTTTTCCTTCTGACCGTCAAACATATCAGCCGGTGTTTCTGAGAACACACTCATGCTTGCACTCATAGTACCTTGGGGGGTGCCACTACTGCTTTGAGGATTATTGTCGCAAGCATTATCGTAGTCCAAAGAATATCTCCAGCCGGCTACTCCTTGACCTGCACAAGGATCCACGCAACAGTGATACATATCAAACTTGATGATATAATTACTACCAGCAGCTAAATCTGGCAAACTCAATTCTACACTTCCAATAGGATTTGAACCTAAGCAACTGTAAGCACCATCATTGCGAGTGGCGAGGCTGCTAGTCGGTGCAATGGAAGTAGGTGTACCATTTTCTCCAATCTGATAAGTAATACTACTGGCATCAATTCTTGAAAATAGATCTTGATTATAGCTACCTCCGGTGGATTTATAAAGGTTGAGAACCAAATCTTCGGCTGTACCGTCTCCATTATTGGTGAGGGTAATGCTTTGTTGGCTAGCTTCCCCAGCCGCATAACAGGTATTTAGCGAATCCTGAGCTACTACCGCCAAATCCGGATTCACAATGTCAATATCTAAATAGGCAAAGCTTTGGTCATCATTTTGGATTTGGGCACCCTGTCCCCAATAGATATCAATGGTACTTTGGACTGTCATATCCGTACAACCTGTAGCCAAAATGGTTTCTGTGAGGTCCATCGATTCAAACGAATCAAAGTAATTGTCCCCATTTCCTATACCATTAAAATCGCTCCCACTTAAAAATAGCGTATCTGCAGTTGCACTGAGGGTGCCTACATCTATAGCGCTAAGCGTCAGGCCGCTACCGTAAACATCCACCAAATAGAGTGCATTCAATCGGCCATAACCGCCATTAATAATTGAGATCGTTCTGCTAGTTGTTACTCCTGGATTGACCGTAACCGTAGTGGGGCTGATATTGGTGATACTTAAGGCTGCGTGTAAAATGTTATATGCCTGAGATTGATCACTAAGGGTGCCTTCGTTAGTTGTAAGATCAAAGGAGTTGCGGGGTGTATTGCCATTTACCATATAAGTCCGACCATCAAGGTCAGCCTCGTATTCAATCGTAAAGCTAAGGGTTCCTGCCACTGGGAGATCTCCTGCGGAGAACGTTAAACTCGCGTCATTGCTGACATCTACCTCTTGCACATTGTGGCCAGAAAGATTACTTACACTTCCACTGACATAGTTTACTCCATCCGGAAGCCCTATCACAATACTCTGACCCGTCAGAGGAAAGGAGCTACTATTTACATACTCAACCGTGAATGTTTTTGCTTCATCAAAGACTGTGATCTCGTTCGGCGTAGTGAAAGTGGGGTAAACATCACTGAGCGTTTGTGCAGGGAGTCTTGAGGCAACTAAGACAAAAGTTATTAAGATGAATAAGCGAAGGATAATAACTTGTGTGGTAAGGGGAAAGGTAGATCTCACTTCAGTTGAATAATTATTAGTGGCGGTATGGAATTACACGACAATAATAATTGGAAAAATTAAATTAAATGTTCGTTTAGTAAATTTTACATTACACCTTTTCGCAATACATTGAGCCTCATTTATCATGTCGATAAATGAGGCCCAATGTAGAAAAAATGCTAGCAATAAAGATCTAATCTAACTCGCCTAGCGAAGGATCAATTTTTGGACTATTCGCTTGTCTTGGTTTGAAAGTTCTATGAAATAGACCCCTTTAAGATGACCTAAATCAAGCCTTATAGGTAATGTTTCTTGCTCAAAAGAAAGTACTTTTCGGCCATGCAAGTCATATATTTGGATATTTGCTCGCTGCAGGTTTGGACTAGAAATCAAAACCTCTCCTGCCGAAGGGTTGGGGTATAACTTGAGCTCGGGACTAATGAAATCTTGTAGATTTGTGCTCACATTATTACACACGATATCATAGTTTTGCGCCTCCAGCAGCTTGATAGTATCCCGTACGGTTTGACCGTCGCAGACATAAGAAATCTCATATTGTCCTTTAAAACCTTTCACGCTTGCTATCCCATCTGCGCCACTAAAAATGGTTTTGTCGGTCCACCACTCATCAAAAACGAGTCCAATAAAGGTCTGTCCGGGCTTACTTAGCGTCCAATCTTGTCTAAATAAATTCACCGCTGGATTGAGCCAAGTAGAGCCGTCCCAGAAGTTCCAAAATAGGAATCCGTCCATACTCGGGTGGCTAAAAGTTGCCGTCAAAAAGTCCCTCAAGTAGTCTGATCCAAGATCTTCATCTACGATAGGCGGGAGGTCAAATTCCGTTACTTTTGCCTTGAGTCCATAAGTGTTGTAAAAATCGTCATAGGTAGCTAAGACGGTTGGAATCGCATTGGGAAAACCGCCAATATGTCCTTGAAACCCAATCCCATCAATAGGCGCCCCTGAATTGATGATTTCGCCTAGATACTGCTTCAACTCATCATACTGTTGGGCTCCAGGCTCATTGCTCAAAGTAAGGGTGACAAAATCGTTTAGCCATAGACCGATGGTACTGTCCTGATTGTAAGCCTCTTGAAAAATTTCTCCGTATAATTCTCGACCAGTAGGGTAGCCTGCATTGCCTGCAAAGGCATCTGCAAGCGTTCGATTGGTAACAATCTCATTGATTACGTCCCACTCGGCCACTTCTCCCGCTATTCCAGGGTAATTGAGGATGGTATTAAGGTGCTGATCAATACGATTTTGGATATAAGGAATGTCATTGAGATTGGCGTTGATATCGCTTGGGAGATTATCTGTGCCCGGCCAAACCAAATTATGGCCCCTGATTTGGATATCATGACTACGTAGCCAACTGACGGCACTGACCAATTCGGTTTTGTTGACAAACCACTCACTTTCCCAAGCGGGCCATTTCATATCGTTTTCAAATACTACCCAATTAAAGCCGTGTCCTTGACCATCTAGGTCTATGATTTTGTTGTAGTAGATGATGTTTTGGTTGTTATTACCCGGCAGTTTATCTGCGGTTACGGCGCTGCCGAACGCAAAGTCATGTTTGAGCATTTTGACTTTTACGCCTGCATTATTCACAGGATCCCCATTAGTATCTACGATATTAAAACTCAAATCAGCTTTGCGCAATGAATCGATTCTAAGGGCAGCTTCTGCTCTCCAAGGGGCATTAGCTTCATAGCCACCATAAAACTGATTATTAATCTCATTGGGGAGATTTCCGACGGCGGTATTTTGGTCATAATTGAGCGCCGTAAAGCCTCCGATTTGTATCGTTTGAGCTTGATAAGCCAAGTGAAAACCCCAGCTCATGGCGTTTGCTCCATAATTGCTGCCAGCTGTAAAGGGAATCGAATAACGTCGCCAATCCGTACCTACGGGCAAGGTCAAAATTACCTCTTTGGCGAAGGTGGTAGCGTTTTCGACAAAGAAATTAACTTTACCTTCTCCACCTATCGAACGGATATAGAAGACCGCAAGCATCACATCGCCATTTTGCACAGCATTAGTATTACGGATATTCCAGCCCGCGTCCCAAGGAGCATTGCCAGCTGCTCCGAGTACATGTTCTACCATCAAGCTAAAGGGCTGACCGCTGACAGTTTGTTGGGTATTGCTGCTGCCGTAGCCAATAGCGGTATTCATGATGTCTGTCTCATTGTCAAAAAACACCCAACTACCTTGCGGGAGGCCATGATTTGCCTGTAGGCTATCTTGGAGTTGGGTGTGATAGGCATCTTGAGCCCTTAGGGGTAAGATGAAACCTATCGTCAGTATAAGAAGGGCAAAATTTTTCATGCTGAAAGCTAGCAAAAAAATCAAAAAAGACAGACGCCTGAGACTTAGCTCAAGCGTCTGTAAAGACTAACAACTACTGTTTTAATATTCTAAGGGTGCCAGCTTGTACTCCATCTACCCTAAGTTGGATAAAATACATTCCCTGACTTAGTGGGCCTAGATCGGTCTGAAGGCGATGATTTCCTGGAGCTCTGCGGCCAGCATCTTCTACCTTGACCAAGCTGCCTACACTATTGTAAACCCTTAATTCAACCTCAGCTAGATTGAGGAGATCAAAGTCTACGTTTAGTTGACTATTGACAGGATTGGGATAAGCGACAAAAGCGTTCAGCAAAGCTGGGGTCTCAATACTCGTCAAAGTCGCGCCGAAGGATAGCCAGTCGATACTGAGCGTTCCGGTGAAACCGCCCGTCTCAGGATTGATAAATAGCTGAATGTTTTCAATACGTTCTGCATCTACTGGGCAAGGGCCACTAGTACAGGGAGAACCACCAAAGGCACCATCTTGATAAGCATTGGTATAATCGAGTTCATAGACAGCATAGTCTGTACCGATCATCGCCGAAGGAGGACTGAGATTGGTTACATAACCTTGATTGTCCTGTAGGTCCACTCGCATCAGCGTCGAATCTACGCTGGCTTTAGCCCTGATAAATAGTTTGTTGTTGCTACCTAAAGCGTCTATCAAAATTAATTCTCCGAGTTCATTGTGTGCATTGTAAACGACGGGAGAATAAGGAGCTGAGCTACCGTCCCCTGTGATGGTCCATTCGTCGTTGCTAATACTTGAGCTAAGCCCTCCGGTATCGTTCAAGAACAGGGAGGTATTGTCGTCCATCTGATCGCTGTAACCCGTAATTCCCTTTGGACCCATATCTTCACCTGCAGGCTGACCAATAGAAACAAAGTCGATAAATAGCTCCCCATTAAAGCCTCCTTGGGCCGGATCTGGATAGAATAGCACTTGTGTAATTGCCGTCGGGTCCAAAGGACAAGGACCAGCCGTACAAGGAGAGCCCCCAAAACCTCCGTCAAAATAGTTGCCAGCGAAGTTATATTCGTAGATCTGATATTCGGAGGAAATCACCTTGGTAATGGCCGGGGCAGAAGTAACATAGCCAGCTGTGTCCAATATATCCAAGCGTAGGGGGACAGATCCGCTCGCACTGTCAACTCTCGCCCGAATAAAGACTTTATCCAAGGCGGGAGCCATATCCAAAAATACCTGCTGGCCACTATCTTTATCATGTAAAATGTAGGAGACCGCAGAAAATGCGCCACTGCTACCATCTCCAGTGATAATCCAATCGCTGCCGGTTTCGCTAGAAACCAAGCCACCTGTATCCCCTATGTAGTCAACCGTTTCATCATTAAAGTGATCCTCGTAGAGCAGGACTGCTTCTGGTCCTGCGGCTTCGAGCGCTGTACCAAATGAGATATAATCAATCGTAATATCCCCCAGAAACATACCTGCTCCTGGCTCAATAAATATGGTAATATTACCAATTCGGGTGCCATCTACAGGACAAGGGGCAGTGGCTTGCGTGCAGGGCGTACCACCATAACCAAGGTCTGCATAAGTACCGGTAAAATCATACTCCAAAACTGAATAATCAGTGCCTACAATCTTGGTGATTGAGCCTTGAGTGGTGATAAAGCCATTGATATCTTGTAAATCTATGCGTAAGGCCGTATTAGCTACACTCGATTTGACTTTGACAAATAACTTATTGTTTGCCGTGACGTCTAGATCAATGGTATCTAAATTACTATTGCGGAAAATATAGGTCAGGGGATCAAAGGGCCCCATGCTACCATCACCACTAATGGTAATCGTTGAGCTATCGGTATTTAGGTTGAGATTGTACCCAGCTGAGACAAAGGAAAACGAATTGATAGCGCTATCCGTCTCAAAATGATCTTGAAATACATCTGACATAGGGATCAAAGAAGGTTCGGAGCCAAAAGCGATATAGTCAATGACGACCGTGCCATTAAAACCGCCAACTCCCGGATCGGTATAAAATATCAATCGGTTGATCACCGAGCTATCAACTGGACAAGGGCCGGTACTACAAGGGGTACCACCATAGCCGCCGTCTTGATAGACACCAGTGAAGTCAAATTCTAATACTTGATAAGTAGAGGTAAGGGTTTTGCTTAAACCAGGTAGCGAAGTTAAATAGCCAGTAGAATCCTGCACATCCATACGCAATTGAGTACCAACCGCACTGGCCTTGGCTCTTACAAAAACTTTGTTATTTCCGCTCATGTCAAGTTTGATGCCCATATTCGCACTTGGATCATGGAGTTCGTAAGTAAAAGCATCAAAAGCGCCCGGATTATTGGCGGTTATGGTCCATTCGCCATTGGCTTCGCCGAACGTATAGCTCCCTGCTCCTCCAGTGAAGGCAGGATCATCATTGTCAAATTGGTCTAGATAGACCTGTCCGCTAGCGGTCTGTGCCCAAAAGAACAAACTAGCTAGTAGTAAGTAGTATCCTTTCATAAGTCGAAGTTTAATTGGTTATGGGTTAAGTCTCGTTAGAGTATTTCTACAAAGCGAAGGTTATCAACATTCACTTCTAGTAGGGTATTGCTATCATCATCGTCGGTAAGAAAAATCTTGACGATTCTTACCTTGGCAGGATCGACGATCGCGCCATTGAGATCCACAAAGCGATTGAGGGGGATAGATAATCTCTGCCAGCCATCGCTATCTAGATGAACTGTATGAGCAAAGTCATTGGGGTTACCGTTGTTTTCTAGTAGGATCAGAATGACATGGGTGTTGGTGCGCCCATTGTTATTCACATCCAACTCAAGCAAAGTGTTATTAGCTGCCGTTCGAATCCCAAAATCTTGAAAACTATCTCCTTGCAGACCAAAGTAGGATTGCACACCCCCAATCCAAGTGATATCTAGATCATCAGTACCGCTGATTTTGAGGTAATTGTTATCAATAGGACTGGGGTCGCTGTTTTGTACTGCTGTAAGCGCCGTTTCATTGATGGCTCCTTTGAAGATCCAGCGTTCGGTGAGCGGGCGCATCCCTCCGCCATCAAAATCATTGATCAGAATATTGTTGACACTAAAAAAATCGATGGGAGAACGAGCCAATCCGCCATTTGCGACCACGGTGATCGGCCCTTTTTCAACCTCTTCGGGTACGATAGCTCGAATAGAATCTGGTGTACTGATGATAATCTCCGCCTGTATGCTATCAAAGAAGTAAACTTCCAAAGGCTCATAAAAATTCTCCCCATAAATCGTAACCACCTCTCCTGCTGAGGCAGGTTGGGGATTGACAGCATAGACTTCTGGAGGATCAAGCGTGACCCTAAATTGGGTGTTGACCTCACCAAAAGGAGTACGAATTTGTACTTCATGTTCCCCTAGGGGAACGCTTGCTGGGATTCGCATCAAAAGTGCGTGATCAGCATTGTAGGCATTGTTAAAATTGACCGCTTGACCGCTAAAGGTGATTGCTTGGATATTGCCCAGATTTTGGCCCTCTATGGTCACTAAGGTCCCCTCTGGTCCAAAGATGGGATCGATAATGTCAATGCTAGGTGGCCCCGGATCTTTTTGACAGGCGCCAAAGCAAAGACATAAGCCCAAAAGCAAGTATATATATCGTAGAGAATGCATGATCAAATGAATTAGTAGCCGGGATTTTGTTCTAGTTTGGGATTGATCTCGATTTCCGCTGAAGGAATAGGAAACAGTAGGTTGTGGATCGCAGGTTTTTTGCCGTGGAGGCTAAGAATCTCGATCGCTCGGCCTGAACGAATCAGATCAAACCAACGTTGGCCTTCAAAAGCAAACTCTACTCGACGTTCGTGGAGCATCAATTCTTTGTTGAGCTCCGGCAAGTCCTCAAGACCAGCTCGTCTCCTCACTTGATTGATCGCATCTAAAGCGATGGCATTATTAGTTTGCCCGCCATTGATCTCCATGATCGCTTCCGCATAAGTCAAGAGTAAGTCTGCGTAGCGCATGAGATGAGCGTTCTGCGGAGTACTCATAAAACAGACATTGCTACCACTACCGACCACATACTTTTTAATATTTCCGCCGCTCGCGGAGGCTCCGCTTGAGGGATAGGTATAGCCGCCATCTTCGGCATTGATACTTGGATAATGCTCATTTAGGGTCATGATGGTCCACTTTTTACGTAAGTCTCCCTCCTCAAAGGCATCCATAATGGTAGTGTTAGGATTGGAAGTGCGGGGTCCAGTGGGGATTTGTGAGCCCCAACCATCTCTATCCTTGGTGATGCCCTCGCCCCATGGGGCAAAAAAGGCTTGCATGGCATTACCGGTTCCGTATGGCCCACAGCCCGTATATTGGACTTGGAAGATGGATTCGATATTGTTATCTGAAGTTTCTAACTCAAAATTATCGGCAAAACGCGGCATCAATTGGTAAACACCTAAGTCGATTACGGACTTGGCCGCATCACGCGCTTCGACATATTTTCGGTTGGTGAGATAAGCCTTTGCAAGGAACGCTAAAGCCGCCCCCTTGGTAGCGCGACCGATAGCGGAACCTGAGCGAGACAAAGGCAGATGTTCTGCGGCAAAGGCAAAATCTGCTTCAATTAGGTCATATACTTCCTTGACACTAGCTTTAGGAAATAACAATTCTTCACCCAAGACTGGCGGATTGACAATTAAAGGTACGCCGCCGTATATCCGCACCAAATCAAAGTAGGCGACAGAACGCATAAATTGAGCTTCGGCTAGCAGCCGATTTTTGTCCTCTTGAGGGATCTCCATTGGCTGCACACCTGCGATCACAAAATTGGCAAGGGTGATCTGCCGATAGCGGATGGCCCAATAGTTAGCCACTGGTACATTGTCTGCTGAGACTGTGAAATTGTCAATAGGGGTGAAGTCAGGATCTAATCCACCTGGACTACTGTTGTCCGAAGGAATTTCTGTTATCATCCAACCTTTGCCGTAGGACTCTATGTCCATGAGCGGGGTGTAAATACCTACGATTGCTAGCTCTGCTTCTGCCTCCGTGCGGTAAAAGTTATCCACTGTCAATTGGTCCAATGGCTGGCGATCTAGAAAATCTTCACAGGAACTGAATACTCCCATTAGTACGATTGCTAGTAATATTGATTTATAGTTAAGCATGGCCTATTGGATTAGAAGTTTGCGTTGAGTCCCATAGTAAATGAGCGGGCGATCGGGTAACGACCATTTTCAATGCCATTGACGAGGGGATTTTGGTTGAAAGAACCCACCTCTGGGTCATAGCCTGAGTAGCGCGTCCAGGTAAAAAGGTTCTGACTACTGACGTAAAAGCGAATCTTGTTGCTCTTGAGTTTTTGGAGCACCCCAGCAGGTAATGTATAGCCTAGGGTCAAGTTTTTGATCCGAGCAAAGCTTCCGTCTTCAATAAAGCGGGTAGAAATGCGGCGATTGTCGTTTGGATCATTGCCATCGGCTCTTGGCACTTCAGTACTGGGATTGAGCTGAGTCCAGCGATCAATCACAATGATAGACTGATTGCTAAATCCGGCCATGCCCTCAAAATCTCTTCTCACCAAATTGAGGATTTCATTGCCATATACGCCCTGTACAAAAATATTTAGATCAAATCCCTGATAAGAAAAATCATGAGTCATGTTGAGCGTGAAGTCTGGCAACGGGCTACCGATAAAGGTTTGGTCCTCATCATTGATGATACCATCTCCGTTCAGGTCTTTAAATTTTATATCTCCAGCTCGGGTACCTTCAGCTTGAAAAGGGCTTTCTCCTACTTCATCTTGCGTTTGGAAGATGCCTTCCATCTCATAACCGTAAAACTGACTGATGGGCATGCCCTCAACCGTTCTCGTTACGGGTAACCGCTGGACTAGGCCGATGAGATTGCCATTAGAGCCAAGACTAATTACTTCATTGAGATTACGGCTAAAGTTGACTGAACTACGCCACGTAAACTTTCCGGTCAAATTATAGCTGGTAAGTGCTAGTTCTATCCCGCGATTTTCGATCTTGCCAAGATTGACAAAAGGTGGGTTTAGGCTGCCTGCCGTAAAAGGTAGTAGAGCTGGAATCAGCATACCATCGGCCTGCTTGATATAATAATCCGCGACAAACTCGATGCGATTATTAAACATGGCTAAGTCCAATCCAATGTCGGTCTGAAAAGAGGATTCCCACCTTACATCTGGATTTGCAATATTGTCAGGGACAAAGGAAGTGGTCAGACTATTGCCAAAAACCGCGCTTTGCGCTCTTAGGTTTGCCAAGTAGGAATAAAGCCCAATCTCTTGATTTCCCACTTCTCCAACTCCCAAGCGAACTTTGAGATTGCTAATTTGCTTTACCTCTTTGAGAAACTTTTCGTTGGAGATCCGCCAAGCAATTGCTCCCGAAGGAAATATACCGTAGCGATTGTTGGGGGAGAAGCGAGAAGAACCATCTACCCGTACTGTTCCCGTGAGCAAAAAGCGATCATCAAAATTATAGTTGAGGCGACTAAAGTAAGAGAGCAAGGCCCAATGCCCCGCGCCACCATTGGTTTGTTGTTGACCGATATCGCCGAGATTGATCGATTGTAAATCATTGGTAGGCAGATTGTCCCTAGAGGCAAATAAGAATTCATATCTACCGGCTTGGGCCTCAAAACCAAGCAAAGCATTGACCGTATGCTTTTCTGCAAAAGTATGATCAAAACTGAGTAGGTGTTTGTTGATCCAAAAGAAGCTGTTTTGTGCGTTTTCTCGTATCCCTGATTTGCCAAAGAAATTGCCTCGCTCGAAGGACGGAAAAAAAGTAGAATGATTGCTGTAGAGGATATCACTCCCAAATTCAGTGCGGTACTTCATCCACGGCAGCAAATCAGCTTCGAAGTAAAGATTGAAAAGCACTCTTGTCTTTTCGTTGATATCTTTTGTATCCAAGGCTCTGGCGACAGGATTGTCAAAGTTTAGGGTGATTTCCTCTTGTGGCCCCGCAAAACTGCCATCAGCATTACGGACGGGGGCATTGGGGACCATCAGGAGGGCGGTATAGACCACCCCATTACTATTATCATTAAAAGTGATGTTCTCTCGTGTTCTGCTTACCAAAAGACTATTTCCAATACGCACTTTATCTGAAAGAGAATGATCAAGATTGAGCTTACTAGAAAAGCGTTCGAAGCGAGAGCCAACTACAATGCCTTCTTTTTGGTGATAGCTGCCAGACATGGCATAGCGGGTTTGCTTATTTCCGCCGCTGAGCGTGAGTTGGTAGTTTTGCATTCTCGCGTTGCGGAACACCGCCTCTTGCCAATCAGTACCTTCTCCCAAAAGCTCAGGACGCTCAAACTCCTCTATCTCCTCAAAGCTAATGTCGTTATAGTACTCTGCGTATTGCTGCAGATTCATCACGGGTAGTTTCTTGCCGATCTGCTGGATGCCAAAATAGCTTTCAAAGGAGATGTTTGAGGTCCCTTCTTTACCTCTTTTAGTAGTGATCAAAACCACTCCGTTGGCCGCTCGCGCGCCATAAATCGCCGTTGCTGAGGCATCTTTTAGCACTTCAATAGACTCAATATCAGAGGGATTGATTGTATTGAGGGCATTGGGACTCTGGCCACCGCCATCAATTTCTGAAAAGTTGGTGGAGGTACCCTGATTGTCATTGACGACTGGGATACCATCAATCACGTACAAAGGTTCTGCAGAAAGTGTAGAGCCGATGCCTCTTATCCGAATCGAAACCCCACCCCCTGGAGCCCCCGAATTTTGGGTTACATATACCCCAGCCGCACGACCTTGGATCGCCTGATCAAGACCCGTATTTGGCAAAGATTTTAGCTCCTCTTCAGTGATAGAAGACAAGGCTCCAGTAAGGTCGCTTTTCTTTTGACTACCATAACCAATCAATACCACTTCTTCTAGCTGGCGGGTATCGGGTGCCATAGCTACAGTCCCTACTTGATGGCGAATGACGGGTAGTTCTTGATCCAAATACCCAAAAAAGCTAAATATCAAGGTTTGGCCAATCTCTGCCTCAATTTCAAAACTCCCGTCTTCTTGACTCAGCGCACCGATATTTTGCTCCTTTACCTTGATGCTGACTCCATAGATCCCTTCTTTCGTCTCAGCATCAATCACCAAACCACTGACTTTGGTCGGTTTTTGCTTTATTGCTGCTGGCTTGGTTTGGGAGGGATTCGCCTCGCGAACGCTTGATTTTTTTATCGCGAAGGTCTTCTCATTGAGCTTTTGATAGGAAAAGCCCGTATTCTTGAGCACGTTTTTTAGGTTAGCTTCAGCGCCTCCTTGTTTGAGGACCCAATTTCCTATGTCAACCTTAGTCAATTGATCGACATCATAAATAATGCTAACTACATATCTTTTGGCTATTTCATCAACTGCTTGGGCCAGACTTATGACCGATGCCTCTTTTTGCGGATCATTCGCTTTTAGCGCACTGCCAAAACCGATTCCCAATAGGAAAGATCCCATTAGCGTAATCCGAGAAATGTAATATAGTAGCGTAGTAGTCTTTGTCATGAATTACTCGATTAAAAATTCCTTCTCCCCTAGGGTAGTGATCTCTAGGTTGTAAATGGCTGAAAGGGCTTCTAGTAGTAGCTCTGGACTGTTTCTAGGGATTTCCGCCTTGACTTTTCGTCTTAAGATAGAGGGGTCTTTGACTTCTACTTTCCAGCCAAAGTCATTTTCCAACTGCTCGATTATGGTAGCGATAGGCGTATTTTTAAAGACCATCTTGTCAAAGCGCCAAGCGGCTATGGTTTCGAGATCTACTAGTTTTCGTTCTATGTGGCCACCTGCCAAAAACACCTGTTCTCCGGGTTTCATGGCGATGGGTGCTTGTTGGGCTCTTTTGAGGGCGACTTTGCCTTCCATGAGAGTGACTGAAAAATGAGACTCCCTGCGGGCAACGTTAAATTGAGTCCCTAACACTTGGATATCCCCTTCTGTAGTATGGACGATAAACGCTTTGCCGTTTTGCTTAGTGACATGAAAAAATGCTTCTCCCTCCAGCCAAATCTCTCGCTCCTCTTTCTCTTCCCAATTCGGCGCGTAACGGATATTTGAATTACCATTGACCGTCACTACGGTGCCATCTTGCAGGCTGACTTCTTGGGTCTGTCCGTATGCAGTACTAAGTTGTATTAGATCTGGAGTGCTGAACTGCCATTGCCATAGGCCTATCCCCAGCAATATGGTGATCGAGGCAGCAATTGCCCCTTTGAACCAACTGAGCGTTCGGCGAGGCCGTAATTCTTGAACCTTTGCCACTGGCTGCTCGATGGCCTGCTCTAACTTAGACCATTCATGCGCAATCTCGGCCTCATCAGGCAGTAGAGAAAGCTTGGCTACGATCATGCTTGCTTCCCGAAAAAGGGTATGTTTCTCAGGATTTTGAGAGAGCCATTCCTCCCAGTATTGCTCCGACTCTGGGTCAGGTTGGAGACAATGGCGTTGAAATTTTTCTGAAGCAGCCAAAGATTCTGCCGTTTGAAATGTGTTGTCCATAATAGATATCGTGGGGATTTCGCCACGCTCTGAGGAGAAGAGGCAGCTGAAAATAGATTTTACTATTGGAGAGAGATTTTTTTTGAAAAAAAATCAAAAAAGGTTTTGTATGAGCAGCAAACAGAGCAATACATCCTTCAATCTTTTGATGGCGCTATGAATTTGATTGTATACAGTTTGCTTGCTTTTGCCCGTGCTGGCAGCTATTTCGTCATAGCTTAGCCCTTCTTGAAAACGCATCTTCAAAACTTGTTTTTCTTGCTCGGGTAATCGATTGAGCGCTTTTTGTAAATCTTTGACGGTTTCCTTGCCTCTTTCTTTTTGGATCAACAAGGATTCGTAAGAAGGACTAGCTGTATCTTTAAGAGGGGTTTCTTCTATGGGCTGATTTTGCTGTTGTTTGGTGAAGGCCCGAATGAGATCTCGCTCTAGGGCCTTTTTTAGATAGGCGCGCCAGTGCTGCACCTCTTGGAGACGATTGCGCCTTTCCCATAATCCCAAAAAAAGACTTTGAATCACATCTTTGGCCAGCTCTCTATCGGCTCCCATCTTAATGGCTATCGCAAATAGAAAGCGATAATGTTCATGAAAAAGGGCTTTAAAAGCATCCTTGCTCAAATCGATATGTTCATTTGGGGCCTCTTTCAAAATGTGGGAATAGTGAAAAAACGTAATGAAAACATGAAGCTAAAAAGGGGTAAAGGAAATCAAAAATATGTTTTTTCTTTTATTCGATTGGCTTTTTGTCCTTCCGCTGCGCGGAACGCTTGTTTGAGTAGAGGGTAAAGGCTACCTATTTTAAAGCCAGCTCATCAATGATGATTAGACGTAAAAAAGATGAGCTTGATAACTCTCCAAACCGACTGACACTAAATACTTTTCTTTCTAAGGATCCAATGGATGAGCGTTCTGCGCAGCAGTAAGTCTCAACCTGAGGAAGATGGGAGGTAAAATGCAGGGGGGACTATCAAAAAAAGCCAGCTCGAAATATTCGAACTGGCCAATATCTAAAGGATTACTTTTTGCTTTTAGATCAAGATTTGATTTTAGTGAAAGCAAAAATTTCGATCAAACACATAATCCCTCCCATAATCGCTACGGGCATATTACCGGCAATTAAATTGTTTACTAGATCTAAACCGTCGCTGACGATTCTCAGCAGAAGAACTAGCTTGATCATCGCAGCATCATTTTTGACTAGGGCAAAAACAGTTACGACAGCAGTTGCAAAATTTCTAGAAACAAAGAGGCCAAGAGGACCCGCCAATGATAGAGCGCCTCCCGCCGAAATAGCTTCCCAAGTGCCTAACAAGGCATCTGGCATGAAATAGCCAGCAAGGCTTGCCCCTGTAGTGATAAGGGCTGTAATCCATACGTAAATCGTAATCCACTTTGGGATTGACGTTGATTCGTTAGTCATAGTAGAGTGATTGTTAATTATCCAAAAATTCGTAGCGTCCCATGACCATGGTAGTTTGATCCATGTACTGCATAAATTCTCCTGCAATTGGCGCTTCCATAAATGGTTGTAAGGCTGCATCCGAAGTTTCCTTACTGGCCCAATAGACGGCCACTACTTGAGCTCCCGATTCGTCGGCTCCTGTTAGGCGTTGCAAAAAGCCCGGTCTTTTACCCGTAAATTCCGTTTCTACTCGATGATTTACGGCCTTAAATTTTTCTGGATCAGTGCCCTCATTTAGGCTGTAAGACATGATTTCAACAAACTGACTTGCCTTGGCTTCGAAGGGATGATCCATCGTATATCTTGCCATTTTCATCGTCGGTCCATCAATCATTTGGGCATAATCTGCTACTGAAGCATCGCCCATAAACTTGGCCATAGAAGCTTCCGCATCTTTGACGCTTTCCCAAAACACTACTACCACATAATCGCCTTTATCATCTATGCCACTTTGGCGTTTGATAAAACCGGGCTGCTGGCTGGTAAAATCATTTTCTACCGCTTTATCAAGCTGAGCAAATTTATTGGGGTCAGCCGCAGAATCGATGCTGAAGGTGGTAACCTCCATGATGCTATTGTCTAACATTTTTGATTTTCCTTCTTTATTGGTTTCACAGCTAGCAAGGCCTAATAGCACTAATAGCAGTAAAACATATGGGTGAAACTTAGTTTTCATATTATTTCTGGATTAATGGTAAAGATTGAACCGAGATAAAAACCAAATCCTATGCTGCCTTCCACCACTTAAGTTTCGCTCCCCTAGTGTGAGTAAGCATGTGGTAAGGATAAATACCCTAATCATCAAAATTGATGGTTTTGAGTAATGCCTAGGTATTGTTTTGACGGATCAATACCGCAATACTAAATTTCACGCTCCAATGGAGTGTTATGAAAGTGAGAGAAATAATGGTAAAAGTGTAACCGAGTATTAGGGTCTTTGCCTAAATTTAAGTGGGGTTAGCCCCGTATTTTTCTTGAAAAACTTGACCATGTTGGAGGGCTCCTCAAATCCGCTCAGGTAGCTAATTTCGTTGATCGAAAGGGAGGTTGAGATCAAGTGGCGCTTTATCTCGATAGTGACAAAGTCATCAATAAAGGTTTTGACGGTCTTACCGGTTAGCTTCTTGACAATGTCATTGAGTAGTTTGTATGAAACGAATAATTGGGAAGCGTAGGCACGAGAACTTCTGGTATTGACATACTCTTTTTCCAATATGGTTTTAAACTGGTTGAAGGTATTTAACCAGTGAGGATTTATATGATCGACTGCATGCAAAGCTTTTGCTTTTTCGGCCTTTAGGAGCAAAACCTGAAGGAGGGCTGCTAAAATTTCTGATTTGGCAAAATGATTCTTTGATAAATATTCTTTGTGCAGATTCGAGAATAAATCAGTGAAGTTCGCTTCTCTCAATTCCGGCTCTTCGATGAGAGGACTTTCAATATGATAATTGAACAAACGATTTAATCTAAGGTGGCTCCCTAGATAATAATGTTGATCTACAAATAGGTGGTTAAAGACTATGCCGTATCCTTGAGCTTTTTGGAGCTCTTGGTTAAAATGATGGACTTGGTTTTTTGCAACAAAGAGGGTGCTTCCCTCTTTGAGTAAATAGGAGTTAAAATCGACAAAATGAGTATAAGTATTTTGGGTTACCAGTAATATTAGGAAGAATTTGATTTTGTGAGGGGTATAGGGATCATGCCCTTTAATTTGGTTCAATTTGGTGGTAAGCTGCTCAAAATCCATTACCTCAATATTGAGGCTTTTGTGTTTGTCAAAATGGATTTCTGGCAGTTCTTTTTTCATCATCGCTCAAGAAGCAAGGATAAATTAAGGAAAGAAAGGCAAAAGACCTGATAGCAGAATTTAAAATCAAAAAGGCTGCTCAGATCTGAGCAGCCTTTCAATTTTATGCTAAAACTATGCTTAGAGTGCTTGCACTCCAATAGCGTTCAAGTCTTCGAAAGCTTGGATCAAGCGCTTGGTATAAGACTTTTCGCCTTCACGCAACCACTTACGAGGATCGTAAAACTTCTTGTTTGGCACATCAGCTCCGTCTGGGTTACCGATCTGTCCTTGCAGATAGTCATGGTTTTTGGCTTCATACTCACGAACCCCATTCCAAAAAGCCCACTGAGTATCCGTGTCGATGTTCATTTTGATCGCACCGTACTCAATCGCTTCGCGGATTTCCGCACGACTAGAACCAGATCCTCCGTGGAATACGAAATTGATCGGATTAGCAGCAGTATTATACTTTTCCTGCACGTACTCTTGAGAGTTTTTCAAGATGATAGGGGAAAGCTTTACGTTGCCAGGCTTATAAACACCGTGTACGTTTCCAAATGCAGCGGCAATGGTAAAACGATTGCTGATCTTGCTAAGGGCTTCGTAAGAGTAAGCTACCTCAGAGGGCTGTGTGTATAGTTTAGAAGAGTCGATATCAGTATTGTCAACCCCATCTTCTTCACCACCAGTTACTCCCAATTCCATTTCTAGGGTAATACCGATAGCGTTCATGCGGTGGAAGTACTCTACGCAAGTACCGACATTTTCTTCTAATTCTTCCTCTGAAAGGTCCAACATATGAGAGCTATATAGCGGACGACCCGTTTCTTCGAAAAACTTCTCGTTACCGTCAAGCAATCCGTCCATCCAAGGAAGAAGTTTGCGGGCGCAGTGGTCAGTATGAAGAATGACCGTAACCCCATAAGCTTCCGCTACTGCGTGCACGTGCTTTGCACCAGAGATACCGCCTATGATGGCAGCTTGTTGGTTTTCATTTGAAAGACCTTTACCTGCGAAATAGGTAGCTCCACCATTCGAAAATTGAATGATGATAGGAGAATTCACTTGAGCAGCTGCTTCCAATGCCGCGTTGACGGTGTTTGTGCCGACTACATTTACTGCCGGAAGAGCAAAGTTATGTTCGTTGGCGAAATTGAGGAGTTCGGTTACTTCATCTCCGTGCAAAACGCCGGGTCTGAAACGTTGTTTGGTTCCAACCATAGTATATGATAATTAATAAGCGATGTTTTAATGTTTAATTTGCAGCGAATAAGCCACAAAGTTAAGAATTTTCCTAATTCAGGACCCCAAATGCATAGGATTTACTTCATGGATCTTCCTGCAATCGTTGTCGGAGAATTTCGAGATAAAATCTAGCGGGAGAGAATCGATATTCCTCAGCTGCGAGCAGCAACCAAGTTCTGGCTGCGGATAGGTCGCCGAGGGCCTCACAGGCGAGTCCCATATTGTAGGCTGCTTTGGCGGCAGTCTTGTCTAATTGGGGCAAATTGGCGATAGGAGACCATAATTTGGCCGCTTCTCCCCATTCGCCCGCCAAGGCTAGATTACCTGCTTTTTCCATATCTAGCGCGATTTTTTCAATGGGACCCATTTTACCCATGTAAATTTTTCGCTCTACTTCAATCTTGGGAGGAAACAAACTCATCGCGTAGGCCTTGCCACGTTCGGAGATCCAATCGTTTTCAATCTCACTCAGGCTGGGTAGTTTTTGTACAGCCTTATTCGGCGAATTTCCACCTCCATACATGTTCTCTTGGTAGCGTTCCGTCCAGCGGTCCCAAACTATACTACCATCCCCACTGTAGAGGCGCCACATCGCCTTCACTTTGATATTGAGCTGTGCTTGCCAATAGCCGCCGCCAATGACTTCGGGATCTTCACTGACTAAGGTGTCATAGTTGATCGTAAGTCCTTCCAAAGCCACGAGACCTTGGGCTTTGTATTCAGCACATAAATAAGCAATAGATTCTTGATCTAGTAGGGGTGGGGGAGAGCCCGGATTTCTTGCTAGTTGGAGATGAATGGGCACCACCTCTACATCTGGTACCTCGTTCTCGACATGCTTAATAAAGCTTTCTAGTATAAGGATGGAAGGCTGGGCAAATCGATTGGGGATGGCATCATCTCTTTTGAGACGGGGCGGTTTGCCTTTTGGGTTCCTTAGCGGAGAACGATCAATCAACAACCAATGATTTACAGTATCGGGTATGCTTACCACAGGGATTTGAGGCACCTGTACTTTTAACTTACTGACGCAGGCTTGACTTAGGAGTAGAAGAAGTAGAGCAAAGATTAAGAGAATGTTTTTCATAAGAACTTTCAGGGCTCATTTTTATTGGAACTCCCTCATTCTATCGCGTAGAAATTCTTGGTAGGGAATAACTTCCTCCAAGCCTTGACTACGAGCAATTTTTACCCAACGGATAGCAAGTGGCAAGTTGCCTAAATGTTCACAGCCTACAGCCATATTTAGGGCGGCTTTGCCACAAGATTTGCCGTAACCTGTATGGCTAGCTACTGGATTCCATAAATTCATGGCGGCTTCCCATTTACCTTCTTTTGCTAGCTCGCCTGCCTTTTTCATATTCATGGCGATTTCATCTGTAGGGCCAAATTTGCCAGCATAAATCCGGCGATTGCCTAAAATATGGGTTCTGGCAAGAATCTTGATGATGGTATTGCCAGCACTAGCTGCCATTTGGATCGTGGCCATACGCTTGGTTTTTCTTCCGTTTTTGTCAGGTCGATTTAGGTTGAAGTTGTTTAGATAAGGTAACTCCTGTAAAAAAATATCCTCAAAAATTACCGAGGCATTTTTGGCATCATAAACTCGCCAACCAACGGTTAGCTTTCCTTTATTACTAGGCTCAACGCCAAATTCGCGTGGCATATTTTCAAACTCGACCTTAAAATACTCCAAAACCAGCAACCCGTCTAGACCATTCCTTTTGCACAATTGCTCGACTATTTCCTGCGGGAGCGCAGGGGGAAATGAGTCGGGTAAGGCTCGCCGCAATTGCATTTGAATCTTGGTGGTCTCCAGTGAATCCGCGGCAACTGCCTGCATATCAGCTCCCACTATCGCTGCGTAAGAAAAATAGCTCGAATCAATCTGATCATTATACTCTTTTGGCAATTCAATCTTCAAAAAGGGATTATCATCAGGCTGATTAGGATCAAATCCTTGGCTATGATCCAAAATTCCTAGATGTTTGAGGTGGAAAGGGAGGGTTACCTCTTGGGGGGAATATAGTTTTAGTTCAAGGGTACTTAGGCAAGCGCTTGCCAAAAAAGCTAGCCCCAAAAGCAGCAAGTAATGTCTCTTTTTCATGAAAAATCCATCTAAAGCTTAAGTTACTAATCTTTGTGTATTTTTCGGTGAGGATATCAATGGGGAAATGAATAACAAAAAGGATAAACTGCACGAGCTCATCCAATCGATGAGTATGTCTGAGAAGCGATCTTTTAAACTCTTTGCCAATCGACATACCATCGGCGACCAAAACAATTACCTGACCTTATTCGAAATGATTGAGCAAATGCCGGTCTTTGACCAGGCCGAGCTTGAGCGTTCGCTGCAGGCGGTTGATATGCCCACTCGCCATATCTCATCCGACAAAAATTATCTTTATAACCTCATTCTCAGAGGACTAAGTGTTTTCAATAGCAATAAGACTACTAGTCTCAAAGTCAAGGAATTATTGCACCAAGCGGAAATCCTCTACGAGAAGGGACTCTTTGAGCAGGTTCTTGGTCTGCTCAAAAAAGCCAAAAGCAATGCCTTACGCTATGAGTTGTACCCACTCTTTATCGAAATCTCTTTTTGGGAACGTAAAACCAAAGGCAAGCTGGGAGATATTCGCGGCGTAAAACAGGCACTTGAAGAAGCCATGCATTATATGGCCTTGCTAGACAATATGCAGGCCTATATGAAGCTCTACTATGATATTTCTGACCTTCGCCGTTCGGTCAGTAAAGCCCGTACCCCAAAGACCGAGGAAAAGCTAGCTGCCTTTATTCAGCATCCCTTCTTGCAGCGAGACGATATCCCGATGTCTTTTCAGGCCAAGCTCAACTATCGTCGGATCTATGCCATGTATTACTACTTAGTGGACGACGAAGAAAATGAGATGAAGACCAATGAGGCGCTCTTATCTTTGATGGATTCGCGCGATGATTATGCGACTGAGTTTCCCGGTGAATATATCACGGTATCGAGCCGACTCTTGATTTTGAAACGGCATAAGTCAGAGGTCGAATTTCAAAAGACGCTGGATGATTTTAGGCGCTTCCCCTTTGAGAAGATGAAAAAGAAGCGTAATAGCGTGATTGCGCAGGTGGAAATTGATAGTACGGCCACGGAAATGTCGCGTTTATTGGAAAGAGGGCGAATCAAGGAGTCGCAAGTCATGCTCAACAGTATGCGAGAACTGGCCCATAAGTACAGAAGTAGGATGAGCCGCTCCCAAAAGCTGTCTTATCATTATATGTACACCTATTCCTATCTGGCGGCTGGGGAGTATCGTACGGCTCTTAAGGAAGTCAATTATCTACTCAACGAATTTGACGCTAGTGTTCGGCCTCAAATGTATAGCTTTGCACGCATGCTCAATATGGTGATTCACGCTGAGCTCGGAAATCTGACGGTGCTTAAATACGAAGCTGACTCGACCGCTCGCTTCCTCAAAAAACGGGGCAAAATGCACCGTTTGGAAACCATTTTGATTCGTATGTTTAGACGTTTGGCTCGATCTTCCATGGCCACCGTGGACGTGCGCGTAAAACGTAAAATTCTCCGTTCCTTCCGCGCTGAATTGGAAGAGATCTACTCTGACGAATACGAAAAGAAGACCCTGATTTTCTTTGATTTCAGGGCTTGGCTAGATAGCAAAATTAATAACATCAGCTTTGCTGAGGCCAAAATGGTATTGCTGCTCAATGAGATTGAAGAAGTGGAGGCAGAGCCCATTTAAGCTTGGTTTTTTGCCTGCTGCGCAGAACGATTGTCCCTATTGGCCTAATTTGATAGGCTGATCGACCCAAGCGTTCCGCGCAGCGGCAGCCATAAAAAAATCAGTCAAAACGCAACAAATTGCCCAGATGCTCCTCTAACATGATCACCACCACTGCTTCTGGTTTGACTTGGTTGACGATAGCCTGATTGCTGGCATAACGCCATTGATCCCATAAAAAGTAGGACTCTGTAAAATGCTCGCTGAGAGTAAGGATCAGCTGCGTGCTAAAACTATCCCGAATGAATAATAATCTAGGGCCCTTGGCTTTGGGATGTTGGAAGCCCATAAAATATTGGTCTGCAAAAATAAAGTCAGTCGGCACACCCACTTGATAAGGCATGTGGGCTCTCGCCCTCAAAGGGTATTGAGGGATCAGACGGACGGCCTCTTCCTCATATTGCTCTGACATGCCCAACATTCTGGCAAGGTTACGGCCCTTGTCTTTAAAGCTAGATAGCTCAAAATCCTTGATAGGGTGAGGGCTCTCTGTAGAGGGAAAACTACCTGCAATCTTGTGCAGGATAAATTGGTAGGCCTCAAAGGCGCCACGGTCATTCCAATGGGTATCGGTTTTGTCGTAAAGGCGGCCTTTGGGTTTAGCCTGTCTCAAAGCCTCTCTCAGATAATAGGCTTGGGCTCCTTCCAGTTCATTGACTACACCTACCACCTGCTCGGCTTGTGTTTTGCCTTGCCCAGCTTGGAAATAAGGGGGTAAATACTCCGGATACACTTGGACCTTATTGGGGATGATGTATAGTTGGAAAGCTGCTCCCAATTGCTGATAATTAGTGATTCTTTGTTGGAGCTTCCTGCGGAGAACGCTCAATTCGTAATCTGAAAAGACTTGCGTTTGGCGAAACTGGGCAATAGGTTTTTCGGCGTGAAATAACCAGTCTTCTTGACCCATGATCACTTTTTGTGGCTGTGGGGAAAGTTTTTTGAGGTCTGGATTGAGTTGATGATAAGCTCCGCTCAAGACTTCTTGGCCCCCAAAATTGGCTGCCCACCACTGATCTATTTTGGCAGGGGCTGGGTCCAGAAACTCCCAATTGATTTCGGGGAATGCCTGTCCCGAGGGAGACGTTCCGGGACGGAAAAAAAATCCTAGCCAAGCAAATCCTAAAAAGCAGACAAAGCCGCCAAGGGTCAGATAGCGCGCGATATGTGAAGGGCGACTCAAAAGCGGAAATAAATAAAGGGGTTGTATAGGCTACCAGAAACGTAAATGGCACTCAGAAGTAAAAGTAAGCATACGCCCACACTTTTTAGATAAGGCGCCCACTTTAAGTCCCTTTGTAAGGAACGCCCTATCTTTTGCAATAGAGGAGTGGAGGCCAAAATACCCAAGCAGACAAAGAAGATGTTTTGGGTACTAAAGTAAGCATATAGGCTCTCAGTTGATATGGCTTGATCCCCCAATCCCATTAATACTCGAAGGTAGGTCAAGCTTTCGCTAAGGTTTTCGCATCTAAAAAATACCCAAGCAATGCCAACGGCTAGGAGGGTGTAAATCCTTTGTATGAGGGCTGGCCATTGAAATGGACCGAAGCTACGTTCAAAGAGTAAGAAAGCACCATGTAGTAGGCCCCATACGATAAAATTCCAGCTAGCTCCATGCCAAAAACCGGTTAAGAAAAAGACCAAGAAGAGGTTGAAGTAAAGGCGTCTAGGAGAGACTTTGTTCCCCCCTAGGGGTATGTACAAATAATCCCGAAACCAAGTGGAAAGACTTATGTGCCAGCGCCGCCAAAATTCGCGTACGGAACGAGCTACATAAGGAAAGTTAAAATTTTCCGGAATGTTGAAACCTAACATTAGGCCTAGGCCTATTGCCATATCTGAGTAAGCGGAGAAATCAAAATATATCTGCAAACTGTAAGCCAGCAGGGCCCACCAAGCTAGAATGAAATTGAGTTCTTCAGCGGGACCTGCAAAGGCATTGTCGGCAATGATGCCGATGCTGTTGGCTAAAATGAGTTTCTTGGCCAAACCCAGCGTAAATCTCTCTATGCCTCGCACAAAAGAATCCAAGCTACGGCCCCTTTGAGTCAGTTGGGCTGCCAGATCCTTATAACGGACGATAGGACCTGCAATCAATTGGGGAAATAAAGCAATGTATAGCCCAAGCTTTATTAAACTCTTTTGCGCTTTTACTTCGCCTCGATAAACGTCCACTAAATAGGAGATTGCCTGAAAGGTGAAGAATGAGATACCCAAGGGGAGAATGATTCCCTGCCAAGGAATGGCTTCAGCAGGCGGCCTCCAAAGATTGAGGTTTTCGACTAAGAAGTTGGCGTACTTAAAGACGACTAGTATGCTTAGGTTGATGCCCACTCCCAGTCCTAGGATATATTTGGAAGCTTTTGGGGATTGCTTGGCTCCGATCCAGCGGCCAAAACCATAATTGAGCAGTATGGACGCTGCGAGGATAGCACTATAGCTTACGCCGCCCCAGGCATAAAAAAAGAGACTCGCAAACAACAGAAATCCATTCTGCCAAGGCAGGGAGCGCGGCAAGCTCAGAAGTAATACCAGCGGTAAAAAGAGAAATAAAAATACGGGGCTGGTGAAAAGCATGCCCCAAAGCTAGTAAAAAAGCGTTTAGACCGCTTCTACTACTTTTACTTCAGGAACCATGCGAGACATCAAGCCTTCAATCCCTGATTTTAAGGTTAAAGTAGAAGAAGGACAACCTGAGCAGCTTCCTTGCATCCGAAGTTTGAGGGTGCCTTCCTCGAAGGAATCGTATATGATATCCCCGCCGTCTTGCGCTACGGCTGGACGCACATAATTTTGTAGTACCTCTTTGATGCGGCCAACTAATTCATCCTCATCTCCGGCAGGAATCGCTTGGCTTTCTTCAGCCAAAGTGCCCGTGATTACTTCTTGTCCAGAAGCAAAATAAGCCTTGAGAAAATCTTTAACCAGAGGGATGATTTCTTCCCATTGGAAGTCTTCTCCTTTAGTGATGGTGATGAAGTTTTGTCCGATAAATACGCGCTCAACAAATTTGAAGTCAAACAATTTACGGGCGATGGGGGCTTCAGTAGTTTCCTCTACTGAGGGGAAATCAGCCGATCCCTGAGCCATTAGAATTTGACCAACGACAAACTTGAGGGAAGCGGGGTTAGGCGTTATTTCCGTATATATCATGATGCGTAGATTCTAAATTTTATTCGTCAAAAATACGAAATTATTTACAAGCATAAACGCATCTCGAGCAAAGATGTTTGACCATCGGTTAAGGTTGATATAGTTTTTCTTTAATTTCTTTTGCCTTGATCATCATTTCGATAAAGGCGAGGCGTTCGGTATCCTCATTGGCGGCACTGTAGGCCCTGCCAATGGCTTGCTCGAATGTGCTATGGTGGACGTAATAAGAGTCTCGCAAAAGCATACCAAATTCAGCTACCACAGCGGCCCAACGATGGTCTGCCGAACAACGTTCCCAAGGCGTGATGCTGGCATTGAGACTTTGCTGGATTAGTTGACTACTATCCTCTGTAGGATGCTTATATCGAAATTTGACCGTTAGCAGCTCTACTGAGTTTTGCATTTCTGCATCAGCATACCGCAGCAGCTCATCGCCTGCATAATTGCTGGCAAGTACATCAGCTGGCTTTGTATAGGGGGTGATTTCGTAAAGGGCGGTAACACGGTGTCCAACTCCCATATCGCCAGCATCGACGCTGTCTTGATCAAAATCAGCATTGCTCAATATGCGGTCTTCATACCCAATTAAGCGATAGGAATTCACCTTGCTGGGATTAAACTCTACCTGAATTTTGACGTCTTTGGCTACAGTGAGGAAAGTACCAAGGAAATTATCTACTAAGACTCTTTCGGCTTCTGCTTTTGTATCAAGATAGAAATAAACGCCATTGCCATGATTGGATATCTCCTCCATCATATAATCATTGCCATGGAAGTGGCCTACCCGCAATGCACTCAGATAGATTCCCTTTTCTCGTTCTGTCTTGATTAGCTTCACGAGCTCTTCAGTATTCGTGATTCCTAGGTTGAAATCTCCATCCGTACACAAGATTACTCTGTTATTACCCTCTTCGAGGAACGCTTCTTCCGCTAATTGATAGGCAGTTTTGATTCCCTCGCTTCCATTGGTCCCACCGCCTGTCGAAAGTTTGTTGATCGCCTCCAGTATGGTCGCTTTCTCACTACCTGGGGTAGGAGCTAAGACGACCCGGGACGCCCCTGCGTATACGACGAAAGCAACTTTATCCTCCGGCTTTAACTTTGTTACCATCTTTTTGAGCCCATGTTTTAGCAAGGGCAGATTATAAGCAGGATTCATAGACCCTGATACATCAATCAGAAATACGAAGTTTCCCGCTGGCATAGTGTTTTCTAAACTGTCCTTTGCTTTCAGACTGATGCGGACGATCTGGTTTGCTTGATTCCAAGGGCAAGGACTTACCTCTGTCTGCATTGCAATTGGATGTGGCCCTTCTGGTTCGGGATATTGATAATCAAAATAGTTGATCAATTCCTCTGTCCGAATGCTAAAAGGATAGGGCAAGCGGTATTCCTGGATGCTAGCTCGAAGCTGAGTATAACTAGCATTGTCGACGTCTACACTAAAGGTGGAGAGAGGCTGCTGTCTTACCGGCTTGCGGTCGTGTTCTATAATTGGAGGAGGGATTACCGTGAAGCTACTTGCGAATCGAGGTTGGTAGGCAGAATAATGATTCCAATTGTTTCTGGTATCTTCTGATGAATGATCAGGTTTTCTATTTTTAAGATCGGGGAGAGGGGGCCTCGGCCGAATTCCCAAATAATTGGTTTCGGACAGATCGGGAGTAGGTACTATCGAGGGGGTAGTCGACAACTGACCAGGGATATTCTGGATTTCTCTGTTGGTTATAGTGCCTACGGTTGGATTTCCGCCTTCAAAAGGTCTTTCTGCCAAGATTATGACAGGATTCAAACTGGCCTCTCCTGACTTCGCACTTCTAGGGGGTAAAAATTGTTGATAATCAATCTTCTCGTCCTTGGAAATTGTGTTCTCACTTTCCGGTCGCCAATCAAAAGCCTGACCAAATTGAAAGGAGGTTTTAATCTCATCCAAACGAGCGGCGCTTTCGTCTAGATAAAAAGCTAAGCGAAAAGTGCTATCAGAGCTGATACCATTTAGTGCAAACAAAAACTCCTTTCTTACGCCCAATTTATGAACAACGATCCGGCCTTTGGAAATCGTCAAATTAGAAAGGGAGAACTTGCCGGAGATATCCGTCTTGGACTCAGAAAGGAGATATGATTGTGCGAAAAGTTGAACTTTGAAATCTGCTTGAGCTACGCTGTCTTGACTATAAAGTGTACCTTCTAACTTAGCTGTTTGAGCCTGTAAAGAGGAGCCAATAAAGTTCATAGTAAGGAGAATTACCCATAATATTTTATACTGGAAGGATTGCATAGGAAGCATAAATTTTTGGTGGAGTCTCAGATTAAGGAGTCTGTAAGGCTGTTTGAAAGCTTTGAACTTTTTTTATCATCTCGATGAACGCTAATCTCTCTTTATCATTACCCGCTGCACCTAAGGCGCGGCCAATAGCCTGCTCATAGGTGGAATTTTGGAGATAAGTGGATTGGCGTAAGAGCATGCTGCATTCAGCTACGCTGCTAGCCCAGCGATGATTTTTGGAGCAACTCTCCCAAGGACTAATACCCGCTAATAAGCTTTGACTGATGAGTCGACTTTGGTCCTCATCCGGAAGTTTGTAGCGAAACTTGACCGTCATCAATTCTACCGAATTCCGTCTTTCCTCCTCAGCATACAAAAGCTCCTCTGTCCCTTCATACTGGGAAGCGAGGGCTTCAGATGGATCTGTATAAGGCACTATCTCATAGATTGCGGTCACCGAATGACCCGCTCCTATGTCCCCCGCATCTACAGAATCTCTGTTAAAATCGGCATCGGCTAAAAGGCGATTCTGATAACCCAATAGACGGTAAGCATTTACCTTCTGAGGATTAAATTCTATTTGCAGCTTGACATCCTTGGCGACCGTGAAAAGCGTTCCGCGCAGCTCGGTACCCAAAACCCGCTCGGCTTCAGTTGCAGAATCAAGGAAATAATAAACTCCATTGCCATGATTGGAAAGTTCTTCCATCCTTTGATCGGCATAAGTGAATCCTGCTCCTAATACACTCAGAAAAATGTTCTTTTCTTTGCTCTGGCTTCGGATGAGTTTGATAAGCTCATCGGGTTGGCTAATCCCTACATTGAAGTCTCCATCCGTACAAAGGATTACTCGATTATTTCCTCCTTCGAGATAGCTTTTATTTGCCAATTTATAGGCGAGTTCTATGCCAGCGCCACCATTGGTGCTACCACCTGACTGGAGTTGTTGAATCGCTTTGGTGATTTTCGTTTTTTCGTTCCCCGCTGTAGGGGATAAAACCACACCGCTCGCCCCGGCATAGACGACTAGGGAAACCCGATCCTCAGCGCTGAGCTGCTTTACCATTTTAATTAGTCCTTCTTGGATAAGCGGTAGGCCATCTGGCGTGCCCATGGAACCCGAAACATCAATGAGAAAAACCAGGTTGGATGGCAGTACCTCTTGCTGTTCGATCTCTTTGGCTTGCAAGCTGATACGCACCAATTGATGATCCTCGTTCCAGGGACAAGGGCTTACTTCAGTATCCAAAGAAATAGGATGATCCCCTAATGGCTTTGGCAAATCATAATCAAAATAGTTGATAAACTCCTCTGCGCGTATGTTGTTAGCCGCGAGTAATTGGTTGTATCGCAACTCCCTGCGAAATAGAGAATAACTAGCAGCATCAACATCCACCGAGAAAGTAGACAAAGGTGATTTGCTAACTAATTGGGCTTGATTTTCGATGAGAGGTATAAGATGCTTTTCTTCTACTGGCGAGGCCGAAGGCTCTTCTTTCTTCTTGGAAGCATAAGATTGACTGGATACTGGGGGAGAGTAGGCAGGCGCCGGATGAGGGAAAGAAGTTCGCGCATTGGGATGAAGGATAGGTTGCGTTGGGTCCTTAGGCTTTGGTAGATCTAAACGATTGTTTCCATCTGGACTGTACTCAAACTCTGCTGGATAACCTCCCAGTATAACCTGCAGTTGAGCGATGGAAGACTGAGGGAGGCCACCTCGCACTTGGACTCCATCAATGAAAATGACATTACCGGTAGATCTATTGCCTCGTACATTTATTCCGGTCCCAGAGCTACTTTGGTAGACTCCGGCCGATAATGCTGCTACGGTGCTTACATCACGAGTAGATTGGGCATGTATGACGGTAGGCCCATGCTGGACTTGAACTCCTGTGCCAGAGCCTTGATAAACTGGCATACCACCCACCGCATACCAATCAATCTGATCCATCGTAAAATTGCTAAAGAGTGAGTCGGCTCCAGTACTGTCAGTGTGAGAATAGGCATAGGTCCGGCGAAATCCTTCCCAATAGACACTGAGTTGATATTGACCGTAGGCTTGTGAAGCAAAGCTAAATCTACCCATTGAGTCTGCCTGTACTACCGCTAAGTAGTAAGGCGGACGCAATAATTGGATTTGGGCATAGGAAAGAGGAATCGAATCAAAACTCAATACCTGACTTTCGAGCGCGCGAGTTTGTGCATGTAGGGCAATACTGATCAGGCTAAGTAGGAGCATCAAGCTCCCCTGCCTTAGTTGCTTGTGTTTCATCGTAGGAATCTTGCTTGTTACAATTAGCCGATTCTGTAATGAAAAATTGGGGTACAAAAAAATTCCCGAATTACGAGCGTAATTCGGGACCAAATGTAATAGTAGTTGGTAGTTTGTTTTTTCAAGGACCGCTTCTCAGGCCCATTTACAGATGAGTGAGTTGCTCGATCTATACGAGTACATAACCGTTAATTAATTGTTAATGGTTGCCTTGGCACGCAAAAAAAAGTGCATTTTTTTATCCCTATTTTTGGGCTTGAGCCTCAATCAGTACCGCTGCTTCCAGAATCATTTTCATCAATTCATCTCTATCTGCTTCTAGTTCAGGTACTTGCAAGGATTCGAGTCGGCGGATGATTTCATTGTAAGAAGCGGCAGCTTTGTGCTCAGAATCTCTCAATAAAAGACCAAATTCAGCTACCACACAGCTCAATTGGAAGGCTTCACTACATCTTGATAGCGGATAAATGCGGGCATTGATAGCGGTTTCAAGTAAGATGCTCTTAGATTCATCAGGTTTTTTGTAGCGCAGTCTGACGTGGGCAAGGGTTTCGCCCTCTTCGCGCTTTCGCGCAACGCTTGGGTCTGTTTGTGGGACAATTTCGTACAAAGCGGTCACACTATGACCGGAACCCAATTCCCCTGCGTCCTTTTTATCGTCCTTGAAGTCTTTTTCTTCCAACAAGCGATTTTCATAGCCAATCAAGCGATAAGTCGCTACTTTACCTGGATTAAATTCCACTTGAATCTTCACATCCTTAGCTATGGTAAATAAAGTACCCCTCAGCTCGTCTACAAGGACCTTTTTGGCTTCGCGTTCATTATCGAGATAAAAGTAATTACCATTGCCATGATCGGCAATTTGTTCCATTTTACTGTCCTGCAGATTGCCCTGACCAAAGCCTAGAACGGTCAAATAGATACCCGATTTGCGCTTCTTTTCGATCAGTTTGACAAGCTCACTTTCGCTATTAATACCTACATTGAAATCGCCGTCTGTGGCCAGTATGATGCGATTGTTGCCATTGGGAATGAAGTTTTCTTCTGCCAAAGCATAAGCTTTTTGGATACCTGCTTCACCTGCGGTGGAACCACGAGCATAGATGGAGTTGATGGCTTCTTTGATGGTTGACTTATCGTTCCCCGACGTAGGGGGCAAAACAATACCAGCCTCTCCTGTGTAGACCACTATGCTCACCCTATCCTCCGGACTTAACTGATCGACGAGAAGGTTAAATCCCTGCTTTAAAAGATCAATCTTATCTGCACCTCCCATAGAGCCAGAGGCGTCTATCAAGAACACCAAATTACTGCCTGACTTGGCATTGGGTAGTTCTCTTTGTCCTTGAATCGCTACGTGTAAAAGCTGCCTTTCGGGGTTCCAAGGGCACTCCGTGATCTCAGTATGCACGGCAAAAGGATGTTCGGCCTCTGGGGCAGGAGCTTCGTATTGATAAGGGAAATAATTGATCAGCTCTTCGATGCGGACGGCGTCTTGGGGCGGGAGTTGATTATTGCTCAAATAGCGTCGGACAATAGCAAAAGAGGCTTTGTCTACGTCAATGCTAAAGGTAGAGATATTTTTTTCTCGAGTGTCAAAATCCGTGTTCTCATCAATGGCCTTAAAATTGTCCCTCTTGATGGAATCGTAATGATCCATTTTTATGGTATTTGCTGCTCTACCTCGATATCGCTTGGAATTTCGTCCTAGCCTGTTGATGCTTCCACTTGTTGGAGATTCGAGAGAAATGGTCTTCAGGCCTGGGTCATCTATCTGATTACTAAGAGAATCGCTAATTAATACCTCCCCTAAAGCCGTGCTATCGGCAATCATTTGGATCAAAATTGGCTCCCCAAATGATACGGAGACCTCTTGCTCAATGTATCCTATGAATCTGACTACCAGTGTATCAGAGCTTTCAGCCCAGATTTTGAATTCGCCTTTTACATCGCTTATTACACCGCGGTAAGTATTTTTTACCATGACAGTCGCACTAGTGAGGGGCTTTTGAGTTCCGGCTCTGACAACCTTTCCTTCAACAAAATTTTGGCTGAAAAGCTCACTTGACAGCCAAAAGAGGCCCAATAAAAGCGTTATGTGTCTCATCATGTCGTTTTATTTAGAGAGCATAAATCAATTCAATTTCTTAAAGATCTTCATAATTTTTACCGCTGCGCGGAACGCTAAGTCAATGTTTGAATTTTTGAAGGGTTGATTTATTGAACTAAGAACTCAATAGCTGTCCCTACTTATCAAAACCAAATTTCTTGGGCCAATCTAAAAGTATTACAATGTGCTTCTACGATATCCTTGATGTGCACTGAATAACCGCCGCCCATGGAAACTGCCACGGGGATGTTGTTACGATGACAGGACTCAAATACAAAGCGATCGCGCTCCTTACAGCCCGCGCGGGTACAAGCAATACGACCCAATTTGTCTGTTTCTAGTATGTCAACACCCGATAAATAGAGGATGATATCCGGTTGAACTTGCTCAATCAAATTTGGCAGTGTATTACGCAGTATCTGCAGATATTGCTCATCTTTTGTGTCCAATGGCAAGCCAATATCTAGATCGGACTGCTCTTTTTGTAGCGGATAGTTGGCTTCACAATGCATACTAAAAGTAAAAACTCGCGGCTCAAAACGAAAGATTTCAGCCGTGCCATTACCCTGATGGACGTCTAAGTCCACGATGAGGATGCGTTCGGCGAGGCCGTGCTGCAAAAGATAGTTTGCCGCGATCCCAAAATCGTTGAGCAAACAAAACCCTTCCCCTCGATCCGTAAAGGCATGGTGAGTACCCCCTGCAATATTCATAGCCACCCCATATTCAAAAGCATATCGACAGTTGTCTATGGTACCTTGCGCGATCGTAGTACCTCGTTCGACTAGTTGGGGGGAAAGTGGAAAACCCGTGCGTCTGATCTCCTTAGGGCTGAGCTGCTGCTCTTTGAGTTTAGCCCAGTATTCATCGGTATGAGTTCGCAGAATGATAGATTCTGGCACTTTGCCGGGTTCGAAGAAATTCTCTTGACTAAGCGTGCCTTCATAAATCAACTGCTCAGGGATCAGGCTATATTTTTCCATCGGAAAACGATGCCCTGCGGGCAAAGGATGTTCGTATAAGGGCGACCAAGCAACTTTTAGCACTAGATTTCTCTGCTTTTTTAGTTAATATGTATAAAACTTGAAAATACTTCCAACTATTACCAATAGCCCGCTGTCTTTGTTACATCAAACCAACCAATAATATGAGAAAGCTAGTACGATTTTTCGTTTACCTCTTTGTCATAGCTGGCGCGTACTATTTTTTCAAATGGGTAAACTCTGGCCGAGACAATGATAATCATCATGTACATGTCGAAGTACATGAAGATAAAGACCATGATGAAGGACATCATTATGATGATCGTGATGGGCACCGTAAATCCATTGCCGGAAGTCAAATGATTCAGGTCGACGAGTTCAATAAAATTAGCGTCAGTGGCGCTTATGAAGTTCACCTGACCCAAGGGGATGGTTATACCTTCGAGGCCAAAGGCAATGATGATGATCTTGACCGTTTACGCTATGAAGTAAAGGGTGGCAAGCTCAATATTTACTCCAAGAGTGGTACTTGGAAGTTTGAAGACGATGTACATCTATATATTACTTCCCCGACTATCAATTCTATCCATGTGAGTGGAGGCGTTGAGTTGGAGTCCGAAAATACCATTGAGGCTGATGTCTTAAAACTAGATGCCTCTGGGGCTGCTGATATTGACATTAGTATGTCGGTAGATGAACTCAAAGTAGGTCTTTCAGGCGCTGCCAATACAGAGCTAGAAGGCAATGCAGAAGTGGCAAGCTATTCTGTCAGTGGTGCTGGTCATATTGACGCAGAGGATCTGGAAAGTAGTGATGTGACCATTCGCCTTAGTGGTGCTGCGGCTGCGGATGTGCATGCTACCGAGTCCTTGGATGTGCAAATTTCTGGTGCGGGTGCGGTCAGCTATAAAGGTGATCCAGATGTGAAGAAAAGCATTTCTGGCCTCGGCTCAGTCAGTAAAAAATAAAGCCATAATACATATATACGAAAGGTCGATAGGCAAGGGTCTGTCGGCCTTTTTGCATGACAAACGCATGATTACCCTCATTCAAAATATTCTCCAGCAACACCAATTGGTGGGCCCATTTACGATCCAACAAATTATTGGCCTAGGTGTCGTCAACCAAGTATTTGAAGTCCGAGGTCAACAAGGGCAATACATCATCCGCCTCAATGAGGCAACAAGCGAGCTCGAATATCAGAAAGAGTATTGGTGCTTAGAAAGAGTAGCTAGTCTAGGGATCCCCACGGCCAAAGTTTTAGCCCGTGGCCTTTTTGCGGGCCATTGCTATATGATTCAAGCTAAGATCCCCGGTCAAAATGGCAAGCAAAGTGGAGCAGCACAACAAGCCCTTATCTGGCAAGCTTTAGGGCGTTATGCCCGTAAGTTTCATCAAGTCAAGCGAATCGAAGTTGCCGCCGTAGAGGAAGCAGAGTTTCATCATGATTGGTTTGCTCGCCTGCGCTATAATTTAGAGGAGTTAAATCCTGCAGATAGTCTTTTAGCTAGGCGCATTTTTACGCCACAAGAGTATCAGCGTATCCGGCAAGCCCTTGAGAGGCTATTAAACAAAAAATTCCAATCGGGTTTGGTCCATGGAGACCTTTGTCCCCGCAATGTGATAGTTGAAAAGGATCAGGTAGCATTGATTGACTGGGGCACAGCAGAAATCAATGTCGTACCCCACAATGAGATAGGTGTTTTATTGATGTCTGGCGAAGCCTCTCCTGAAGCGTTTGCTTACTTTTTGGAGGGAATGGGAATTTCTGATTCTGCTTTTCAAGAGATGAAACCAGACATTTTGTTGCTCAACTTACTCCACCAACTAGACAAATACCGCTGGGCAGAGTCTTATGATGCAGAGCATTTATCGGATTATGGGCAAAAGATAAGGGTCGCTTTCGAGGGGCTTGAGCCTAGTTCTACCTAGTTTTTTTATTGCTGCTGCGCAGAACGCTTAGTTTATGCGAACTGGATGTCGTGTAGCTTGCGATACAGGCCTGCGTTTTGTAATAAATCCGCGTGCTTACCCGCTTCAACGATCTTGCCATTTTCAATGACTAAAATTTGGTCTGCCTGTTGTATGGTCGAAAGTCTATGCGCGATTACGATAGAGGTCCGATCTTGCATCAGTCGATCGAGCGCTTCTTGTACGGCTTTTTCTGATTGGGTATCGAGATTGGAAGTAGCCTCATCCAAAATCAAGATGGGTGGATTGCGCAAAATCGCCCTTGCAATGGCGATCCGCTGGCGTTGCCCTCCTGACAATCGAGTGCCTCGTTCCCCAATTACGGTCTGATAAGCCTCCGGAAGTGCCTCAATAAACCCATCTGCATTGGCAATCTTTGCGGCTTGCCTTACCGCCGCTGGATCGGCATTTGCTAAGCCGTAGGCGATATTTTGAAATACTGTATCGTGAAAGAGGATGCCCTCTTGAGTCACGATGCCAAACTGCGCGCGCAAATCGGCAATTTGGATCTCTTTTATATCAATGCCATCCAGCAAAATGCGGCCCTCACTAGGCTCATAAAATCTCGGCAATAAGTCTGCTAAAGTTGATTTTCCCGCTCCACTGGGCCCTACTAAAGCCAGCATTTCCCCCTTTTTGAGATGGAAGTTAATGTTATCCAATACTAACTCATCTGTATAAGCAAAGTCCACTGCTTCAAAAGCGATACTATCTTTAAACTCGGTAAAATCTTTGGCTTCTGGGCCATCATGGATGAGTGCTTTTTCTGCCAGGAGTTGTTCGATCCGGCCGTAGGCTGCATTGCCTTTTTGAATCTTGGAAACGGCAGTTGAAATTAGTTTAATAGGCGCTAGAAATTGCGTAAATACCGCTAAGAAGCCAATAAACTCCGAGGCTTTCAAGCTAGGTTCGTCCGCTAAAATCAAAGTGCCTCCGTAAAAAATCACCACGCAAATAATGCCGATACTCACGATTTCTGTAACTGGGGAGGCTAGGTTTAAGCGGCGGGAAATACTGCTTTACAAGTCAGTATAGCGATCGTTTTGCTCTTCATACTTTGCCTTTTCATGCTCTTCTCGCTGAAAGGCCTTGACGATACGCATGCCGCTCAGAAACTCATCCAAACTAGCAGTCAACTCTCCTAACACGGCTTGACCTCGACGAGTATCCCGTTTGAGGGGCCGAGCAATGGCATTGATGGCCAGCGCTGTCAGGGGCAAAATGATCAAAATAAAGAGCGTCATCTGCCAAGAGATAAACAGTAAGGCCGCTAGAAAAACCAAAACTGTCAAAGGCTCGCGGAAAAGATTTTGTAGCGTAGAGATGATCGCCTCAGTTACTGTATTGACATCACTCACCATGCGGCTTATGATATCTCCCTTTTTATTGCGAGTGTAAAAACTGAGGTCAAGCTTAGTTAAATGGGCAAAAAGACGGTTACGAAGCTCTTGGACAATACCGTTCTCCAAAGGAGCCATACAATAGCTTCCCATATAACGGGCGAGATTTTTGATCACGATGGCCAATAACAAAAAACCACAAAACCCCAATAAAATTTGACTGGCTGGATATTGTAGCATCCATTGACTCAGCTGATAGTAGGCATGCGCTTTTACCGAAGAAGCCTGATACCAAACCAGCGCTTCTGTAGGCTCAGGCGCCGTTTGGCCAAATAGGATTTCCAAAAATGGAATCACTGCCACCAAGGAAACCGCACTAAATAAGGTATAAACCAGCATGGCCACCAAAGCCCATACTCCCCAGCCCCACCAGGCCTTTCCAAACTCTATTATTCTAAAATAAGTGCGCATTTCGTACCTTTGGCCGTTTCGCAGTCAAAAGTATATGTCAGAAACTATTGTTCAAAAGAAAGTTGCCAGCTTAATTCAATTAGAACTAAGCGAAATCTTGAGTCGCCAGCTCACTTATGTCCCCGGTATCCTGCTTACGGTAACGGTGGTACGCGTAGTGCCCGACCTAAGTTTGGCCAAGGTATATATTTCTACCTTACCAGACTCAAAAATAGAGGAAACTGTCAAAGCTTTGCGCGAAAATAACTGGGAAGTTCGTTATGCCCTTGGGCAACGGATTCGTAATAAAGTCCGCAAGATTCCTGAATTGATCTTTTATGTTGATGATTCTTTTGCCGAGGCAGAGCGCATCAACAAAATCATGGAGGACTTAGAGATTCCAGAAGCTGATCCCGACGAAGCCGAAAACCAAGACTGAAATTAAGCTGCATGCGATTTATCCTTTTTGTCGCCAGACGATACTTCTTCTCCCGCAACTTTGGTAATGCGATCAATATCATCACCCTCGTGGCGGTATTGGGGATTGGTGTCTGTACTGCAGCGCTCATTTTGGTTTTGTCGGTATTCAATGGCCTGACCAATTTCATCGAAGATCTCTTCTCTGCTATGGATCCCGATATCAAAGTCGTAGCCTCCATTGGGCAGTACATGACAGAAGATAAAGCCATGGTAGAGCGTTTGTTAGCCGTCGATGGGGTGGTAGCCGTTACACGTACCATTGAAGGTAAGGTCGTCCTAGACTATGTGGACAATCAGGCAATCGCAGTTTTAAAAGGCGTAGAACCAGATTTCAATAATGTCAATCAAATTGACACTTTTGTTTATGAGGGTAATTACGACTTCGCCGAACGCAACAACATCCCCCAAGCGATTTTTGGCAATGGGGTCGCTGCCAAACTCAAAGCCAATATTCTCAATGAAGTAGAACCCGTCAGGGTGCTCTATATCCCCCAAGATTCTAAGCTGACCAACCCTAACGCCATCAAGACGGATTTCCTCTTTCCTTCGGGCTTTTTTAGTGTGCAGTTAGAGTATGATGAAAAATATGTCATTTCTGACTTTGAGACGGTACGCGATATCTTGGATGCTCAAAATAAATTATCCGCCTATGAAATTCGCCTCGAAAATATCGATGATGCCGAAAAAGCAAGAGAGCAAATCAAGCTATTGCTAGGGGAAGATTATAAAGTAATGACTTGGTTTGAGCAGCATAGTACCCTATATCGGGTGATGCGCAACGAAAAGTACATCAGTTATTTGATCTTAGTTCTGATGCTCTCCATTGCAGCCGTAAACATCGTAGGTAGTCTTTCTATGATTGTCATCGAGAAAGTCCATGACATCTCCGTGCTCAAATCCTTTGGTGCCTCCAATGCCTTGATAAGCAAAATATTTCAAGTTGAAGGGATCTTAGTAGGCGGCGCAGGGGCCATGTTGGGGGTGATTATTGCCACCACTTTGGGACTGTTGCAGCAATTTTATGGCTTGGTCAAGCTAGAAGGGGGAGATAGTTTTCGGGTCAAAGCTTTTCCCATTGCCTTAGAGTTAGGGGACTACATTTTGGTTATCCTTACGGTAACGATACTCTCCTATCTGGCCGGGATTTATCCTTCGAGAGTGGCTAGTCGCACCAAAGTAGTTGACGGGCTGAGACGTTAGTTTTTTCTGCTTTGCAGAACGTTTAGTCCAATCCTCGAGCATTTGTACTGGGGCCGATGACAAAAACCTCTTAATCAATCCGTTGGTAGAGGATGGATAGACTCCTTTAGCCCTCAAAGGAGGGCAAGATAAGCGTTCTGCGAAGCAGAAATCTCTCAAAATTGACGCTAATGCGACAGCTAAAGGGGAGGGGATAACCCTAAAAATAGGTCGCTAACTGTTGTTGTAAACGAATTTTGGCATTGTCTTCCCACTCATGTTTGAGGATACTCAGCAGAACGATATCCACTCTTTTTGTTCCATCTGCACTAGGGAGAAAACTTCTTAGCCTACCTTCTTGCTTGCAGCCCACACTTTCCATGGCTTTGATGCTGTTGATATTTTCAGCGCTAGCCCCAAATCCGATTCGTTCCACTTGTAATGTTTCAAACAAGAACTCAAACAGAAGATATTTGCAGTTCTTGTTTAGGCCAGTAGCTTGAAATTTAGTGCCGATCCAGGTATGCCCGATTTTTACATTTTTATGCTCATTGTTGACTGCGTAAATTCTGGTCATACCTGCGTATTGATCTCGGTTTAAATCCTTAATCACAAAAGTATATTCAGTTTTTTGGCCTCTAGCTCTAAGGGCTCGCTTGATGTAGCGAGCAAAATTATCTCGACCATACCCCTGCTCTTCAAAGTGTTGCCAAATCTCAGCTTCATTTGAAACTGCGAATAGCTGCGCTTCGTGTAGAGTAGTCAAGGGACTAAGCTCGACTCTAGCATTTTTTAGGAAATAGTCCTTATCAAATTCAAACATAAGCGCTGATTTAAGGGGTAAATCTTGGAGATGGTAGTAATAAAGCACTTTAAAAATAGAGCTACTGAGTCAATCTAGACGCTTCTTCTCAGTACTAAATACTCTCTACTTTATACTTAAAAGGGGTAATTGATCCCAACATTGAGCTGCCAGCGTTTAGATTCTGCGGCCTCGGGATTGCCCAATACCCAGCCTCTTTCAAGGTCAGGAGCAAAAAGCTGCTGCGCTAAGTCAAAACGCAAAATCAAAAAGGAAAAGTCGAAACGAAAACCGATTCCCGCATCCCAGCCTAAGGCTAAATTTTCGAGGGCAATGATACTGGCATCTCCTAACTGCTCTCGGGTGCGTTCGGCTTCATGAAACCAGACATTGCCGACATCGGTAAAGAAAGCCATCTCCAAATAACTCCATACATCTACTCGATATTCAAGGTTGGCTTCTAAGATGAATTCTCCGCCAGGAGCCAATAAGCTGAGGTTTACACTATCCACTGAGCCAGACGAGATAAAATCGCTCAAACTCGAACGACCTGGCCCTAGTGTATTGGATATCCACCCCCGCATACTATTGGTGCCGCCCGTAAAAAAACGACTTTCATAAGGCACCGTCGGGGTATTGTTGTAGGTATAGGAGGCCCCCAAAAAGGCCCGTGCTACCAGTTCTGATTGTTGGTCAATGGGAAAGAGCCATTTGTTTTCGAAAGAGCCTTTGAGATACTGACCGTAAAAGATACGGTTGAAAAGGAGATTGTCATTAAGGCTTTCATCATTATTGTTGCCTTGAGTGAGGGCATCTATCAAGAAGGGTAAATTGCCGCCGATTTCGACAGCAGTCCGGTACCAATAAGTCGGTCTGATGCGGTTTTTGCCATAGTTTTGATAGGTAAAGCTATACTGTATCCGTGAGCCAAAACGACGTTCGTAATCCCGTTGGATAATAAGGGGTAGGTTGTCGATTTGCTCTTGGAAGGCGTCGCTGATATTACGGACATCGATTAAGTCCACAAAAAATGGGGTGAGTCGACTTACCGCCTGATCACTGAAGGGGATATGGTTCCAGCGATAACTCAATTGGCCTCCTGTGGTTACGCGATTAAATTCTAGGCGACTCTCGAGCCGGTAATTGGCGGAAAGGGTTGTATAGGGGCTCAATTGGCTTAGGTCTGCCTTAACCGGAAAAGGGATCAAAAAACGGTTGAAATTGAGTCTTGTATTGGCGGCCAATTCATAAAAGAGGGCTCGATTGTTTTCTTCTTCGATACTTTGATAAAGACCCACGTTTCCGGCAAGGCTCAGTTCCAAAAACTCGCTATGTCTGAAGGCGTTGCGGTCTCGAAAAACAATATTAGAACCGACGCTCGGCAAATTGGTGCTGATGATATCATTGGAAAAACCCTCCGTACCTACTCTGATTTGATATTTTTTGGCCAATTGGGTTTCGATGCGAATATCAAGCAGATTGGTAGAATCTATAGGTTGATAGTTGACGACTACAAAACGAAACATGCCCAGATTTTGCAGCCTCTGTAAGGTCTGGCGGTTACGGTCCTGACTGTAACGTTCGCCTTGGCGGACTAATACCCTACGGTTCAAAAAATTGAAATTGAGTCGTTTGATATGGTTTTTGCTGGTCTTAAAGCGAAGGTTGACCGTAGGAGATAATTTTCGTTCTGTGATATGGAGACTATCTCGTATTGCTTGATTAAGCTCAACACTATTAAAGGTGATGATATCCTCCTTAACTGCTGTTTCAAAACCGCCAGGAGGTTGGATCTCCATCAGTACATTGCGGATATAATAGGGCTGGGGTTGCTCCGTGACATTGATGTAGATATCAATCCATTTGACATTGAGGCTGTCTTGTAAATCACGCTCTTGAGGACTCGTGATCAAGGTATCGACCTCAAAGTCAATCATACTCGGTGAAAAAGTAAAGTAGCCTGCATTGCGCAGGGCTAAGGTAGCACGAGAACGCTCTAATGCCATCTTGTCGTGACTATAGTTCTGCCCTTGCTTAATCGCGCTTTGCGGCATTTGGTAGGCTCGCAAAAAGGCGCTGTCTTGGGGGTTTTTGAGTTGGAGCTTGACATTGCGGTAGCGATAAGCGGTGCCTTCCTCTATGGTAAAGACAATGCCTACCTTATTGCGTTCTTTATCTTCCTTGCCGAGGGTATCAATGCGATAACTTACTTTGGGATAGAAATAGCCTGCTGCGAAATAAGCATTACGGATATTGATGCGATCCTGCTTGAGGATGGTTGTGTCAAGTAATTGCGGTGCCTCCCCTATATCGTTTGTCAATTGCCGTGACAACCAAGCTCGTATCCCCTTATCGACACTATCTTTTTTGATGCGTCGGCCAAAATTATAGGCATAGAGATAAAAGGGCCTCCCTAATAGATTTTGATTGGGCTGATTACGCACCACATCATTGAGACTGTAATCGTCTAAGGCAAGATTGCCTTCATATTTGGGTGCTTTACTGATGAGATATTCCCCTTCTGGAACATAGCGGGTAGAGCGACAGCTAAAGAGGCTGGCGACAAGCGCAAATATGAAGAGGTATTTTATTAGCTTTACTGGCATGGAATCCCTGTCTCGGGCAAAAATAAAACTTTTCAGCTCCCTCCAGCAGAAAAAATATCGCGAAAGACAACATCGCTTTCTCATTGAGGGCAAAAAGCTGTATAAAGAAGCCTTAGCTGAGAATTGGCCGATGGAGGCCATCGTATTACCCGAAGGAGAAAAGCCTGTCATCAATGTCGAAACTGCGCCCGCACCTGTTTATCTAACGCTCCCCAGCGTTTTTAAGCGTATTAGCAGTCAAGTTTCCCCCGAGGGTCCCATTTGTGTTCTGAAAATGCCAGCAGATAGCCAGCAAAATATCCAAGAAGAGTTATTACCCGAAGGCCCAGGCCTTTTGATCGCTGGTTTGCAAGATCCCGGTAATCTCGGTACTATCATGCGTACAGCTGATTGGTTGGGCTTCCAACGCTTGGTCTTAGGCCCTGATACCGTGGATATTTGGAATTATAAATGTCTGCGCGCCTCCATGGGGTCTATTTTTCGCATGAAAGTGAGTAAAGTAAGTGATTGGGGATCTTTTCTGGCCCAACAAAGGAGCCGTATTTGGGTGGCTGACATGGAAGGTATCGAACTGCAGGATGCGGTAATGGGGGCTGCGGATTGGTTGTTGGTAGGTAATGAAGCCAATGGTATTTCCGCAGAAATTAAGGCTGTCGAACGCCTCAACCGGGTAACGATCCCTCGGCAAGGTGGGGGAGAATCCCTCAATGTAGCCATTGCGACGGGAATATTGGCTTGGAAATTGCGCTCTGCTTGAAATATTCCATGTGAATAGTTATTTTCTACATAGAAGTAAATTTAAATCACCAACGGCTTGATCCGCTTTTTTAGCCTCAATGCCTTGCTTTTGTACTGGCAGCAAATTCCATTTTCCCTGCAAATCTTTCTAATCCTAATGTTAGGAATAGGGGTGTTATGGGCCCTGTTGGCCCTGGTACAAGGCCTCGTCTTGCGCATCCGTGCTCATCAAATTACCCCTACGCTAGCAGCTTATTTTGATTTCCGCTTTATCTATTTGGCGCTGAAAAGACCTTTCAAGCGCTGGGGTTTCTTACCGGGGGAAGGGATGGTGCCCCTTTTGGACTACTTCGTAGAACGCTTTTCTTCTCAAAGCGAACTGGAACGAAACTTCTATCTGCTCCTGGGACCTAGTGGGAGTGGCAAAACTTACTTCCTTTTGCAGCTATATGCTAAGCTCTATCGAGGCTTTTCGGCCAAAGCCAAGGTACGATACTTCTCTCTTGCCTTGACGCAAGATGTCAGTCAGCTTGCTCATTGTGAAGATAGTGTAGATACTGTCTTATTGCTTGATGGCCTAGATGAAGACCCATTGGTTTATGCTGATTTTGGGGAGCGTATGGATGAGCTTATTAAGCATAGTCGGCATTATCGTAAGATTGTTTTGGCTTGTAGTCATGCTCGCTTCGCTGAACTTCAAAATCTAGATTACCCACACTATACCTTTGTTGGTCCCAAAGAGTCTGTCCGCTTTAGTCTTTGTGAGTTAGTGCCATTAGACGCCTCTACAAAGATGAGGGGAAGCGTTCCGCGCAGCGTGAAAAAATACAAAAAGGCTCAAAATCTACTCCTAGATCAATGGCCTGAGTTGGCAGAGACGCCGCTTTGGCTAGAAAGCCTACGCATGAGCCCGGTGGCAGATAGTGATCGCTATTATTATCAGTTGTTTGCTTATCGCGTACAAGCTGAGTTGGAACGTTTTTACCAAACAAAAAAACAACAAGATGCGGCTCAACGGTTTTTAGAGGCCGTAGCAGGCAGTATTTTCCTGCATTGGCAAGAGCGTAAGAGCTTAGGACTTTCGCTGCTAGAAGTAGAATCCTTGGCGACTGCCTTCGGCCTTGATTGGCGCATTTTGCAGCAGCACATCCTTATGATCATTGATCGAGGAAAGGTGGTTTTTAGGCATGTGGCTTATTTGAGTTATTTTTTGAGTCGCGCCGCTTTTAGAGATAATCTCAAAGCAGAGTTGACGCAGTTTGAAGGTTTGCCTTTGGCGAGGACTTTCTTTTTAGAGATGGCTTGGTTGGCTTTCCGAGATCAAGCACCAGCAATCGAAAAGTATAGTTACCGCAGTCATTATGACCGAAAAAAACGCCCCTTAAGTAAAATCAGTGCCTGGGAATTACCGCTGATTAGTCGTCTCTACCTTGGAGACCTTAGCGACAAAGATGTACGCTTTTTGCGCATACTCAAGCATCTCAAAGGGCTCCATTTGGACCTGCCTGCTCCAGATTGGAAACAGTCGATTTGGATCAATGATTTACCCTCCCACAATTTCCATATCTATACTTTGAAGGCCGAGGGTCAATATGAAATTTGGCAAAAAAGAATTGTAGCTGGAGAAATCAAAGTTCAAGCCTTTGACATCAGTGATACGCTGGATCCCAAGCGAAAACTTTCGCCCAACTTATGGCCCAAAATCGATAAGGGTCGTAAAGAGATTTTGAGCCTATTCGAGTTAGATCTCGAAGCCCTGCCCAACGAGCAATTTGTCCCCAATGGCACGCGGATCAATGCGCAAGGCGAGAGAATCCGTCTTCATCATGCACCGCTGGGTTTATTGGAGTTGGATTTGTTTAATGAAGCGGAGATTTACCAATTTTCCGACCAATCCTACAATCTTGTGCTGACTCATCGACATCAACCGACTATGCTCGATCAGATTGTGGGAGATATATTGGCATGGCTTTTTAAAACATATGGGGAGGATGATCGCCATTTGACCGAGCTTAGCAAAGATGACCTTAGTCAAATTGAGGACGGCTTGTGGTTGGGGCGTTGCTACACTTGGCAAAACTCTGATTTCTATGCCTATCCCTTGTATTTGTTCATGGCCGAAGCCAATAAATTACAACTGATTATTTGTGGTTTAAGCCCAGAAATGGTTTCTGAGCTATCGTCTTGAAGTGTATATTTACCAGCATGAACCAAACTTTATGTCTGCTTTTGATGCTTGTGATGAGCTTCGGCTGCAGTTCTAATGCTCCTTCTTCCTCCGCTGCGATGGCGGTAATTGCCGAAACTGACAGTGTCGTCTCTCCTCAATTTTTGAAGCCCATGTCTGATTCCGTTGCGGTCGAGTATTTGCTGGGCCAATTTGATCCTGCCAAAGACACTAATTTTGCTATGATAGCCAATCAACACAGTGCTGGTTCCGGTCGTGGTGCTTATCTACACAAAGAAGCTTATAAGGCCTTTGTGGATATGTATGACGCAGCCAAAGCAGAGGGTATCACTTTGACTATTCGTTCCGCGACGCGGAACTTTTACCGTCAAAAGCAGATCTGGGAGTCAAAGTGGAATGGTAAAAGACTACAAAATGGCGAAAACCTTGTACAGACTACCCCAGACCCAGTAGAAAGAGCGAGAAAGATCCTCCATACCAGTTCCATGCCCGGAACTTCTCGTCATCATTGGGGCACTGATATTGACCTCAACGCTTTCGAAAACTCCTACTTTAAAGCAGGCAAAGGCAAAGCCGAGTATGAATGGTTAGTCGCCAATGCAGGCAAACATGGTTTTGGGCAGCCTTACACCGAAAAAGGCGAGCAAAGGCCCAACGGCTACGAAGAAGAGCGCTGGCATTGGTCTTACTTGCCTTTGGCTAGAACCTATCTCAAAGCCTATGAGGCGCAAGTTAGTATCGATATGATCAAAGGTTTTGCGGGCGCTGAATCTGCCAAGCCCCTTGATGTGATTGTCAATTACGTCTCTGGTATTCATCCTAGCTGTAAGTAGAGTAGGGGACTGCTTCGCAGAACGCTTGTCTTATTCCTCAATTGTCTTCCCGAGTCCCGACTACTGTACGGGATCGAGGGACCTTTATTATTCTTCACCGCTTCGCGGAACGATCATCCCCAAAAATAAGCGAGGCAATCCTTCTAAGGATTGCCTCGCTTTTATCTTCAGGAAGAATGATTATTCTCTTCTGCCAGAGTTATCCTCAGATTCTCCCCCTTCATTTTGCATCGCTTCAATTTTTTGTTGGCGTTGCATGAGGTTTTGACCAGAACCACGGTAGCGGCTATAATCCTGCTTATACATCTGGAAACGATTCGGACTCATACGTGGAGGCCAGTAATTGTTATCTGTATTACAATCAGCAGTTTCAAGATTTGGGTCAAGCGAAACATTGACGACTGCTTTTTCAGTGATAAATACCTTGCTGACTTCATAAGCATTGCGACGCCAGATTTCTGCAGGAATGTAGTGTAAATCTTTGGTGCCATCTTCGAAGGTAAACTCTACGATGATCGGCATCACCAATCCCCCTACATTTTGGAAATCGATCTGATAGTAATTCTTGTTCGACTCCATCAAGGCCTTTTCTTCATCACTTAAGCGATTGTAGTAAGCTTCATATTCCTTTCTATCAAGAACCGATACTTCATACTGATCGTATTTATTGTAAAAGTCTTGTAGTTCAGGATAACGCTCCATCACGGTTTGAGGCACTGCCTCTTGGTTGCGAAGAGTACTGATGTCCAATTGCTTTTGATCCGCTTTCGCTATTGGCTTTTCTACTTCCGGATTCTTGCTGTTGATTTGGATCCACTTCATATCCTTGATCGCAATATCAACATGGTCTGTGGTATAGAACCATCCGCGCCAGAACCAGTCTAGATCTGTACCAGATGCGTCCTCCATCGTGCGGAAGAAGTCCGCAGGGCTAGGCTGCTTGAACATCCAACGCTGAGAATACTCTCTAAAGGCATAGTCAAATAGTTCGCGCCCCAAGACCGTTTCACGCAGAATGTTGAGCGCCGTAGCTGGCTTGCCATATGCATTATTACCCAACTGAAAAACAGACTCAGAATTAGTCATGATGGGCGAGATATTTGATTGATCGCCGCTCATATAGCTAGTGATGTTGACGGCTGGTCCTCTACGAGAAGGATAATCTCTTTGCCACTCTTGCTCAGCCAAAAACTGTAGGAACGAATTCAAGCCTTCGTCCATCCAAGTCCACTGACGTTCGTCGGAGTTGACAATCATCGGGAAGTAGTTATGACCTACCTCGTGAATAATCACGGAAATCATCCCGTACTTGGTACGTGCGGTGTAAGTGCCATCTGCCTCTGGACGACCGCCATTGAAGCATATCATTGGATACTCCATTCCGATACGGTTAGTATGTACCGAAATCGCAACTGGATAAGGATAGTCGAAAGTGTACTTAGAATAAACGTCAACCGTGTGCGCTACTGCACGAGTGGAGTAGCGTTCCCAAAGTGGGTTACCCTCTTTAGGATAGTAAGACATGCACATGACGTCCTGCTGACCAGATTTCACGCCCATGGCATCCCAGATAAATTTACGGGATGAAGCAAAGGCAAAATCGCGCACGTTTTCAGCATAAAAAGTCCAAGTCTTGGTATCGCTTGCTTTTTCTTTTTCGGCGGCTTCGGCTTCTGCCTGAGTAACGATCATTACTGGCTCCGTGGCATTTTTTGCCTGCGCCCAACGCTTTCGCTGGGTGCTGCTCAGAATTTTATTAGCGTTTTGTAAAGTGCCAGTTGCGCCAACAATATGATCTGCTGGTACAGTAAGATTTACGTTATAATTTCCAAACACCAAGGTAAACTCACCACTGCCCAAGAACTGTTTGTTTTGCCAACCATAAACATCATTGTAGGCGCAAAGACGTGGGAAAAACTGAGCAATGGTATATAGGTAATTGTCATCTGCTTCGAAATATTCAAAACCAGATCTACCTCCCATAGCCATGCGATCATTGATGTTGTACCACCACTTGATTTTGAAGCTTACGTTGCTTCCCGGCATCAATGCGCTGGGGAGATCCACCCGCATCATCGTTTTGTTGATGGTGTAAGGAAGTGCTTTGCCGTTTGCGTCCTTGACGTAGTCAATTTTGAAACCACCGTCAAAGTTGGCTAGCGTTTCCCAGCTCTTGAGCTGGTTGAAAGAAATGCCTCTCTCGCCGATCTCAGTAGGCGTGGTTTTGTAGGTGTCTGAATCCTTGGCTCGGCGGTTTTGATCGAGCTGTAACCAAAGATAAGTCAGACGGTCAGGAGAGTTGTTGGTGTAAGTGATGGTTTCTTCACCATAGATGCGCTGGTTTTCGTCATCTAGACGAATATCCATTTCATAGTCAGCTTGCTGCTGATAATATGCGTGCCCTGGAGCACCTGCACCATTACGATAGACATTGGGGGTAGGGATGTCTTCGCCGAGTTGGCGAAATTTGTTCTGATTGGTACGTGGTGCCTCTTGGGCTTGGGCCATCATGACGCCAAACATCAAGACACTCATAAGTACCGTGTTTAAGACTTGAATTTTTCTCATAGCAAGCTTGTAAATAAAATCACCAAAATATAGCACCCTGCAATAAGAGCCATGAGACTCCTGCGGCCGCGCCAGATACAAATATATTCCATTCTCGTTGCGGAGCACGCAATAAACCCACTACCACATAAGAAAGCAGAATTATACCCGAGACAATTGCTAGTTGTCCGAGTTCAATGCCGATATTAAAAGCCAATAATGGCTGAAAAATGCTGTCTTCCCCTATGAGCATATTGCGCAATAAGGTCGAGAAGCCTAGGCCATGAATGAGACCGAAAACAAGGGCAATCAAATATTGAGTTCTCATCGTAGATTTGCCAACCTCAGCTTGCTTTCGGAAGATATTGAGTAAGGCAGTTATTAGGATACTGAGTGGAATCAGAAATTCTACTATCTGCCCTAAAGTAAAAGCGCCTTCTCCTGAACCAAAGCTATGGTTCATATTAACGATCTCAAAAGTGGCTAAGACCAAAGAAATACAATGACCAATCGTAAATGCCGTTACCAATACCAGAAGGTTACGCCATTGCTTCAATTGATAAACCGCACAAAGTGCTAATAAGAAAAGCATATGGTCGTAGGCATTCCAATCCAAAATGTGTTGGAAGCCGATTTGTAGATATGTCTGGAATATACTCACGCAGAGGACTTTTAATAACTCGACAAAAATAATTCATTAACTTTGAGAATGAAACAGATTTTAGCACGACCCTTTTTGTTTTTCTTGCTCATTATTCCCCTAATGGGCTTTGTTCACCCCTTTTATTTTAGCCTAACCCAGATTGATCATAATCCTAAAACAGAGTCCTTAGAAATTACTCTTAAAATCTTCACCGGGGATATGGAACAAGCATTAGCCGTGCACGGTGCAGGGCCACTATTCCTCGGAGAGGGAAAAGAAAATAAAGCGGCAGACCGTTATCTGCGTACCTATTTAGAACGCAATTTTAAATTGAAAGTCAATGGAGAATCTAGGCCCTACGAGTACCTAGGTAAAGAGGTTGAATTAGAAACTCTGTGGATATATGTAGAGGTGCTTTCAGTCCCAGAAGTTAAAGAAATAGAGGTGACAAATAAGCTGCTCATCGAAATTTACGAAGAGCAGCAAAATGTAGTGCAAATAAAAGTAGGTGATCAGAAAAAGGGTGCTTTACTACGTAAAGGCCTCACTACAGATACGGTTCCTTTTGATTAAAAAGCTCCGAATCGAAGACTCACACCAAGTATAGGACGAGAAAGGGTCGCAGCGCTAGGATAAAGTGGGCTTTCCAAGCCATAGAAAAAATGCTGACTTACTCCTACACCAATCCGGAAATAAGGAGTTACGTTGGCTTCTAGATCAATTTGAGGCGTCAAAGAGGCAAAAGTGTTAAAATCTTCATTGCCCTCACTGATATTACCTCCTCCGGCCAATACTGTAGCGCTGATATGGACCTTGCGTTCCGGCATGAAAATATAGCCAAGTAAGACTCCTCCTAAATTCATATGAGCGTCTCGATTGAGGATGCTTTTTTCATTGACCATTTGCATACCGCCACCCCCAAGGATTAAGCGTTCGTTGAAAACGGCCCCGCCTTGTCCACCTATCCAATAAGTATTTTGACCTTCAACTTTACTGATGGCAAAGGTCGGTCCTCCAAAGCCACTTACCGTTTGGATACCATCTCCTAAGAGCGTTTGGGTTTGGGCCGAAAGGCTGAGACTCAAAAGACTAAAAAGACCGATTGCAAAAATAGACTTTACTAATTTCATGACTTTTAATGTTAATGGGTTTGGTCATGAATACGCGCTCTCCCAAGAAGCGATCTTTGTAATCCATGGATGGTAGGAACTAATGGATTGTTGCTAGGAAAGAATTGACGAATGACAGGGAGAATAGGGACCAGAAAATGAGTTAGGACTGTATTTGTGAAAGGATTTTTGCTCAGCAAATTGCTAGGGAGTTCTTTTTTCATTTACTGCTTCGCAGAACGCTTAGCTTTTTCGTTTTGGAGTATCTTGGCTTTTATAGGACATTCTGTATATTCGCATCCTATTTAATCACAACCATGATTCATTAAACATGAAGAAATTATTTTTTCTGGTAGCACTTGCTGCCATGCCTTTTTATGCCCTAAATGCTCAAAACCTTGATAGCACCCTCATGATTTTCGATTCGATCGAAAATTCATTTGAATACCAAACTGGGATCATAGAACTGGACCAAGGTAATGCCATCCTCACTGTTCCGACGGGTTTCCGTTACCTAGATCCTGAGCAAGCTAATTTTGTATTGAGCGATTTATGGGGCAACCCCAGAGATGAAGATATCCTAGGCCTCTTGGTGCCTGAAAACAAGGGAGTTTTGGCTGCCGATAGCTGGGTTTTTACCATCAATTATGATGAGATGGGTTATGTCGATGACGAAGATGCCCAGGATATCGACTATGACGATCTGCTCAAAGACCAGAAAAAGGATACCAAAGAAGCGAGTAAGCAGCGCCAAAAGCTAGGCTATGAAAGCATAGAGCTCATCGGTTGGGCCGCTGAACCTTATTACGATCAAAACCACAAAGTTTTGCATTGGGCCAAGGAACTCAACTTTGGTGGTGATAGTCTCAATACTTTGAACTACAATCTGCGCGTCCTAGGCCGCAAAGGGATCTTTTTACTCAATGCGGTCGCCAGTATGAGCGAATTACCCGAAGTTGAGCAAAATATCGACAAAGTGATTACGAGTGTTGAATTTGCCGAGGGCAGCCGTTATAGTGACTTTGATCCAGATGTAGATGAAGTAGCTGCCTGGACGGTAGGTGGTCTAGTGGCGGGCAAAGTTTTGGCCAAAGCAGGCTTTTTTGCTTTCCTAGCCAAGTTCTGGAAAATCATCGCTATTGCTATTGCCGGTGTAGGCGGTAGCATCTGGAAATTTATCCGTGGAGGGAAAAAAGAGGAAGAAGTTTCTGAATAGTTTGAGATTAGTCCTTGCGGAGATTGACTATCAACCAAGGATCTTCATACTCACAATCTTCTAATTCGAGAAAATTGGCGAAGCGTGGGAGAAAGACGTTCCGCCGGCGGTTGCCCAAATCAATCACCAACTCATCGCCAAATTTTTGTACTTCAAAATCCGTCTCTTCTATCAAGGGGAGACGGATTTTGATTTCAAAGAAACCGTCTTTCTCTTTTACCTGAAGCGGCTTCTCATTATGGAAGATGAGGGTTGGGTCTTGCTCTTGATAGATGGAATTTCCAATCTGCTCTAAGAGTTCTAAACCAAAGACTTCCTCACCTTGGTGAGGGACTTTGAATATGGGGAGCGGCTGAAAGCTTTCTTGTATCTCCTCAAGATAGGTTTTTTGAGAAGCCACATACTTTTGAAAAAGTTTCCCTCCACCGGTCGTAGGTAAAATACGGTTGACAATGATTGCGTCCACATTGTAGCCATATAATTGTAGATAGGTGTAAGCTCTCTTGGCCTCTTGTATCACCATCCGCTCCGGATTCGCCACCAATCTGATGGAAGTAACATCTGGATCGTGAAAAATCTGTTGCACTTTTTCCAGTTTTTCGAATAGTGCTTCTAATTCTTCATAGCCCTTATCAAGGGGAATGTCCATCGTTCTGCGCAGCACAGAACCAAAAGTCCTAATCGCAAATTTTTGCCCTGGAAATGCCTTGGTAAGCCAGCTTTGGGTAACCTGAGGAAGGCTTAAGAGGGTGAGCGTTTCGCCAGTAGGAGCAGAGTCAATAACTAATAGATCGTACTCTCCTTCGCTGTAAAACTTCTCTATCCAAAGAAAGGCAGAAGCTTCTTCCATACCCGGCAAAACAGATAGCTCTTCAGCAACCACATTATCTAGCCCTTGCCAACGAAAAATGGTGCGCATCAACTCACGCATATTGCCCCAGTACTTTTTCATGGAGTAATACACGTCAAATTCTTGCCCGTACAAATTGGGGGCGATTTCTACTGGTTCTGGAGAAAGCTCCACATCTAAGGCGTCGGAAAGGCTGTGGGCTGGATCCGTAGAGATAACCAAAGTTTTTATGCCTTGTTGAGCGGCCTGAAGAGCGGTTGCTGCTGCGGTAGTGGTTTTACCTACACCACCTTTGCCAGTAAAAAGTAAGATACGCATACAGTCCTAACCCTTAGTGCCTTGAACTGTTTGTAGTTCTCCCTCAGATTGTTCGCGAAATTGATCCATGCGAGCCAGCATAAATCGATGCATCAAGCCAGGTGCGAAGCGAGCTAGGATATGCATCAATTTGCCCACGGGGGTCATAATAATTTTGCTTTTGCGTTTCGCGGCCATTTTGAGAATCAAGCTTGCTGTCTGGGCCTGCGTGAGCTTTTTGATGCCTTGTCTTTGTGGGAGGTAGGCTTTGACTCCGTTGGCGTCGAGGATTTCTTTATCAGGATCGTTTTCCGTAAAACCTACATAGGCATGTCCTACATAAACGCCATGCTCTTTAAACTCCAAGCGGAGACTTTGACAAAGGGCTGTGAGCGACATTTTGGTCATGGAATACAGACTATTGTAAGGTAAACCATAAAGTCCGGCCAAACTCCCTACCATAACCACCCCGCCTTTACTCGCTTTGAGAGCATCAAGGGCCGCACGGGTAGTGAAAATAGAACCCATCACATTGACTTGAAACAGTTTTTCAAACACATAAGATTCTACGGTTTCAAACTTGCCACGAGTGGTCATGGCCGCATTATTGATCAGCAGGTCTAGTTGGCCAAAATGAGCTACCGTATCATCGATCAATCTTCTGGCGTCTTCCCAAGAACCAATATCCCCTTGGATCGCTAAGGGCTCATAACCCATTTCCTTGAGTTCTGTTTCCGCTTGATCAAGTCTGCTTTGGTTGCGACCATTGAGGACAACCTTTGCGCCTGATTGGGCTAGTTGGAGGGCGAGGGTTTTGCCGATGCCCATACTTGAGCCCGTGATGATGACAACTTTATCTTTAAAATGTGGATGCATCTAGCCTTATTTTTTGAGGTAACCATTAGCAAAAAACCAATCAAAGGCTTCCTGCATTGCTTCCTTGATAGGGGTTTGGGGCATATTGAGCTCTGCGATGGCTTTGGCTGGAGAAAAGAAATGGGAGTCGCAAGCTACTTTCGCCATTTCGTAGGTAATCTTAGGGGCTTTGCCGGTGATTTTGCCAAAAAGGCTGGCAAACCATCCGGTAAGAAGGATCATGAAGTTGGGGAGGGTTTTTTGGGGTTGAGGCTTTTGAGTGAGTTCTTCCAGTAGCCCAAAAGCTTGGACATAACTCATGTTTTGCCCACCGGCGATGTAACATTCTCCGATTCTACCTTGATGCAGGGCATTCACCGTAGCTGTGGCTACATCTTTGACTGCAACCCAATTGCGGCCCCCTTTGGTACAAAAAGGAGGTGGATTTTGCCAAGCTGCAACCAAGACGGCTCCTGAACTCGGCTTAGTATCATAAGGCCCGATCATAAAAGTGGGATTGATGACCAAAGCAGGTAAAGCTTTTTCCTTCACGGCTTTGATGATCTCATTTTGTCCGGCCAGCTTGCTATTGATATAGTCAAGTCCATACTTTTCGCCTTTCCAAGGAGTGCTCTCTGTCCCAGGTTGGGTCTCAGTACCAAAACCAAATGAGCTGGCACTACCAATGCAGACCATACGCTTAATCTTATGCTTTAGGACTTGCTCGATGAGATTTTGCGTCCCTTTGACATTGACTGCAAAATATTTCTCGCCCTTGGCCGGCCATACATCAGTCAAGCCAGCAACGTGAATGACATAATCATTGCCTGTAACGGCTTTATCTAGAGACTCGATATTGAGGAGGTCTCCAATGTGCTGTTCAATTGGCAGTTCGTCTAGACTGGGAAATTGTCTTCCCTCTTGCACTAATGCGCTTACTTTATACCCTTGCTCCAACAGTAATCTGACGACATTATTGCCAAGCAATCCGTCCGCTCCTGTTACCAAAACACGCTTATCCATCAATGGTGATTTTTACGATTTGAATTTGATTTTGTGGCTCTGTCGCTGTCCAAGCCAGCCACATATTCTTTTGCCAGTACAATAATTGGGGAAAGCCGCTCTTCCTTCTAGGATTGATTTCGTGAATATTTATCGGAGGACTTTTGGTCCCGTCGGCTGTAAAAGTGCAAAATTGTATCTGCGCAGTATCCTGCGTTTTTCTTATCCAACTCACCCAAGGCCGATTTTGTTGATCCAACTCAATATCAACTCTTCCCAAAGCTTGGGCTGCATCGATCAATGTTGGTTTGCTAAAAGTCTCGCCTGCATCAAAGGAGAGGCTTCCCAAAACCCTTGCTTCCCCTCCTGCAGAGGTAAACCAGGCTACCGCCAAGGTATCGCCCCTGGCCGCTATGGCAGGGCCATTTACTGGACAAGCGTTAATCTGCCAATTGTCTTTGTGCAGAGGGCTAGGATCTGTCCAGTCTTCGCCTACTTGGCGTACTATATATATGTCTCTTACTTCCTCCGGAGAACGATCCCGATAAACGGCCACAAGGCCCTGACTACTCATCGCCATGTCGGTCTGGCAACAATCGCAAATCCTGCGGTCCAAAAATCGAGTCGGGCTGACCTTGCCATCTCGATCAATCAGGCCAAAGCCTAACATCATGTTTTCATTGCCGCCATCAGTATAATTTCTGCCATCTAACCAGATCGCGGCTAAGCGTTCCCCGTCAAGGGGTACAAAAGAAGGAAAACCATGCTCCGTAGTTGAGGTGTCTTGATAAGGCTGAAAAGCTTCACTCCATGTCTTCCCTTCTTTAGATAGCCTGATTTTGATGTCATAAGCATAGGGCTCAGGGCTAGATTTTTCTAATGTGTGCAAGAGCAATGTCTGTTTGCCCCAAGTTGTAAGTGAAGGGTAATCTGCCCAGTTGACAAACCAGTCGTTACCTACTGCTGCCGTCTGAAACTTGGACCAGCTGCCTCCATCAAAGGCAGCATAACGATAATGGCTTTGCCCGCTGTCCGATTCATGGAGCCAGCCCAACCACAACTGATCAGCATTTGCCGTTAGAGAAGGAAATACTGAGGAAGAACTAGCTGGATTAGGAAGAATTTCTACATTGACTTCAGGCCAACTTGGAAGCCCCTCGCAGGCGAACAAACTGCTGAGCAGTATTACAATAAAGTAGAAATTCCGTATTTTCATTCTGCGAAAATAGGAAAACTACTACTACTAAACCCAATGAGAACTGCAATAGGAATCCTAAGCCTCCTTCTTCTGATAGGCGGCTGTGATGCTCCTTCACCAATACAATCAAGCCAGAAACAACCTAACATCATTATCATTTTTGCAGATGATTTGGGTTATGGGGATCTCGGGACCTATGGCCATCCTAGCATCCGTACTCCGCATTTGGACCAAATGGCTGCCAATGGGATCAAAATGACCCAGTTTTATGCGGCCGCTTCCGTCTGTACGCCCAGTAGGGCTGGATTGATGACCGGACGCCTGCCTATCCGCTCAGGCATGTGTAGTGCCAAACGTAGGGTACTCTTTCCTGACTCTGATGGCGGTTTGCCGGCCAGCGAGATTACCATCGCTAAGGGCCTAAAATCGGTAGGTTATGCCACCGCTTGTGTAGGTAAGTGGCATTTGGGGCATAATCATCCCTATCTGCCCACCGACCACGGTTTTGACGAATACTTTGGTATTCCCTACAGTAATGACATGAGCCCTCGTGAAAATGATTGGAAGGGGGCACAGCATTTTCCTAGCATACCGCTGATGGAAGGAGATAGTGTCGTAGAAACCAGACCAGATCAAGCTAAGTTGACGCAGCGCTACACCGAAAAAGCTTTAGATTTTATTAGTCGCAATCAATCAAAACCGTTCTTTTTGTATTTCCCCCATACTTTCCCGCATGTACCGCTTTATGCCAATGAGTCTTTTGCGGGTAAAAGTCTCAGAGGCCTTTATGGTGATGTGGTGGAGGAAATCGATTGGAGTGTCGGGCAAATTATCGCTAAGCTAGAAGAATTAGGCCTCAGCGAAAATACTCTGGTCGTATTTACCAGCGATAATGGTCCTTGGCTCGTTATGAAAGAGAAGGGTGGTTCGGCAGGACTTTTACGACAAGGCAAAGGTTCTAGCTGGGAAGGCGGTCAGAGAGAACCATTTGTCGCGCAATGGCCAGGAGTTATTCCGGCTGGAAAGACAAGTAGCGCTATTGCTTCAACCATGGATTTACTTCCAACTTGCTTTACTTTGGCGGGGGCGGCTTTGCCGAACGATAGAGTCTATGATGGTAGGGATCTGATGCCCGTCTTAAAAGGGGAAAGCGAGACTCTGCATGAAGATTTTCCCTACTTCTTAGGAGATGAGCTGTTTGCGTATCGACAAGGCCCGTGGAAAATCCATTTCAAAACCCTTACTCCCTATATTGGTGAGCCTAAGGTAGCGCACGATCCTCCTTTGCTGTATCATTTGGAACATGATCCCAGCGAGCAGCATAATTTGGCGGCTGATCATCCTGAGATTCTTAAGGAATTGAAGCTCAAAGCAATGTCTTTTCTTTCCTCGATTGATAGTGTACCCTCTCAACTAGAAAAACGCCTTCCTTAAGGTTTTTTACTATTTTTAGGCAAAAATACATACTCTATGCGCAGCTTTTTGAGCTTGATCTTTTTTAGCTTCCTTCTAAATCTTCCTGCTCAGAATGGGGGCGATAGCAATGCGGATCAAGTGCATCCTCGATTGCAAATCACCAATCTAAAAGGAGGAGAATTCCAACCCAGAACGGGAGGACTTGCCCTCGATGATCAAGGCCAACTCTATCTCTGTACGTGGACTACTGCTGGCTCTGTCTATCGTCATTCGGGCAAAATTGGAGATACAACGGCCACGCGTATTGCTGCTGGCCTAGCCGAACCCTTAGGATTACAATTTTATCAAGGTGATCTGTACGTAGCCCAACGGCAAGAATTGACTCGCCTGCGTGATCTCAATCAGGATGGCATCTATGATGCATACGAAACAGTATATAGCACATGGCCCCAAAGTGGTAATTTTCACGAGTTGGCCTTTGGTATGCCGATGATTGGAGATCATTTTCTCATTGGCCTTTCTTTGCCTACCAAATCTAGCGGCGAACTAGTAACAGAATTGAGTGAGGGCCGCGGTCTAATCATGAAAATCAAGGCTGATGGTGAGGCAGCTACTTTTGCTTCGGGCTTAAATACGCCCTCTGGTCTAAGCAAAGTTTTTGAGGATCAATTATTGGTGACCGACCAATTGGGCAAAAACTTTCAGGCGGCTCGACTACTGTTTTTGGGCGAGGGAGAGGACGCGGGTTTCCATGCTGGAACGCTAAATGCTGAGGCGATGAGTCCTTTGTTGTGGGTGCCTCGCAACAATGTATTTGAAAAACCCGGACAAGCGATCATGCTCTCGGCCGGACCCTATGAAGGGCAAATTTTCTTTGGAGACGTTGTTGGGGGAGGTTTGGCGCGAGTGAGCCTGGAAGAGGTAAACGGTCAATACCAAGGCTGCCTATATAAATTTAGTAGGGGTTTTGATGCCGGGATTTTTCGGATCGTCGAAGGGAGAGATGGCCAACTCTATTTAGGTGGGATCGATGGAACCGGAAATTGGGGCTTTCCTCGCTTTCAACGCATCGCTCTCCATCGGGTCGATTGGCAAGAAGCGAAAGCCTTCGAATTATCGCAAGTAAAAGCGCGCGCCAATGGATTCGTCTTGGAGTTTTCAGCTCCCATCGCAGATGCCGTTCAGGACACGAGTTTGCATATCAAACTCAACCAATGGCATTACCAATCTGATGGCAGTAGATCCGCCGTAGAAAGCATCGAAATTGACAGCATCAGTTTTTCCGACAATCGTAAAGAAGTCTTTGTCCAGTGTGCTCAACTTAGTTCACAAAAGGTGGTGCACTTACAATTAAACGAACTGCTCCTGAGTCAAGCTGGGGATATGATCCTCAATCCAGAGGCTTGGTATACCCTCAATGAAATACCGGATAAGAGTGGGCCTAATTAAAAATAGCAAAGCCAACAGCAAAAGCGCACCAATTAGTCTCATTTGCTATATATAAGTTTGTAGATTTATACTTGAGATTAATAGGTGTGTATATACTACTACGATGAAAGTTCTAAACAACATCCTGATTTATTGTCTGGTGCCACTATTTGCGTTGAGCCTAGGCTGCCAAAACAAGCGTTCCGCGAAGCGGATCCTCGTATTTAGCAAAACTGAGGGCTATCGCCATAAATCAATCGAGGCTGGACAAATGGCTTTGATGAAACTGGGAGCAGAAAACAATATCCTAGTTGATACAACGGAAAATGCCGCTTTATTTACCGAAGAGTCTTTGGCTAAATACAGTGCCGTAGTCTTTCTCAGTACTACCCAAAATGTACTCGACTATCGCCAACAGGCGGATTTTGAACGCTATATCCAATCTGGTGGTGGATTTGTCGGGATCCATGCCGCCGCAGATACAGAATATCACTGGCCCTGGTATGGTAAGCTAGTGGGCGCTTACTTTAAGAGCCATCCTAGTGATCCAAATGTGCTCGAAGGCAAAATGAAAGTGGTAAACAAAACCCACATCTCGACTTCTCACCTGCAGGACGAATGGGTCAGAACTGATGAGTTCTATAATTTTAAATCTATCAATCCCAATCTAAATACGCTCATCGAGATCGATGAAAGTAGCTACGAAGGTGGCGAAAATGGGGATTTTCACCCAATGTCCTGGTATCATGATTTTGACGGTGGTCGTGCTTGGTATACCAATTTTGGTCATACCAACGAGACTTTTGAAGAAAAAGAGTTTCTGGCCCACCTGCTTGGTGGCATCCACTATGCTATCGGTGAAAACCTAGCTTTGGATTACAGCAAAGCTAAAACAGAGCGCGTACCTGACGATAAACGCTTTGTCATGGAGGTATTAGGGGATAATCTCAATGAGCCCGCAGAATTACACGTCCTAGACGACGGGAAAGTACTTTTTACGGAGCGGAGAGGTAAACTCAATCTCTACGATCCTGCCTCCGGAAAGATCAAGGTCGTGGGAAAAATTGATGTGCACACCAAATTCGAAGACGGTTTGATGGGTCTTTCTCTAGATCCAAACTTCGAACAAAATAGTTATCTGTATCTCTATTATTCACCTAAAGGAGAGGAAGCTATTCAGCATCTTTCTCGCTTCGAATTTACTGAGGGTAAATTGGATATGGGTTCTGAAAAGATCATGCTAGTAGTACCAGTACAGCGTGATGAATGCTGTCACACTGGTGGTTCTATACAGTTTGGCCCTGATGGTCTCTTGTATCTTTCCACGGGAGACGATACCAATCCATTTGAAACAGGCTATGCCCCGATCAACGAATTGCCAGGGCGTAGTCCTTGGGATGCCCAAAAGTCATCCGCCAATCCGAACGACCTAAGAGGAAAAATTTTACGAATTCGTCCTACCGCAGAAGGCTCTTATGAGATTCCAGAGGGTAATTTGTTTCCAGCAGATGGTTCAGAAGGTCGGCCTGAGGTATATGTGATGGGTTGCCGCAATCCTTATCGGATCTCTATTGATCCCAAAACCAAGTTTTTGTATTGGGGAGAAGTAGGACCCGATGCTCGGGTAAATGGTGAGCGTGGCCCCAGAGGATATGATGAGGTCAATCAAGCACGAGAAGCGGGCTTTTTTGGTTGGCCTCTGTTTGTCGGTAATAATTATGCGTATCGAGAAGTAGATTTTGCAGATAAATCGATGGGGGACTTTTATGATGCTGCCATGCCGGTCAATAATTCTCCCAATAATACCGGCAAGCAAGCACTACCTCCCGCGCAGCCTGCTTTTATTTGGTATCCATACGTGAGCTCTCCTGAATTTCCGATTGTCGGAGAGGGAGGTCGTAATGCGATGGCTGGCCCTGTTTTTTATCACGATCTATTTGAAGGTACTGAAAGTCAGTTTCCCGCTTACTATGATGGTAAGCTCTTTATCTATGACTTCATGCGGGATTGGATTTTTGCGGTTACGATGGAAGAAAATGGTGATTTGGAAAAAATCGAACCCTTCTTGCCAGAGCTCGAATTGTCAAGTCCAGTCGATATGGAGTTTGGTCCAGATGGTGCCTTGTATATACTCGAATATGGGACGCGCTGGTTTGCCAAAAACAAGGATGCTCGTCTGATTAGAATTGACTATAAAGCCGGCAACCGTGCTCCTAAGGCAGAGATCATGGCCGATAAGCAGATAGGAGCAGCGCCATTGACGGTCAAGTTTTCGGCGGAGCAATCCTTTGATTATGATGAAGGAGACGCTTTAAGCTACAACTGGACGTTCCCCGCAGGGGCAAAAGCCAAAGGGATAGAAGCCAGTCATACTTTTGAGGAGCCTGGTATCTATGAGGTAAGTTTGCAAGTGAGTGATGAGGAGGGCGCCCGTGGCGAACGCTCAATCGAGATCCAAGTCGGCAATGATCCCCCGCAGATCAAGGCACAATTGCAAGGTAGTAAAACCTTTTTCTGGCGCGAGAAACCTGTGCCGTACGCTATTGATGTGGTAGATCGGGAAGATGGGAGCTTGAGTGAAGGTAGCTTGGCCGAGGGTGCCGTCGCGATCTCCTTTAACTATCTCAACAATAGTAAAGATCGCACTATAGAAGCCCAAGATCATGCTGCTCTAGCTAATGCAAGCTTAATTGCTGCAGGCAAAGAGTTAATTGGCGAATATGGCTGTATCGCCTGCCATGCAGTCGAAAAAACCATCGTTGGCCCTAGCTATCAGGACGTATCGGAAAAATACCAAGATCGAGAAGATAAGGTCGAATATATTATCGGTAAAATTATCAATGGCGGTAATGGTGTCTGGGGGGCTAATGCTATGCCCGCCCAAGCCCAAGTTTCTGAAGCTGATGCCGAAAAGATGGCCATTTATCTGCTCTCCATAGCAAATAATGAGCCCTTGCCACCAAGTCTCGATCCTAAGGGTACGCTCACTTTCAATGAACATCAAGGCCTCGGCCAAGGCAGCTCCTATACCTTACAAATTTCCTATCAAGATAATGGCGGAGATGGAATAGGTCCTTTAGAAGCTTATGAAAGCTACACCTTGCGTTCACCGGAGGTGTCTCTCACAGAATTGGACTTAGCGGCTAGCAAGCATTTCGATATATGGACCAAACGCCCTGAAAATATCCGTTATGCCTCCTTGCGTTCAAATGGAGTCGCGATGGTTCCCAATTTTGACTTGAGTCAAATTTCGGCTTTGAGCCTTCGCTACTACAACGCTTTCGCGTCTGCCAAACTGGAAATCAGAATAGATGCTGCCGATGGGCCTGTTTTGGCTACCTTGAGTCCTGGAAAAGTTAATGATAATCTCAAAACTCAAAAGTTCAATATAGCCAGCACAGAAGGCATCCATGACTTATATTTGGTAGTAAGTGATGCGGGTGGCGCAGAAGGAAATGCGGAAGTGTTTGGCCTGCAATGGCTTTATGTCCACCCACCTGAGTAAATAGATTTCGATTTTTTTTGAATAAACTACTACTATGAAAAGAAGAAAATTTTTAGAGAATGGCGCCTTAGCTGGAACAGGCCTAGTACTTAGCCCTTGGCTGCTTAATAGCTGCGCCAGTGAAAATACGGCTGATACCGAAACGAAGGCTGCGGAAATGAGTACGGCGGCTGATGCTGGCGAAATGTTTTTTAGCATTTCCCTGGCGGAATGGTCCCTTCATAAAGCGCTATTTGAAGGTAAAATCACCAATCTCGACTTTCCCGCCATTACCAAAAATGAATTTGGTATCGACGCGGTTGAATATGTAAATCAGTTTTTTAAGGATAAAGCAGAAGACAAAGTCTATTTGCAGGACCTTAAAACCCGCGCAGACGACAATGGGGTAAAGTCTCTACTCATCATGATCGATGGAGAAGGAGGCCTTGGGGCTATTGATGATGCCGAACGTGCAAAGGCCGTAGAAAATCACTACAAATGGGTAGAAGCGGCTCAGTATCTGGGTTGTCATTCTATTCGTGTCAATGCCTACGGTCAGGCTACCGCAGATGAAGTCAGCGCAGCCGCAGTGGATGCATTGGGAAGCCTCGCCACTTTTGCCCAAGATTATAATATCAATATCATTGTCGAAAATCATGGCGGCTATTCCTCCAATGGAGATTGGATGAGCAACGTCATCCAGTCCGTCAATATGCCTAACTGTGGGATGTTGCCTGATTTTGGTAACTTCATTATCAATCGGGATACGGGTGAGTCCTATGATCGTTACCGCGGGGTCGAGCAGTTCATGCCTTACGCTAAGGGGGTAAGCGCCAAGAGCCATAACTTTGATGAGAATGGCGATGAAACAGCTACCGATTATCGCAAGATGCTCCAAATCGTCAAGAATGCGGGTTATACTGGCTACATAGGGATCGAATATGAAGGCAGTGAAATGGACGAATATGCGGGGGTACACGCTACCAAAGACCTATTGATGAAAATTGGGGCTGAGCTAAGCTGAGACCCAAGGACCTTGGGTGTGATTTGATAAAAAGTAGAAAGTATGGAGGATAAAATAGACAGACAAATAGCTTCTTTGAAGCTAACTGCTCTTTTGAAAGCTGTCTTTATTCCTGCTACTTTTGTCTCAATACTTAGAATTAGGATAGACTTCGGTTTATCCTAATTTTAATTAGGGGATGCCTGTTCCCGCTTGTATTATTAGCAGTAGTCAAAAATCAACTTTGTTTATGCTTTATAGAGCTTTCCTCTCTTTTTTTATTCTGTCTTCTTTTTGTTTTAGCCTGCTAGCGCAGAACGCTTCTCTCAATATGGTGGAAGTGGGCAACTTACCCTACAATTCTATACTCAATGATATCTGGGCTTATGTGGATGCTCAGGGCAATGAGTATGCGCTCGTAGGGGCAGTTGATGGGGTTTCTATCGTCAGTCTAAGCGATCCTGCTAATCCTGTAGAATTGCAGTTTTTGCCAGGAGTAAACTCTACTTGGCGAGACCTCAAAACTTTTGGTGATTACGCCTATGTCAGTAATGAATCCGCCGATGGGCTAAGGATCATTGACCTCAGCACCTTGCCCGCTACGGTTGCCTACAAAGATACCGTGATGGAGGGCATCAGTACGATCCATAATCTTTGGGTGTCCCAAGGGATTTTGTTTGTGCTAGGACCTGATAATTTTAATGGTGGGGCAGCGATGTATGACCTCAATGCCAATCCTTGGGTACCGAGCTTTTTGGGAGCCTATGATGCTCGCTATGTGCATGATCTCTATGGCCGTAACGATACTGTTTATGCCGCCGAGATCAATAGTGGTACCCTCACTATCTTGGATATCTCCAATCCGGCTACTCCTGTCCAATTGGGATCCCGTAGTTATCAAAATTCTTTTACTCATAATCTTTGGCTCAATGATGCGGGTAATGTTTGTTTTAGCACGGATGAATTAGCTGAAGCCTACATTTATGCGTGGGAAGTTTCAGATCCTAGCAATATCCAGCAGCTAGACCGTATTCGCTCTAGTCTAAGCAATGGTCAAGCCATCCCGCACAATACACACGTCCTCAACGACTACTTGGTAACCTCATACTATCGCGACGGAATCAATATTGTAGATGGCTCTCGGCCTCATAATTTGATTGAAGTTGGATATTATGATACTAGTCCCGCCTTGCAAGGCGATGGTTTTAATGGTTCTTGGGGGGCTTATCCGTTCCTGCCTTCGGGCTTAGTGTTGGCCAGCGATATGGAAAATGGACTTTTTGTCCTACAAGCCAACTATTTGAGAGGTTGCTACCTAGAAGGCAATATAACCGATGCTAATTCTGGCGCTCCCATTGCCAACGCTAGCATTACCATCAATGGAATCAATCTCGAAGAACTTTCGATGACCAATGGTGATTATGCGATGGGGACTGTGCAAGACGGGAATTATAGCGTGACTTATTCGCGCTTGGGCTACATTCCTCAAACTCGAAATGTATTATTAGAAAATGGAGTACTGACGATCGAAAATGTGGCCCTAGACCCTTTGCAAAAAGTCAGCATGAACATAAATATAAGCGACGCTACGAACTCCGATCCAGTTGCTGATGCACAGATTCTATTTTTTGATCCGGCTACAGGGCAGTTGATTTCGGACTACCTCACCGATGCTAACGGTCAGGCAGTAGACAACGATATATTTGCCGTAACCTATCTTGCCTATGTAGCCCGCTGGGGTTATCAAACGATTGAATCCTTGGTGACGGTAGATCCCAATAATCCAGTAGTAAACTTGGCCTTAGAGCCGGGCTATTATGATGATTTCTTAGTTGATTTTAATTGGACCCTACTCGGGAACACCAGCTCGGGAACTTGGGCAAGAGGAGAACCTAATGGTACGAGTGCTTTTGGCCAAGATTTTAATCCTGATTTTGATGTAGATACTGATTTTGGTGAAAATGCCTATGTTACGGGTAATGGCGGCGGCGGTCTGCTTGATGACGAAGTGGACGGAGGCCTAACTGTATTGCAGACGCCTGTTATTGATCTGAGCGATTACAGTGACCCCATCCTAAATTTTCAATATTGGTTCGTCAATTTAAATCTGAACACAGCTGCTGCTGGAGATGATTTTTTGCGAGTAGAACTAAGCGATGGCCCTAATTCAGTTACGCTGGTTGAATACACCGATGCACTCAATAATTTCTGGACTCAGAGCGATAGTTTTCATTTGAAAAATTTCCTACCGCTTAGCAACCAAATGTTTGTCCGATTTATCACCCAAGATATTGGTGATCCGACTTTGGTAGAAGCGGCCATCGATGTTTTTTCTATTACCGAAGGCGATACAAGTTCTGCCGTCAATACAGCAATTGAAGCGCAGCTCATTGGAGAAGAACGTTTTTCCGTATTTCCCAATCCTGCCGATGGGCAATTCTATTTACAATATGATCTACCCGCCGAGTCTTCTCAATGGAGCATCCATTTAGAAAACCTGCAGGGGCAGGTGGTTCTTACCCAAAGACTAAAGGCTTACGAAGGTACCCAAACGATCAATCCTGACTTAAGTGGTGGGCTGTATATGCTTGTATTGAAGGAAAATGGCCAGAATAGAGCCGTGAGGAAAATTTGGCTACAGTGATGAAATAGTCAGAATTTCCACTATTTTTGCATAGAAATATTCCTATCAAAGGAAAAAACTACCTCTTAGAAAGAAATTGTTCTGTGCGAATTTGGTTTTATCTATTGGCACTCGCCCACCTTGGTGTCGGTTTCCTTGCATGTAATCAAGCTGAAAAGAAACAAGTAAACCGCGCTGACATGCGTCTTACGATCCCCCAAATATTGCGACTTTCACAAGAGCAGTATGGGATAAACGTGGATTCTAGTCAAGTACTGCAAGCCAACTTTAGCGAGAACCAATATCTAAGAGATGTCCTTTCGGAACATGCTGTTTCTCCTGCCACTATTGAAGAAATCGCCCAAAAATCTGCTGCTGTATTTGATGTTCGACTAATGCGGGCGGGCAAACCTTATACCATCATCAAAAGTAAAGCAGACAAGGTTGATTATTTCATTTATGAAAAAAATGAAGCCGATTTTGTGGTGATCGAATTGAGAGATAGTGTCAGAATTTATACAGGTCGGAAAACGGTCGATCGTAAATTAGGGGAAATAAGCGGTACCATTGAATCCTCCTTATTTGAAGAGTTTGAGAAACAAGGCGCTGATGTGCGCATCGTTAGGCAATTAGAAGAGGTATTTGGATGGGCGATTGATTTTCACGATCTCAAAAAAGGAGACCGTTTTGAAATTCTTTTTCAAGAAGAATTTGTAAACGGCATTTCCATGCATAATTATCAAATTCAAGCGGCCAGTATTGAGCAGGATGGTGAAAAGTTTTGGGCCTTCCGGTACCCTGCTCAGGGAGATTCGAGTCAATACTTTGATGAAAACGGCCGTTCATTGCGCAATGCCTTTTTGAAATCTCCCCTGAGTTATCCAGATGTTGAAAGACCTGATGCAGAAGAGCAGCCTTCCCCAAAGCTCATTTCCACTCGTAAATCTCATTTAGGGGTCCACTACCAAGCAGATAAAGGGACTGAGGTCTATGCGATGGCAAATGGAGAAGTGATCGTAAAGACTCGCCGACCAAGACAGGGAAACGTTCTGAGAATCAGACATCTACAAGGATATGAAAGCCAGTATGAACATTTAGATGGTTTTGCGGAGGGATTGCGAAACGGTAGTAAGGTGAAACAGGGAGACCTCATTGGCTATGTTGGGCGCACTGGCTCGGTGCAACGGACTCAACTATGCCTAAGAATGTGGAAGAATAACAAAGAAGTACGTCCCCTAGAAGTAGATCTACCTCAATCAGAAACGCTCAGTGGAGAAGCATTAGAAGCGTTCCGCAAAGCGAAAAAACAACTAGAGAAGAGTCTAGAGCGCCTCCAGAAGACGGCTCCCAGCCAGACGCTTGCGACGCATTAAGTAATAAAATAGTAATCACAAAGTACAAAGTATAGGTAAAGAGTATTCAGTACAGAGACAAAAGCCCCGCTGGACCATACTGCCCCATTTTCCTAGGTCTTAATACTGGATACTATTGTCCAAGTACTTATTTTACGCCATCGCTATGATTATTCCATTATTAGCTGCAAATTCGCGGTCTAATTGGAAAATGCTTATCAAATATTGCTACGAAATCGCAGCAGTTAGGGGTAAATGTTGGATTATTGAAACAATAAAATTTTTCTTCCAATTCGTTTTCTGTTGGTTTAATTCTATATTTAGTAGAGCTCGTTCTTTTTACACATTAAGGAAAATAAATATTTCTGCCATTCAAAAAGTATCCTATGAAGCAGATTTTTACCTTGATTTTCCTGTGTTGTAGCCTAAGTTTCCTAGAGGGACAAAACAATTTGTTTGTGCCATTTGGGCAGACAACTGAACAGGTAAAAAACTTCCTTTATGCCAAAGAATATGTTACGGCAGTACAGGAAGATGATTCTTTGCATAGTGTGCGCGCTTATTTAGACAAGAATAAGCACGTCGAGTATGCCTTCGAAAATGGAGCGCTATATGCGACTACGGTTACTCGTAATTACGCAGAAAAGAGAGCTGCTGCCACTGTACAGAAAAATTGCATGGAATATATGCAAGTTATTAGTCGAGGCTCCGTGAGTATCACGACTAACGAGAATGTAACTTGCTATACGGCCATTACTGATTCTCGCATTATTAAACTATTTGTCCGTCTTCATAAAAAGGGATCAACTTTGACCCTGACTGCTGTTAGTAGACATTATGGACCAATGGTGTTGGATGATAATTTCCACTATGAGGTAGAGTTACTACAAGAGAAATTCATCTCCAATTAAGATAACAGACCTTTTTGCATTTCTATGCAAGATAGGAGGCTTGAAAAAGTGAATTTTTCGGGCCTCCTATTTTGTTTAAAGGTATTTTTAAAAGGGAATTTTAGCTAATTTCAACCATGCATATTGCAGTCGCTGGAAATATAGGTGCAGGAAAGACCACCCTAAGTTATTTGTTGGCTAAATATTTTGGTTTTGAGGCCCAATACGAGGACAATGATCAAAATCCCTACATGCTGGATTTTTACTCTGACATGCCACGTTGGTCCTTCAATCTGCAAATCTCTTTCTTGCACTCACGCCTTAAAAAGGTCATCCAGATTCGCAAAGAAGGCAAGAATGTCATTCAGGATAGGACCATTTATGAGGATGCACAAATATTTGCTCCCAACCTGCATGCAATGGGGCTGATGAGTTCGAGAGATTTTGAAACTTACAAAGAGCTTTTTGAATCAATCGCTGATCTCGTTCAACCTCCAGATCTGCTTATCTATCTACGCGCTGACATCCCTACTTTGGTAGAGCAAATACAAAGTCGCGGCCGTAATTATGAAGATTCTATCCGCCTAGATTACCTCAAGCGACTAAATGAGCGTTACGAAGCTTGGTTTGAGTCTTACGGATATGGCAAGAAACTTGATGTACATGTAGCAGAAACCAACTTTAGAGGCAATCCTGAACACCTCGGTATCATAATCAACCGCGTAAAAGGAGAATTATACGGACTTTTTAGTTAGCCAAAACCCCCAAAACCAAACCAAAATGCTAAGCCTTCGACGACTATCTCGGGCTAACCGACAAAGATGCGAAGAAAAAGCCTCTCCTCTTGAGGAGTGGACCCCAACAGATTGGGCCGCCGCCTTGGCCGGGAAAACGGGAGATGCCTGTAATCTGATCGTGAAAATGCGGAAAGGAGACAAAGTTGACCCCAATGACATCGGCCGTGAACTGGCAGATTTGGTGATCTATGTGGATTTGATGGCTTCTCGCCTTGGCCTAGATTTAGAGAAAGCGGTCGTACAAAAGTTTAATGAAACCTCCGCTCGTCAAGGCAGCGAAGTACTGCTTTAATCTTCAAGGGCTTAGCCAAAAGTTCTTAGTGATAAGGCGTAAAACGCTTCAAGATTGGTCATTTCTAATCATCCAGAACCTATTTTGGCCACCTAGGGCTCGGCGATAAAACCGGCTTTACAAGTACTAAGTAGAAAGTACTCAGTAAAGAGAAAAAAGGCCATATTGATCTATTCCCCGAATCTCCCTAAATACTGAACGCTCTTGTCTAAGTATATGACAAATTGCTTTATACTCTCTACTCACTCAATAGTTCTCATAAAGGTCTCGCAACAGTTTTTCGATATAAGGTTTGACTACACTTGAAGAAAAGCTATAGTGGTTTTGCATGATGCTGAATATCAGCACTCTACCGCTTTTGGCCTTGAGATAACCACTCAGATTATGATTATTACTGAGTGTTCCCGTTTTGGCAAATACATAGGGGCCAAACTCTCCTAGGTAGTATTTTTCTAAGGTTCCTGAGACTCCACCAGCAGGTAATAAGCTAAACAAACGACTAGTATCCATCTCTTGATACAGCTCGTTCAAAATCCAAACTAAATCTCTCGGACTCACCAAATTGTATCGACTTAAGCCGGCTCCATCGACCCATCGGGGAGGATCGGGTAGGGGAGATAGCAAAGAATCAAGACTGTAGCGAATCATTTTGTCGCTATTGACACTCTCTAAATTTGTTGCTGCACACATCAGGAGCAATTGCTCCGCGAAAAAATTATCACTGTTGAGCAACAAATATTGGTATAAGCTATCGATATGCCTCGAATAAAAGATGGGCAGCGTATCGGAAAGGCTAGTTCCCATCCATGGTTGGACCTCTTGGTGGAGCGTGTCCCCCAGCAAACTCAGCATGAGGCCTTCACTAGTTTGGAAAGGAATGGGGACTTCCCAACCTGTACCGAGCAATTGTTCGGGATAATAAAACGTATTGCTGTATCGGTCACGCCTAATCTTTTGATATTGATTGTCTTGCATGGGGCTCAGGCTTAACCGATTAGGACGAATAGAGGCGGTGTTCTGCGCAGCAGGCAAACTAATAGTGGCTAAGTTGCCGTAAAGCGGGAAAATACTCCTTTCCGCTGCGAAAGGATATAAATAATCTTCCCAAGCCCAACCTGGAGCCCAAGCTACTACCTTATTGGCCGCAAAATCTATGAAAATAGGGCCTTTATGCTGACGTAAAAAACTATCTGCTAATTGTGTTGGAAAGTCAGGATGCAAAAAAGTGGGATCGCCTAATGGCTTGATAATGAGGCTATCGCCCATGAATTTATACCTGAAACAAGGTACAGAGTCTGCCAATAATTGGCTTGCTGTATAAAAACTAAGCAGCTTGGTATTGGAGGCAGGAGTAAAGTATTTATCTGCTTGATAATCATAGATAAATTTCTGCTGGTCAGGGGAGTAGATAGCAAGACCCGTAAAATGTTGCTGCAAAATTTGGGGAGACAATAAATTTTGCTCGAAGCTCCGCTTTACCTTACTTCTAAAGCTGAGGCCGCAGCTACTCAATCCTAGCCCTAATCCCATAAAAAGGAGAATAGGTAGTATAATCGATGTTCGAATATTTTGGTGAGTAATAAATTTTGTTAATGAATGTAAGAGTTTTGGAAAAAACGTATTCATTCGATTGGATGAACTAAATAGTTTGAGATATAGGGATTTTATCATACGCTCACAAGTTAAACAATCACCCTTGTTTGTACACTAATTAAGTTAAAGCTTAAAATCACACCTCATGCGAAAAACTACTATTGCCCTAGCAAACTTGCTAGGGGCAGCAGGATGCCTATTCCTGATTTTTCAGTTAACGCCTTCCCCACACAAGATTCAGAAAGTTCCTAAAATCAAAGCGATTGAAGCCGCTATTGAGCAGGAATTTGAAATGACCAAAGACCCCGCACTCAATGAAGTGCCCCGAGATCGTCTGATCGAAGCGAGAGCCTATGCAGATAGGCTACGTCGTGATCCAGACTTTACGCGCGCTGCGATTTCGGGTATCAATTGGTCAGAAAGAGGCCCTGACAATGTATCTGGCCGTACACGTGCTATCTTGGTCGATGATGCTGATGCCAGTGGAAATACCATCTGGGTAGGTAGTGTAGGCGGAGGTCTATGGCGGACAACCAATGGATTGTCAAGTAGTCCCAATTGGACACCTATCAACGATCTTTTTGATAATATTGCAGTTTCCTCTATCGCCCAAGATCCATCCAATAGTTCGATCATGTACTTTGGTACTGGCGAAGGCTTCTTTAATGCGGATGCGATTCGCGGATTAGGCATTTGGAAAACCACCAATGGCGGTACGACATGGACTCAGCTTAGTGCGACTAATAACAGTACCTTCTACTATGTGCAAAAGCTTCTGGTAAACAATAATGGCGATTTGTTTGCCCTTACTCGCGACGGAGGGATTCAACGTTCAACCAATGGCGGGTCTAGCTGGAGTCAGGTATTGGGCACTTCAACTGGTGCAAGTTCCAACCGCGCGGCTGATATCGAAAGAGCTTCTAACGGAACCCTGTACGCTACTATGGGGCTTTTCCAGACGGATGGGATCTATCGTTCCACCAACGGTGGTAACAGTTGGACTAAACTAACGGGTGGTGGGCTGCCTTCTTCTGGGTATCAACGGATTGAACTAGCCTGTGCGCCATCTAACTCAAACCGAGTATATGCGGTCTTCCAAGGCACCAATTATGATTGTTCGGGTATTTATCGTACCGACAACGCCGGTTCATCCTGGACTTCCCTCCCGGTACCTGGTGCCTTTGGAATGTCCAATTTTTGTCGCGGCCAGGCTTGGTACGATTTGATCTGTGCCGTCAATCCTGGCAATGCCAATCAGGTCTTTATTGGCGGTATCGATGTACTAGTTTCCAATAATTCGGGTTCTAGTTGGTCTCAGGTCTCCCAATGGTATGGCGGTGGTGGCTATCAGTATATGCATGCTGACCAACACGCCATGGTTTTTGATGGCTCAAGTAGGCTGTATTTTGGTAATGATGGGGGGATCTATCGCAGTACCAATGCGAGTAATTCTATTCCTTCGGTTACGGGTATCTTTGATGACTATAATGTTACGCAATTTTACGCGGCTGACCTTAGTCCAACCTCTGGTTCAAATGTTTACCTAGCGGGTGCTCAGGACAATGGTACCCATCGTTTTACTTCGGCAGGGATGAACTCCACTACTGAGGTAACCGGTGGTGATGGTGCCTTTTGCCATATCGACCAAACCAATAGCGCCGTACAGATCTCCTCTTACGTTTACAACAACTACTATATCACCACCAATAATTGGGGGAGCCAGACTAGCCGTTCCATCGGTAATAATGCTGGACGTTTTATCAATCCTACTGATTATGACGATGCTAGCAATGTCCTTTATGGTGCTTACACGGGTGGCAACTACTCTTATATCACTAATGTAGGTAGCTCTAATAGCACTGGTACCCGCAGTATTTCTGCCTTTGCTGGGAGCCAAGTGAGTAGTGTTACGGTTTCACCGAACGTTAATAATCGAGTCTATTTTGGCCTAGATAATGGTGATATTGTTCGGGTAAATAATGCCAATACTGGGAGCGCCTCTGGTTCAGTGATTCGCAACGGTACTGGCTATGTTTCTAGTGTGGCTGTAGAGGAAGGTAACGAAAACCACATGCTCGTCACCTATTCTAATTACGGCGTGGTGAGTGTTTATGAAACTACCAATGGTGGTGGTTCTTGGACGAGTGTTGAAGGTAACCTACCAGATATGCCCATTCGTTTTGCCATGTTTGCTCCTGGCCAATCAGATCAAGCTCTCCTCGCTACTGAATTAGGAGTGTGGAGTACGGACAACCTCAATGGCGGTTCGACCAATTGGGGGCCTTCTAACGGCGGTCTCGCCAATGTGCGTACTGACATGATCAAGTCTCGTAGCAGCGACAATACTGTTTTAGCGGCAACCCATGGTCGCGGTCTCTACACGACTGATTTCTTTGCTGGTAGTACTGGTGGTGGCGGTTCTTGTGCCTCTACGGTTACTTCCTTCCCCTATAGCGAAAGCTTTGAATCTGGTCTTGGGGCTTGGACCCAAGCTGGCGGTGATGACCTAGACTGGACACGCGACAGTGGTGGTACACCTTCTAATGGTACGGGACCTTCTACCGGTGCTGATGGCAGTTGGTATATGTATATCGAGGCTTCTTCGCCTAACTATCCTTCCAGAACGGGCATTTTTGAAAGTCCTTGTTTTGACCTCAGCGGTCTTAGCAGCCCAGAGTATAGTTTCTCTTACCATATGCTAGGCTCTGCCGTAGGTACCGTTTCCTTACAAGTCAGCACCGATGATGGGAGCACTTGGCCTACTACTCTTTGGACCGAATCTGGCGACCAAGGCTCTGCTTGGAATGCCACCACGATTGATCTCTCTGCTTATGCAGGCAACACCATTAAGCTGCGCTATGTGGGTACTACTGGTAGTAGCTGGCAAGGAGATATCGTAATTGATGCGATTAGCTTATCTGAAAGCAGTGCCGGAGGCGGTGGTTGTGCGGGTGCAATTACTAGCTATCCTTATAGCGAAAGCTTTGAGTCTGGTATCGGAGCATGGACCCAATCTGCAGGCGATGATATCGATTGGACACGGGATAGCGGTGGAACGCCCTCTAGCGGAACCGGTCCTAGTACTGGAGCCGATGGGGCCTGGTATATGTACATCGAGGCTTCTGCCCCTAACTATCCTTCCAGAACGGCTATATTCGAAAGCCCCTGCTTTGACCTAAGTAGCCTTACCAGCCCTGAATATACTTTCTCTTATCATATGTTAGGCTCTGCTGTAGGTACCGTTTCCTTACAAGTCAGTACCAATAATGGTTCTTCTTGGCCTACCACCCTTTGGACCCTGTCCGGTAATCAAGGTTCTGCTTGGAATGATGAGACAATTGACCTCTCCTCCTATGCCGGTAGCAGTATTAAACTGCGTTATGTGGGTACTACTGGCTCAAGTTGGCAAGGAGATATTGTGATTGACAATATCAATCTTGATGAAGCCGGTGCCGCTGGCTGCCCGACTATTGACTTCAATAGCTACACCATCAATTCTTATGGAGGCAGTCAAGACAATGGCTCAAGCCAAATACAAGATGGCGGGGCAACGATCTTTTTGCAAAACAATGCTTGGAAATCCATCACTTACCCTTATACAGTTACCGCTAATACCGTAGTAGAGTTTGACTTCCGTAGTACGCTGCAAGGGGAGATTCACGGGGTCGCTTTTGATAATGATAATTCTATCAGCAGCAACCTGACCTTCAAAGTTCATGGTACGCAAAACTGGGGCTTTACGGACTATGACAATTACAGCCCCACTGGCTGGACTACTTACGTAATCCCAGTTGGGGCTTTCTATACTGGTACCTTCAATCGTCTTTGCTTCGTGGCGGACCATGATGCTAGTCCCGCCAATGGGAACGCTTATTTCCGTAATGTCAAAGTCTATGAAGGTAGCTGCAGTGGTAATGTACCTGTCTTACCCACCTCCGGTCTAGTGCCTCACCTGAGCGATGAAGTAGGGCCTTTGCAAGTGAACGCTTATCCTAATCCATTCCATCAATCCTTTACGATTAGTACTTCTGGGGCAGAGGGAACGGTAGAGGATATGGACCTGAGTCTTTATAACAGCCTTGGGCAAGTGGTCTTACGTCAAGTGCATGTTACCAATCAAACAGAAATCCGAGTACCTGATCATCTCGGTCCTGGAGTTTATATTCTCCGGATCAGCAGTGAAGGCTATGTCTCTGAGCAAAAGTTGATCAAAACCAACTGATTGCTCTAAATACAATTCTAAAAACGCCCACCTCTCAGGTGGGCGTTTTGCTTTTTGCCATAAATTTTTCATCATGCCAGCATGAAAAATCTCTCCCTGTTGAGCTTGGTATGGCTATGTATATTGGCTTGTGGAACCCCCGAGAACCCTGACTCCTTGGTCTTGGCAGATATCTTGACTAATCAAGGTGGAATCATAGAAGAGCTGCGGCTGAATTCTGCTAAGTATCGACTGCAAATTTTGTATACGAAGATTGATCGCAAAGAGGATCAAACTCCAATCTTTACCTCCTATGGCTATCGCACCAATCATGAGCCTTATTTTTATCCAGCCAGTACAGTCAAAATGCCGGCAGCTTTGCTAGCACTCGAAAAGCTCAATCGATTAGGCATTGATCCCTACACTCCCATGCTGACTGATTCAGCAACTGTTGGTCAGACTGCTGTAATTGCCGATTCTTCCGCCGAATCCTTATTGCCCTCAGTGGCGCATTATGCTCGCAAAGTGTTTCTGGTCAGCGACAACGATGCCTTTAATCGTCTTTATGAGTTGTTGGGTCAAGACTACCTCAACGATTCTCTACACCATAAAGGGTATAAGGATACCCGAATTGTACATCGACTATCCATCGCCCTTAGTGAGGAGCAAAATGCTACTACCAATCCAGTTCGCTTTATACAGGGAGACAGTTTGATTTACGAAAAAGCCTTATCCAAAAATGAAAAGATCTATTGGGAGGACGAAAAAATGTTATTGGGACAAGGAGAAATGAGGGGCGGTGAGTTGATCTCCGAACCTAAGGACTTTGCCCACAAAAATTTCTTTCCTCTCCATGAACAACAGCAAATGCTTCGAGCCATATTTTTCCCTGAATATGTGGGTAATTACAGTTTTGACCTTCGACCAGAAGACTACAATTTCCTATACCGGGCGATGGGGGAGAGGCCAAGAGAATCAGCCTACCCATCATACGACGACAGTCTTTATTACGACGGCTACGTCAAGTTTTTTATGTTTGGGGATACGCATGACAGCATTCCGGATCATATTCGGATCTTCAATAAAGTGGGGGTTGCCTACGGCTTCCTAACCGATAATGCCTATATCATCGATCTTGAAAATAATATCGAGTTTATGCTCAGCGCTACCTTATGGGTCAATGAGAATCAGATTTTCAATGATGACCAATATGAATATGACTCCCTCGGCTTTCCTTTCCTTGCCAAGTTAGGATATGCATTTTACGATTATGAGCTGCGAAGAGAGCGCAAGATCCAGCCGGACCTTAGCAAGTTTTGGCCTTAGTAGCCCTGCTTCGCAGAACGCTGAGGATGTCGAATCTCCTACCTGACCTTCCCGAGCCCTAGTCGAGGGACCTTTGTCGTTATTCTTGCTTTGCAGAACGCCTTTCTCTTCAGATCCCGCATCGCATTTCATTTGTGCGGGATGACTTTAGGGGCATTTTACCTAAAGGATTTATGAAAAGCCATCATACCGGAATGCGAACGTCGTAAGCATATCCGGTATCTATTTGGGTTGAGCAAAATTGAGCGTTCTGTGAAGCAGAAACCTTTAGTTTAGTGCCCTTTGCCATTATTCCTGCTTCGCAGAACGCTTATCCTTGCAAGACTTACTCCAACACAATTTTTTCTATCTGTTGCTCATTTATGCGCAGATAATACACTCCGGGACTGAGAGGCGGGAGTTGCCATTGCTGCTGGGCAGAACGCTGAAACTCCTGCCTGGCTACCACTTGACCTAGCGGATTTAGTAAACTCAGCCTTAACGCCATGGGCTCGCTCAACGCTAAATTGAGTAGGCGTTCCTCGGAGAGGGGATTAGGATAAATCCGCAACTGGATAGGATCGATGGTCCCTGCCAAGGAGGTGAGAAGGCTCGTATTACTCGCTGAAAATGTCGGCAGCATATAGCCAAAAGGTCCCGTACCATTGGGGGAGCGGCCAAAGGTCGTGTCGGCGCCTAATGGCCAATAAGCCACCATATCGATGGCATTGCCGTCTGCATAACCCAAATAGACCTCTTCGCCATTGTTGGAAAGGCCAAAGTTGGCATGCAGTCCACTTTGATTGTTGTCTTGATCAGCCCAAATAATCAAATAACTGTTGGCTTCAATGATGGTATCTGGGAAGGGCCACTTGGCAGGATCGCTAGTGTCATCTGACAAAAATACTTTGGATAGGCTGATTGGATTGTTGGTAGTATTGTAAAGCTCAATCCAATCATCAAACTCGAGGTCTTGATCGGTGATGGTGATGGTATTGTCAGCCATCAATTCGTTGATGACGATCTGACCGGCTTGAATGGTGTCAATATTGATGAAGCCAGAATTTTGGGCTGCAAAAGTCGGCTGCATCAAGCCAAAAGGTCCAGTACCGTTGGGAAATCGGCCACTAGTAGTATCACCTATTTGCGGCCCAAAGCTATACTGATCAATACTGCTCCCATCACTATAGCCTAAGAAAATAGACTCTCCAAAGGTGCTTGAGAGATTGAAATTGGCATGTAGGCCTGCCTGTGCTCCATCATTATCTGCCCAAACGATTAGATAATCGTTTGCCGCTATGGTAGTGTCGGGAAAGGGCCATTTGCTCAAATCTCCGGCATCGTCGGTCAAAAATACGCCCGATAAAGAGAGCGGCATGTTGGTGTTATTGTAGAGTTCGATCCAGTCGTCAAACTCACCGTCTTGATCTGCTTGGATGGTCAGGTTTAGCGCGCTTACCTCATTTATTACCAATTCTCCTTGGTCAATGGTATCGATAGGCGCAAAACTACTATTGGCAGCTGCAAAAGTGGGAGGCATAAATTGAAAGCTACCCGTACCATTGGGAAATCTACCTGTACTAATATCGGTCTGCTGGCTTTGAAAGCTAATGGAATCAATAAGGGTCCCGTCTGCATAACCCAACCACAATACATCACCATTGGCTCCTAAGCCAAAAAAGGCGTGCAATCCTGCTTGCATGCTATCATTGTCCGCCCATATGATCAGGTAATCATTGGCCGCAATAACAGTATCCGGGAAGGGCCATTTTGTGGGATCGTTGAGATTGTCTGTCAAAAAGAGAAACTCTGTGCTAATTTCTGCGCCAGTATTGTTATACAACTCGATCCAATCATCGAATTCACCATCTTGATCTGCTTGGGTGCTCATATTATCAGCCATAAACTCGTTGATGACGAGTTCCCCGCTTTGGATCGTATCAAGGATCAAGAAAGGGTTATTGTTGGCTTGAAAGCTAGCATTCATCGGCCCAAAGTCGCCGGTACCATTGGGAAATCTACCGTAGGCAATATCAGTACCTTGGGAGCCAAAAGTGAGCGAATCGACGGTGAAACCATTATTGTAGCCCACCCATAAGCGTTCTCCTGAGGCTGAAAGTTTAAAAAACGCGTGTAAACCACTCTGGAAGGTATCATTGTCCGCCCAGACGATGAGGTAGTCATCGGGGGCAAGAATGGTATCTGGAAAGGGCCATTTGGCTGGATTAGAAAAATCGTCGGTCATAAATAGTCCGTTCAGGTTGAGAGGCCCATTGGTATTATTGTAAATCTCCACCCAATCTTCGAATTCTCCATCCTGATCAGGCATGGTATTGTCGTTGTCGGCCATAAATTCGTTGATGACCAACTGACCAGGAGTGATTTGTCCCCAAGCAGGAGAACAAAAAATAAAGGCGATTAAAGAGTACCCAAAAAAGACAAAGTGGAGTTTAGCTAGCTTCATTAGTATTAGGAATTAAGTATTTAGACCTAGAAAAAAAGGCTATGTGGTTCTTCAAGATCTTTTTTCTCTGTACTGACTACTTTCTACTCAGTACTTAATAAGGGAAATAAAGATAGTGAATTACCCAATGGGCTCTCAAAATTGAGCACGTAAAAAAAGCGATTTGCGCTGGGGTGGCAAACCGCTTTTTGATCATTTTCTTCAGGGAGTATCTATCTTTTTTTCGTCAAGATAAATACCTTACCGTCATTTTTGGCGACTACATCCATCACGAAAACAGCATCATCCACTACGGCATCTCGATCTAGCCTTAGCGAAATTACATCATTTTCGAGATCATCATCTTGTAGTACTTCTTCAATGAAGGGCACCAAATCATCACGAGTATCAAGCAACTGATTGTTCCAAGCATAGGTTTGATCAGCGGTGATGGTGACGTAGTTTTTACCCTCACTTGGTTTGACCGATTCTCCTTGAGGCAATTCTACTTTGAGGCTAGACTGCTTTACAAAGCTAGCCGTGAGCATGAAGTAGATCAAAAGCAGAAATACGATGTCTGAGATCGAGGCGGAGCTAAATTCTGCGCTGGTTTTATTTCTTGAGCGGATTGCCATTATTATTTCAGCTTTGCTGAACGCTTGTATTGTAGTCTGAGACCACAACGCAAACCTTCAAGGTTCAAACTACTTGGCGGGTTCTTGTAAAAGGTCAATAAAGTCCGTTGCGGTCAATTCGAGTTTGAAGACGACTTTGTTGATCAGGGCCACAAGCGAGTTATAAGCGAGATAGGCAATAATACCCACCACTAGGCCAGAGGCAGTGGTAACCATCGCTTCAGAAATACCACCGGCAAGCGCCGCTGCGTCTGCATTTCCACCAAGGTCGCGGATTTCATTAAAGGCTTTGATCATACCGAGTACCGTACCAAAAAATCCAATCATTGGTGCAGCACCCGCTACGGTGGCCAAAAGAGAAATACGACGCTCTAATCGATATACCTCTAGGTTGGCTACATTTTCGATGGAGCCCTCAATGTCTTTGAGAGAAGCAGAACCTAGGCGGCTAATCCCTTTGTAGATCATACGAGAGAAGGGATCGTTGACAGATTCACACAAACCTTTCGCAGCTTCAATATTGCCAGCCAGTACGTATTTACGCACTTGACGCATGAATTCTTCTGAGTCCCCATCAGCTTTTCGGATGTTGAGGTAACGTTCGATGAAAATGAAAATTGCGACCACTAATAAGATCGCCAGTGGGATCATGGCCCAGCCCCCTTCGATAAGGGAATCAAAAATGGATCTCGGACCGGCAGCGGAGGGATCAACGGCTGTCCCATTGGGGTCCAGTACATCTTGAAGAAGGAAAAGCATAGATAGGTTTTTAAGTCTTTTTGTGTGGAATCCTTGAATATTCTACCGTTCAAAAGTAAAGAAAATTTTCACAATGCAAAACGTTGGACATATTCGAGCAAATTCCCCAAGGATGATGTGAAAAAATAGGGGGAATAAAGGCTTTAACGACCTTTACTCCCCCAATATTGCGTTCCTCGAAGAGGAAATTACTTATCTAATTCTGGCTTCTGACGACGGATCAAATCCAAAGCAATTGGACTGGCTACGAAAATCGAAGAGTAAGTACCTACGATGATACCTAACATAATACCAAAGATAAATCCTTTGATACTATCCCCACCGAACAAGAATAGAATCAAGGCGGTCAAGAAAGTAGTCAAAGAGGTAATCAAGGTACGGCTGATGGTCTGGTCAATTGAAACGTTGTAAACGTCGCTGATTTTGACAGACTTCATTTCACCGAGGTTCTCACGGATACGGTCAAATACTACCACGGTATCATTGATCGAATAACCCACGATGGTCAATAGCGCTGCGATCATTGCTTGGTTGATCTCAACATTGATCGGTAGGTTATCAAACAACTTAAGGATAGAGAAGATACCCAATACAATCGCCACATCGTGGAAGATGGCCGCAATCGCACCTAAACTATACTGCCACTTGCGGAAACGCATGAGGATATAGAAGAAGATGATCAAGAGAGAAAAGACTACCGAGAAGATGGCCGCAGTACGGATATCATTTGCTACGGTAGGACCTACGTCTTGGACTTCGTCTACTCTTACATTCGTTCCACTTAAGGTGGCTTCTGCTGTACTTACTAATGTATCTTGAACCTTTTTGGTGGCATCACGATCATCTTTGAGATAGTTGGTGGTGATCATCAATTGGTTGTTGTTACTTACGGTTTTTACAACAGGCTCATTGTTTTCAAAACTGTTGAGTAAAGCACCACGTAGATCTTCAATTTCAGAATTTTGGAGTGGGTATGGATTTTCTTCTTGTAGGAAGGAGATTTTGTACATACGACCCCCTTCAAAGTCAACTCCATACTTGAAGCCAATAGTTCCAATAGAAAGTAGTGCTGCCACTACAACCGCGCCTGAGACCATGTAGAAGGTCTTGCGACGCGCTACCATGTTGATCTTAAGCTTGTCAAATAGACCTGTACTCCAGCTAAAGCCAAAGTTCATAGACTCACCGCCACGGTTTGCATAGTAATCAAGGATCAAACGAGTGATGATCAAGGCAGAGATCAAAGAAGTGATGATACCGATCATCAAAGAAACGGCAAAACCACGAATTGGACCTACACCGAAGGAGTAGAGTACAACACCTGTCAAGAAGGTAGTGATGTTTGCATCCATTACTGAAGAGAATGCATTGGCAAAACCAGCCTTGATACTTGCTTTGAGGGTTTTACCCTTAGCCTGTTCCTCACGAATACGCTCGAAGATCAGTACGTTGGCATCTACCGCCATCCCTACTGTCAATACTACCGCCGCGATACCAGGCAGCGTCAATACAATGGTAAAGGCTGCCGAACAACCTAGGATAAAGACCAAGTTGGCAAGAAGGGCTAGGTCAGCCACGATACCCGCTTTGGCATAGTATAAAGCCATAAAGATGAGGGTAACGATAAAGGCGGCTAAGAATGAATTCAAACCTCTAGAGATATTTTCTTCTCCTAGGGTAGGACCTACCGTTTCTTCACCGGCAATTCTTGGAGGAGCGGGAAGTTTACCTGCTTTCAAAACGTTGGCAAGGTCTTCCGCTTCTTCAATGGTGAAATCACCTTGAATCTGAGTGTTACCGTCATTGATCGGACCGTTGACACGCGGTACAGAGTAAGCGAAACCGTCCAGTAGGATGGCTACATATTTACCAACATTGGCAGTAGTTATTTTGCCCCATTCTTCAGCACCCGCAGTATTCATCGAAAGACTTACTACTGATTGGTTAGCGTTTTGAGGATCGAAATCCTGACGAGCTTGGACGACCACATCACCTTCCAAGGCAGGCGTGCCTTCTTCATTGGTGCGGATAGCGTACAGATTGTAATATACTCCTCCATTGTCCGCAATGATAGGCTGGAAGCTCCAAGAGAACATCATATCCACAGGGATGATATCTTGGATGTCTTCACGCTCGAAATATGCGTTGATCGCTGCCGTATCGCCAACAGCCGCCTGACCAATTACAGGGTTAAACTCATCGACACGTTGCTGAGTAGGGATAAGGTTTAGACGTCCCAAGAGTGGATGCTCGCGACGAAATTGAGCAATTTCCTCCTCAGTTGGTCCGTCTAAAGAGGTGTCGTCTTCATCTTCACCTAGGGCAGAAGAGGTACTTAAGCTGGTATCATCAGCGGTAGTATCATCTGCGATCGCCATGTTATTGGTATCTCCTTCTGTTAGGGTTTCTTCAGCAGGAGCATCTTCATTTGCAATGGTAGTGTCAGTAGCAGTAGTATCAAGTACCCCTGCTTCACGAGCCAAGTATGTATCAATCTCGCCTAGTACTGGATAGGCATCAACCCAAGACTGAGTAGTCCAGAACTCAAGTTTTGCAGTATTGCGAAGAAGCTCACGCACACGGTCAGGGTCCTTGACACCTGGCAGTTCTAGGAGAATACGACCTGTGCTAGGTTGCTTCTGTAGGTTGGGAGAAACAACGCCAAATTGGTCAATACGCTTACGGATAACGTCAAAAGTACGATCGATCGCTGAGTTTGCTTCCTCTTCAAGGATCGTCTGTACTTCTTCGTTAGGAGTGCCAATACTAATCCCCCTTTCTGGGTCAGCAAAGATGGCACCTAACTTTTTCTCTGGGGCAATTTCCGAAAAGCACTGTACGAAAAGAGGTACATATGCTTGGGCCTGCTCCCCAGAACGTTCAGTCGCACATTTGATAGCTGCATCGAAGTCTTCGTCCTCAGAGTCGCCAGCCAACTTGCGCATTACGCCTTCAATTCCTACTTCTAGGGTTACGAACATACCGCCTTGGAGGTCAAGACCTAGCGTGAAGGAACGTTCAGTAGCCGCTTTGTAGGAAGACTGAAAGTCACTGTCATTTAAGAGACTCTGATAATCATCAATAGCGAGGGAGTCATCAGCTGTTAAAGCTTGTTTATCTTTAATCTTTAGCTGTGCAGCCTGATATGGTTTTAATTTAGCACTGCGTTCTGAGTCTAGGTTAAATTGCCTGAACGTATAAAAGAGGTTATACGAACAGATACCTACGAAGACAATCAACAACGCAATGATGGTGTTTTTATTACGCATTATTGCTTAAAATCAATTGAAAATAAATAATAGTATGTTGCTACATCTGGAAAGATGCAGGCTTGGTGGTATGAATGAAAGGCAAAAAGGATTTAAGGTGCACGAATGGGGATGCACCGATAGGCAAAGTATCTATAGGGAGAAATGACTACCTGGCTACTTTGATATCCAGTCGTTAGGCGAAGCCTAAAGCTAAGAAGAGAGGCAAATCCCAAAAAGAAACCTAAAAAAGGAATCGCGGTGCGCACGATAGAGCGTCCTACGCTAGCAAAATAATTGGGGATCGTTGTGCTGAGAGCCTGTGAGTTACGAGACTCTACTTCTTCGATAACTTTGAAGTAATGAAAGTAAAAGCTACGCTTATTGATCTTCCATAAGCTAAGCATAGAAGCCGAAGCAACTAGCAACAAAAGGATGTGATATGGGCGTAAACTGGCCTTCATAAGATGGCGCAAATATAATCAATGCTACGCCTTTGCCCAAAAGCCGCTTGCTATTTTTCTAATCAGAGGGGGATAAAGTACTATATTTGTATCTCAAAGCAACTATATGTCAAGGGCAAAGGAAATTCGGGATCGGGTTCATGAGATCATATTTGAGGCAGATACCCCTGCAGGCAAAGCTTTCGACGTAGGTCTCCTCATTGCAATTGTAAGCAGTGTAATGGTGGTGATGTTGGAAAGCGTCAAGGAAATTAGGGAACAATTTGCCTCCGAGCTGCAGTGGGCGGAATGGATTTTTACGGCTCTTTTTACGGTGGAGTATCTACTGCGGATTTACAGCGTACAAAAGCCTCATAAGTATATTTTTTCTTTTTATGGCATTGTGGACCTTTTGGCGATTTTGCCTTCCTTCCTACAGCCCTTTGTCGCTGGCAGTCGCTATTTGGTGACCATCCGTACCCTAAGACTCCTACGGATATTCAGGGTATTGAAATTGGCAAATTATGTCGTGCAAGGGCAGGTCATATCAAGAGCCCTGAGAGCCAGTCGAGCCAAGATTACGGTCTTTCTTATAGCCGTGATGACCTTAGTTGTCATTGTGGGTTCTATCATGTATGTGATTGAAGGCGGAGAGGAAAGTCAAGGAGGTTTTACAAGTATACCTCGTAGTATTTACTGGGCGATAGTGACGGTGACTACGGTAGGCTACGGAGATATCGCTCCCGTTTCGGATTTAGGACAAGCTTTATCAGCGGTTTTGATGATAATGGGCTATGGCATTATTGCCGTTCCCACTGGGATAGTATCGGTTGAGTTGACGCAAGCCCAAAAAGAGCTGGAGGCGGGATTAAATACTATTTCCTGCCCAGTGTGTAGCCGTGAGGGACACGACAATGATGCTACCTTTTGTAAATATTGTGGGGGTGAGCTCTAAGTAGGCACTTAGGAAATCGAAATAATTTCTTCCTGTTCTTGTTCTATTGGCAGACTAAAGTGAAAGGTGGTGCCTTGGCCTACATTGGACTTGAACCATAGCTTACCTTTGTGGTTTTGAATGATCTTATTGCAAATACTTAAACTAAAACCAAAACTGTCTCCCTCAATCTGTGGCGTATCACCTTCCTGAAAGATGCGGAAGATGTTTTCATAATCCTCCCGACTAATACCCGTACCATTGTCTTGGACAGAGAAGATATATTCATCCTTTTCTTCGTGTACCGTAAAACTAAAGCGAATGATGGGATCAATTTCGCTTCTTCTGGAGATGGCATTTTCGATGAAGTTTCTAAAAAGGCGTAAGATCTGGATGCGATCTACTTCCACTACTGGTAATTCATCATAAATAATGGTGGCTTTATTAGCTAAAATCAAAGGCTCCAGGCTTGTCTTGACCTCATCCATAGCCTCTCTCAAGTCAACCTTGGAGAACTTCATTTGGTGAGTATCGGTGATCGAATAAAGCAAAACCGACTGCATAATGTCATAGACATTACCGATGCCGATTTCCATCTCTTCCATATATTGGGCCGCTAGTGGGTCGTAAGACTCCTTGAGGCTAAACAAAATCTGAATCCCCTTATTGATCACTTCGAGTGGAGAGCGTAAATCATAAGCGATTGATCGTGCAAATCTTTCTAGCTCTAGGCGTTTGGCTTCATTGTCTCGGACCCGCTGCTCCATAGCCTTAAGATCCTCCTCTAAATGCTGCAGTTGCTCAATATGGTCATTGATGTTGATCAATAAGATATTAAAGCCATCTAACTTGGCTGTATCTTTTTGATAGCGAGGTGATACTGAGACTTGCACGGGTATTTTGTGGCCATCAGCGTGTAGGAGATGAAGAAAATATCGAGAAGTATGGCCTGGAGTGGGCTCTAATAGTCTTTTCGCTTGACCCGCTCTTGATTCTGCAGGGATTACCTCAGTCAACACAAAGCGACCGATAAACTCTCTGTGGTCCCGACCAATCATTTCTCCCAACTTTGGATTGACGTAGGTCATGATGAAATTACTGTCCGTCTGAATTAATCCTTCATTGAGTAATTCCTTGAAATTATGGGTGTCGTGATTCTGACGTAAGAGTTTTTGCAGACTAACGATACGGCTATTGGCGATGAGAAAAACCAATAAGTTAGCCCCAATAAATCGATACAGGTAATAAGTGGCTTCTGGATTGGCTTCTGGCGTTACCAGAATGGTAAAAACCAAGCAGACAATCAGACTAATTTGGTAAACGATTAAGTAACTTTGCTTAGTAAAGTACCAAGGAGTAATCAGTGCAAAATACAAGAATGCTGCTTCCAAAAACTCATCAAAGGCCAATAAATGGAGATGGACACAAAATCCGCCTACCATCACCCCAAAAAAGCTAATGATAAGGCCCTCATAATTTTCTTTTACCCACTCACTGACAAAGCTACCGATAATCGTGAGGGTGCCCAGAATAATAATGCTGAGTGTAATATACTGGCTGATCGCAGGGGCAATATTCCAGAAGGTAGGATTACTGATTACCCCTGAGCCAGCGCTGATTACTGCTGCGCCTAATAAAATACGGCCCGTATTTAATGACAGATTAGATTCTAATAATTGGGATGTTTGCAAATCTTGTGGCATGCAGGCTGGCAAATACATTGCTTCTTAACAAAAGCAATATACAAAAAGAGTACCTAAAGAGATAATCCGCCTCTTTTCTTGCAAAATCCGTATTGACTTAAGTTTGGCGACCTGCTTTGAATGTGATAATTTTGACCATGAATCACAAAGTCCTCATTATTGATTTTGGCTCCCAATACACACAATTGATTGCTAGGCGTGTGCGAGAGCAAAATGTTTATTGCGAAATTCACCCCTATCATACTCCTTTGAGTAGTGTTGTCGACGATACTGTCAAAGGGGTCATTCTTTCTGGTAGTCCCTGTTCGGTCAATCAAGCAGGTGCGCCAGATATAGACTTAGCAGATGTGTTAGGGGTAATTCCAGTATTGGCGGTCTGTTATGGCGCCCAATTGATTGCCAAAAAATTTCAGGGCTCTGTGCAAACCTCGGCCAAACGCGAATATGGACGAGCCAGACTACAGGCTGTCAAGGAAAACGTTCTCCTGCAAGGGATATCACTAGAATCTCAAGTATGGATGAGCCATGCTGATACCATCATGAGCTTACCGACAGACTACGAATTGATCGGCAGTACCGAGTCGGTAGCAGTCGCTGCCTACCAACATAAGGAGCAAGCGATCTATGGCCTACAGTTTCACCCAGAGGTAACTCATTCTTTAGAAGGAGCCCAAATCCTCAAAAATTTCTTGATCGATGTTTGCCACATCGCGCCCGATTGGACTCCGGCTGCTTTTATCGATGAGACAGTTGCCAACCTTAAGGCCGAATTGGGCAATGAACGAGTAATTTGCGGGCTATCTGGAGGCGTTGATTCAACCGTAGCCGCTAGCTTAATTCACCGCGCTATCGGAGAAAATCTTTATTGTATATTCGTAGATAATGGCCTGCTCCGGAAAGCAGAGTTTTCACAAGTCCTCGAGCAATATAAAGTTTTAGGACTCAATGTAATTGGGGTCGATGCTTCTGATCGCTTTTTGAATGAACTCGCAGGCATCAGTGATCCAGAGCAGAAACGCAAGATTATTGGTCGAGTCTTTATTGAGGTATTTCAGGAAGAAGCCAATAAACTAGACGGAATTTCGTATTTGGCTCAGGGTACTATCTATCCTGATGTGATCGAAAGTGTCTCTGTAAAAGGCCCCTCTGCTACCATCAAATCCCACCACAATGTAGGAGGGTTGCCTGAAAAAATGAATATGAAAGTGGTTGAGCCATTGCGCAATCTTTTTAAAGATGAGGTACGAAAAGTTGGACGAGACCTTGGACTGGAAGAACAGTTTATCGGACGACACCCTTTTCCTGGGCCTGGGCTCGCCATTCGTATCATTGGTCAAATCACCAGACCCGGCATCAAGTTACTTCAGGAGGTTGATGCCGTCTTTATAAATGGCTTGAGAGAATACAATTTGTACAATGAGGTTTGGCAGGCTTTTGCTGTGCTCTTGCCCATCGCCTCGGTTGGCGTCATGGGAGATGAGCGAACTTATGAGCAAGTAGTAGCTTTACGGGCCGTAGGAAGTCGAGATGGGATGACCGCTGATTGGTCGAGATTACCTTATGATTTCCTCGCTGAGATGTCTAATCGGATCATCAATCAGGTTAAAGGCGTCAATCGGGTGGTTTATGACATTAGCTCTAAACCTCCGGCAACAATTGAATGGGAATAAATATGAGGCTTAAGGAAGGAAATCTTATCATTTTTATAGGGCTAATCTTTGGTCTGTTGCTAGCTAATCCGCTAGAGGCACAACGCAAAAAAGAACTAGCCGTCGATCCTATTGCTCAGGATCTGATCGCTCAAGGCAAGCGCTTTCTGCGGGCTGGAAATTATAAGTTGGCTTGGGATGCCTTTGAATCAGCCATTGATCGTCCTTTTCATCAAGGAACTACTGCTGCTGTCTACCTATCAGGGGTAGCAGCTATGCAAGGCCAACAGGAAAAATTGGCACTCAAACGCTTTGAGGAGATCATTGGAGAATATCCCTTGTCCCGCTATGTTGAAGAAGCCGTTTACCACCGTGCTTTGATTTATCTCAGTGCTGATTCTTACAGTTTGCAGCAAACGGGTCTGCTCGAACTACTGGAGCTCGAAAACTCCGCTAGAGATGTCGAATTGAGGGAAGATGCTCTGCAAGCAGTTCGAACCTTTACTTTTGAAGGCGCTGAGCTGGCTGAGCTTGAGCGCATGTATGATGACGCTCAGCTGGAGCAAAAAGAACTATTTCTCATCCCTCTGATCTATCAACTAGTTGATCGTGGTCGAAAAGAAGATGCCGAATCCTATTACGGTGATTATCTATGGATGGGGGGCAACGATATTCCCTATGTCGAGCGACTTTTGGCTAAGGAGGTGATGACTACCGCTATCGCGGAACGCTCAGTTTTAAAGCTAGCGATGGTACTCCCCATTCACTACGCCCAACTAAGCACTTTTGAGATCGAGACCTTCGAAAAAATCCCCGGCAAAACCAAACTAGCGCTCGAGTTTTATGAAGGCTTTGAAGCCGCGCTGCGCGAACACCAAGACTATGGCCAACGCAAGATATTGCTTAGAGTGATGGATTCGCAAAGAGATTCTTTGGCAACCGAAGAGATTCTCAATGATTTGACGAGCTTTCGGCCAGACATGCTTATTGGAGATGTTTACAATCAGCAATCTCTGCAGCTCAGTGCTTGGTCCGAAATGATGCGAGTTCCCCAAATTGTGCCGCTCAGTCCTACCTACGAATTGGTGCGCGGAAAGAATCAAACCTTTTTGGCACACCCAGCAGTGGAGGAACATGGCGTTCGCATGGCGCTCTTTGCTCGAGATAGTCTCAAGCTCGACAAAGTTGCTATCTGGTCAGATCAAAGAGCTGCCACCGAGTTGCTGGCTCAATCATTCCGTTCTACTTTTCTTGCTTTAGGAGGAGAAGTAATTGATTTTGTAGTGGACTCTACTTTTGATAGTGAGGCGGTCAAAAATATCGAGAGTCTAGTAAGAGAAATGGGCCCTACCCAAGTCGATGGGGTTTATATCCCTATTTTGAGCAACGAGGAGGCTTGTGGCCTCGTTTTCAGCTTGATTGACAAAATGTATAGTGCGCGTAAGCTCAAGGTGATGGGCTCCCCTCACTGGTGGCTACGCTACAATAATATTGATAGAGAACTCAAAGATCGTTACGGGCTTTACTTTAGTTCTTCTTATTTAGTGGACCCTGCTAATGAAGATTATCAAGATTTTTACCAATATTATATAAGAAAATTTGAATTTCCTCCTAGTCAATATGCGATTCAAGGCTACGACTTGGGGCGATATTTGTTAACGATTTTGGATCAGTATGATTTCCGCTCTGGTGAGTCTTTAGCGGAATATCTCCGTCAATACCCGATTTTTAATGGAATTCATACGAATTTTCAATTTTCAGGAGGACAGAGCAATCAGTTTGTCAATATTGGACAGTTTCAGGCTGAGGGGATTATCAAGGTCAACGATGCTCCCAGTTTGGAACTAGAGGACTTGTTTGCACCAGATAGAAATTGATGTAAAAGGAGGCCTTTTGTTCCTTATTTTGTATTAAAGATAACCCACATGAACCGAATTTTACTCTTGGCTTTGGTAGCATTTAGCCTGAGTGCTTGTAATCTTTTCAAACAAACTAGCAGCACACTCGACCGCGATACTCAGGCCGAAGCTTATCTCAACCAAGGCAAGCAAGCCCTAAAGGCCAAGCGCTATACTGAAGCGCTCGATGCCTTCGAAATGGCGCGCCAACGTGAGTTCAATCAAACTACTACCGCAGCAATTTACCTCTCTGGTCTGGCTGCCTACTATCTAGAGTACAACGAAATCGCTCAACTTCGCTTCCAGAGTATTGTCAACGATTACAAAAAATCACGCTATGTAGACGATGCACATTACCATCTTGGACTAGTGTTACAAAGGAGCAATCATCCGCCGGCTCGTCTCAGAGGGCTTTTTGAATTGGTTGATCTTGCGGCCGAAACGACTGACGCCAGTATGAAAAAACTAGCGCTGGATGCGTTACGGCAACAGCTTTTTTATGATTCTGAGGAGCAAGATGTAGAGGCTTTTTACCGCCGCGTTAAGCCTGAAGAAAAGCTCATGGTGCTAGAACCATTGGTGTATCGCAAGGTGCAAAACCAGATTCCAGAAGTAGGCAAAAAACTATATAATACCTATTTAGAGGAAGGCGGCGATAGTTCGGCTTGGCTCAACGCTTTCTTTCCCCAAGGGAGTGATCAACAAGCTGACAACACTTGGTTTGAACCTAATATCGTAAGAATCGCAATATTTCTTCCGCTTTATCTCAATCGCCCTTCCATTGCTTATTTGGATGAAATCCCAAGCCAAAGTGTTCGCTCCTTGGAATTTTATGAAGGCATCCGCTTAGCCGTAGAAGATTTTAATCGCAACAGCAGTAAAAAACTCTATCTCAAGGTGTTTGATACGCAAAGAGACACCAACCTTATCAAGATTCAGCTAAATGAATTAGAGCGTTTACAACCTCAGATGATCCTCGGTGAGATTTTTGCCCAATCAACTAGCGTGATTTCTGCGTGGGCTGAGGCCAACCAGACCGTACAACTGATCCCCTTTAGTGCTTCTTCAGCCCTAACTCAAAATAAAGCCTTTACCTTTTTAGCGCATCCTGCGGCGGAGACGCATGGGGTTCGCTTAGCCGAATATGCCCGCAATGAATTGGCCCTCGAACAAGTGAGTGTCTTTACCGACAATGGTTTTGGTGCTCAACAATTGATGAGTGGCTTTTGTGAAACCTTTGAGGCTTTAGGCGGCTCTGTCGATACCTTGAGCTTTTCTCGTGATTTTGAGGATGCCAAAGAAGATATTCCTCGCTTAGTCAACAAAGTAAAAGGCGATGGTGTGTACATACCGATTACCAGTAATGAAGAAGCCTCGAGTCTGATCGTCAATCTTCTCAAACGAGACGGCAAAGAGGATATTGCGCTAATGGGCTCCCCCCACTTTTATTCCCGCTACGAAGCCTTGGACCGTGATATCAAAGAGGATTTTAACTTGATCTTTACCTCCTCCTATCTACCAAACAAGATTTCTGATGAGTATCAGGACTTCGTATTTAGATATCGCAGCCGTTACAACCTACCTCCTACTGAAGAAGTGGTGCAAGGCTATGATATCGGGCAGTTTCTGATCAAAAGCCTCAAGACCTACAACCCAGAGCTTCCTATGAGCTTTGACACTTATCTGCGAATCGCTTCGACAGTTAAAAGCTTACATGTCAATTTCAATTTTGACCGCGAGCAGAGCAATCAGTATGTCAATATCGGTCAGTTTACGGAGGATGGAATTACGATTCTCAATGAGTAGCTTTTGTTTATGAGCTGCTTCGCAGAACGATCATTTATGATTTGCTTCGGCGGCCCTCAGGATGACAATTGGTTTGTGTAAGCTTAAGCTGACAATCCCCAGTTTGACTTCCCGAGCGCTAGTAGAGGGACCTTTGTTTATCCATCCTGCTTCGCAGAACGATCATCCCCAAAAGAAAAGCCCCTCTTGCCAAACAAGAGGGGCTTTTTATGTCGTGAAAGCTAAATTACTTCTTAACTGAATCAACAACAGCTTTAAAAGCTTCGGGATGATTCATTGCAAGATCAGCTAATACTTTGCGATTAAGTTGTACATCAGCTTTGTTGAGCAGGCCGATGAATACTGAATAGCTCATATCGTATTGGCGAACCCCTGCGTTGATACGCTGAATCCAAAGACGGCGGAAAGCCCGCTTACGATTACGGCGATCACGGAAGGCGTATAGCCAGCTCTTTTCGATTTGGTTTTTTGCTACGGTCCAAACATTCTTTTTGCGACCGAAGTAGCCCTTCGCATGTTTCATCATTTTTTTGCGACGAGCTCTAGAAGCTACTGCATTTACTGAACGAGGCATATTTCTTTTTCGTTAATACGTTCTACTGGATTAAAAAAAATTACATGTTAGGCAACATCGCTTGGATGCGGTCATGATCTGTTTCGTGAACAGTAGAAAAATGCCGAAGTTTCAGCTTACGCTTCTTGGACTTCTTAGTAAGAATGTGATTCTTAAAAGCATGCTTTCTTTTGAACTTCCCTGAGGCGGTTTTCTTAAAACGCTTTGCGGCCCCAGAATTGTTTTTCATTTTAGGCATGATGAGGTTTTATATTTTACTTTATGTGAACAGAGCGGCAAAATTACGGATAATTTCAATTCAAACATAGTGGATAGGAAAAAAAACATAGGGAGTAATTTTACCTATTGATACAGCGGATGAAGGGATATTTTACGTCTTCAAACTAAACTCAATCCTTATATGCACAAATCTTTTCCTCATTTTGCCCGCAAAAGGCGGCAGATCCTCAATCTTGAGTCAAAGCTAGAACGTTGGCTCAAAGAGGGTAGGTGGTGGCAGATGACTGCTGAAACCCGCCAAAAATGGCTTCAAAAGCTAAAAGCACGATTACAAGCGTTCCGCGCAGCGGGCCATCTCAACTGGGCCAAACCTGCGCTAGTAGCCGCATTGCTAGGTCTTGGATTGCAAAACAACCTCCAAGCACAAAGCTTCAATCCTCCGCAACAAAATCCTTTTGGTCTCACTGCGGGTCAGTATTTTTCGATTCCTACTATGGTGGATATCGATGCGGATGGCGATTTGGATCTTTTTGTCGGCACTGGTTATGGTAATATTCAATATTTCCAGAATACCGGCACTGCGATGGCACCTACCTTCGCAGCTCCTCAGACCAATCCTTTTGGCCTTCAGTCTGCTTATTATTTCGCCTCCATGACCTTTGCGGATCTGGATATGGACGGTGATCTGGATTTGTTAGTAGGGGAGTATTATGGCAACCTACAGTACTACCAAAATACCGGTACGAATACTGCCCCTGCCTTTGCTACGCCCCAGCAAAACCCTTTTGGCCTCACCGCTACTTTTGATTATGCCTTTCCCTCCTTTGGAGACCTAGATGGAGATGGTGATTATGATCTGATCGTAGGGGAATACTACGGTAATCTTCAATACTTCCAGAACACTGGTACCCAGACCGCTCCTGCTTTTGCCGCTCCCCAGGCCAATCCGTTTGGCTTGACTGCCTCAACTCAGGATTTTATGCATCCCCGAATGACAGACTTAGATGGGGATGGTGATCTGGATATTTTGGCGGGCGAGTATTATGGTGATGTCAAGTATTACGAAAATACAGGTACGCAAATGGCACCAGCCTTTGGAGCTGTACAAACCAATCCCTTTGGACTGCAGGCGGGTTACAATATTTCTTTTGTCTCTGCAGGAGATTTGGATGGAGATGGAGATCTCGATGTCCTGATTGGCGAAATCTATGGCAATCTACAGTACTATGAAAATGTGGCTGGACCAGTGGGTAATATACCTCCGACAGTAGGTACGATAGCCAATCAAACACTATGTTTGGGAGATACCATCGGGCCGATCATGTTTAATGCCAGTGATGCCAATGGAGATCCTCTGAGTCTGTTTGCCACCAGCTCAAATCAGGCCCTACTGACGGATGCCAATATTCAGATTAGTGGTATGGCGCCCAACTATCAGCTGACAGGTATTCCCACCATGGGGCAAACGGGTAGCACAACCATAACACTAAATGTGAGTGATGGTATGGATACTACCACCACTAGCTTCATGGCTACTTACAGCCTCTGTAATAGCTCGCCAGTTTTGAGCGGTCCTAGTGATCAGACGATTTGTAGCGGTGATACGATCTCGAGTTTAGCGTTCACGGCTAGTGATCCTGACAATGATAGCTTCAGCCTCACGGCTACTTCTAATAATCAAACCTTGATTCCGGACGGCAATATCCAGATTTCAGGAACCGCGCCTAACTTTACCATAGAGGCCATCAGTGTACTGGGGCAAATTGGTACGGCTCAGATTACTGTAGTGGCCAATGACAGTATTAGCCCGACCAGTAGTTTTAGCTTCAATGTGCAAGTCAATCTCTGTAATACTCCTCCAGTATTTGGTCCGATTGGCGCGGGTTTGATTTGCGTGGATGAAGTATTTGGTCCAGTGTCCTTTACGCTTGATGATCCTGATGGTGATCCGCTTAGCATAACGGCTAGCTCAAATAATCAGGCCTTGATACCCGATGGTAATATTCAGATCACAGGCAGTACACCCAATTATGATTTGACAGCGGTGCCTTTAGCAGGTCAGTCTGGCAGTGCGATTTTGACCCTGACGGCAGATGATGGGATATCGACCAGTACGCGGACGGTAGTGGTACAGGTTGATGTCTGCAATGACCCTCCAGTGATCAGCCCGATTGGCGATCAAAACTCCTGTTTGGACTTTCCCTTTGGACCTATCAACGTCACCGTCACCGACCCTGACGGCGACCCTATTACTTTGACAGCCGCTTCTAGCAATACGGCCTTTTTGCCCAACAATGCCATTGTGATAGGGGGGGCGAGCCCGACCTTCACTCTTTTTGCGGATCCAGTCAATGGTTTTACCGGACCGGTCGATATCACCCTTACGGCCTCAGATGGTACCGATCAAAGTACAGAGACCTTTACGCTTACGGTTGACAATTGTACCAATATCGATTTGCCTGCCTTTGCGCAAAGCATGAAACTTTATCCCAATCCTGTAAGCAGCCAAGTTCGTTTGGATTTTGTTCAACTGATTTCCTTTGAAAGCGTTGAAGTCCTCGACCTGAGCGGTAGATTGGTGCAGCTAGAAGAAGTTAACCAATTTGTACAATCCTACACCTTGGATTTGGCAGAAATGCCAGAAGGTGTTTATTTCCTACGAATTCAGGCTGAAGGTACTAGCTTCATCCGTAAGTTTGTAAAGCAATAATATGAATCAGGCTCCTGCGCCTTTTAGTATGAGCTATACGCCAAATGTACCCGAGTTGCTGCAGCAACTTGGGTGCACTTTGGCCCTTAGCACTTATCAAGCTGGGAAACTCATCTTCCTTAGCGCTGCCAATAATGAGAAGTTAGTCCAACTACCTAGGACCTTCCATAATCCCATGGGCATCGCCTTGCACGGTTCCAAAATGGCCATTGCCACCAAGGATGAAGTAGTTGTCTTGGCTAATTCTCCTATGTTGGCCTCGCACTATCCACGTAACCCACAGACCTATGATGCACTTTACATGCCACGGGCGACTTATTATACCGGTCGGATTGATGTGCATGATTTGGACTTTGGGGCAGATGGATTGTATGGGGTAAATACTTCCTTCTCCTGTTTGATCAAAGTGGATGATAGTTACAGTTTCACGCCTGTCTGGAAGCCTCATTTTATCGATGCTTTGGCTTCTGAAGATCGTTGCCATCTCAATGGGATGGCTATGCAAAACGGCTTGCCCAAATTTGTAACCGCTTTTGGGACGGGTAATCAGCCTCAGAGCTGGCGCGCCAATGTAACGCGGGGCGGCATTTTGATGGATGTACCCAGCAATGAGATTTGTATCCAGAATATGCCGATGCCGCATTCCCCACGCTTATGGCAGGAGCAGCTTTTGGTTTTGTTCTCAGCTACTGGGGAACTGGCCCGCTTGGATCCTAGCAAGGGGACTTGGGAGGTGATTGCTAAGCTCAATGCTTTTGTCCGTGGGATGGCATTTATGGGCGATTATGCCTTTGTAGGAGTTTCTCGCCTGCGAAAAAACTCTTCTACCTTCGCGCATTTACCGATTGCAGATATGTCTGACCATGCAGGGGTGATGATTGTCCACTTGCCGAGTGGGGCTAGGGTAGGAGAGATCCGTTATATGTCCTCCGTAGATGAGATTTACGATGTACAAGTACTTCCGGGTATGCAACGTCCGGGGATCTTAAATACCATCAAACCGGAGTATAAATTGGGTCTTGCGACCCCTGAGGCGACGTATTGGGCACTTAATCCAGATGAGCAGCGATGAGTTTTAGGTTTACCGCTTCGCAGAACGCTTGTCCCTCGAGTTGCTTCGGCGGAGCTCAGCATGATAGTGGGCTTTTCTCAGGCTGGGGCGCTCGTTCTTTAGGCGTCATCCCGCTAGTCGAGGGACCTTTGTTTATCCTCTCTGCTTCGCAGAACGCTTGGCATTATAACTACAAGATATATTCCTCCCCCTAAATCCCTCTCCGAAGGGGGATAAACCTTTGGTTTGTAAAACCTTTTCTGGCTTTGGTGGGGGCAAAAAAGATCAAACACAAAAAAAAGCGATACAGCATGCTGCATCGCTTTCCTTATTTTAGAGATAAGCGTTCTGCGCAGCAGTCCGCTTAAATACAAGTCTCAAATTAGTTGCAATTCTCTCTAATCTTGGCGTAGGCATTGACATCTCCCAGTTCGCCGGCCTTACTCCAATCCAAGCAAGCGCCCACTCTATCTCCGCCCAGCAATTTAACCTCTGCTCGAGCAGAATAAGCACCTGGATCACGCGGACGTTGCTTCACAACGAGATTTAAATCTTTAATGGCCGAAGCAAAATCCTTGAAGAGGATGTAATTTTCGGCTCGCTCGTAGATGTATTTCATCTCCTTTTTATTGATCCGAATGGCGGCGTTTAAATCTTGAATAGCCCCGAGATAATCTCCGAGACCGCTTTTGGCTTTGGAACGATAATGGTAATAACGATCGTCCTTGGCTTTGCCAGAGATCGCGACATTAAAGTCTTGCATGGCCCCCAGATAGTCCTCCAAACCGAGACGACTACGACCACGATTGTAATAAGCTTCTGGATTAGCAGGATTGATATCTAAGGCAAGGCTAAAGTCCTGAATCGCACCTGGGTGATCGCCCAAAAATTGCTTGGAACAACCTCGATTGAAATAGGCCATATCGTTCATCGGATTGAGCTTGATGACCATATCAAAATCCTTGAGCGCTCCCGTGAAGTCTTGATTTTCTAATCTATTTAGGCCTCTTTTCAATAGTTCTCTTTCCGTCTGTGCTGTACTAGTCGAAAACATCAAAAGCCCAAATAGTAAAACGAGGGCTGTTCTCATGGTGAAAAGGCAAAGGTGTTTCATACTACTAAAATAGGGAATCGGCTTTTTTATATCAACGCAATAAGCGAGTATCCATTGTAAGTGCATAGGCTGGGGTAAGATTTTGCGTAAATTGCGCCGATGAAAAAGCTAATCCAAAGTCTTCTCCAGCGGCTTCTAGGCTTTGATCGTTATTTGTTGTGGTTTTCTTGGTTCAAGATCAAGACTTTACATTTAGACGGTCCGGATAAGGAAGGTGACTTTATTTATTTCCTTGGAATGTTGTCCCATGAGGCCCATGTGCTCGATATTGGTGCTAACATTGGCATCATGACGGTCTTGATGGCTAAGCGTTCCCCGCAGGGTAAAGTAATTGCCTTTGAGCCAGTACCAGAAAACTTCAAAGCTTTAGCAGCCATTTGTCGCTTTATGAAGGTGTCAAATGTAGAACTCAATCAATTGGCTTTAGGACCTGAAAATGGATCGGTAAAAATGCAAATGCCTCTCATGCAGGGAGTTAGAATGCAAGGCCTGAGTCATATTGTACATGAAACCATTGATGGTTATGATACAGACTCAGAAGAATATAGGGTAGCGCAGGTGGTTTTGGACGAGGTCTTGGCCACTCGAGATAAGCCAATCGCTGCTATCAAAATGGATGTAGAAAACTACGAGCAGTATGTCCTTAAGGGGGCCCTCAAGTTGATTACAGAAGACCAACCGATCATTTATATGGAGCTCTGGCCTAATGAGAACCGCGACAATTGTCTGAAGATGTTAGGTCAATTGGATTATGCTCCTTATGTCTTAGTGGGTAAAGAACTACAAAGCTTTGATTCCCAAACACATGAGCAGCACAATTTTTTCTTTCTGCCTAAGCAAGGAAATTAGATTGTGATTTTAGAGACGGATTTTTTTGTAAAAAGGCTTTTGATATGGTGGGGTTTGTGTATTTTGCGCCCTCTAGCCCCCTACGCGATAACGATTAGAAAGAGGGAAAATCAGATTAGATGATTTCGCTAAAGGCCAAGTCCAAAAAACTACATACGCGTGTTGCTTTGCCCGCTTCAAAGAGTGAGAGCAATCGTGCCTTGATCATTCAGGCTCTAAGTGGAGGAAAAATTGCATTAGACAATCTTTCGTCTGCCCGAGATACTCAAACCATGATACGCCTCCTCAATTCTGAAGGTCTTGTACTGGATGTAATTGATGCTGGTACCACTATGCGCTTTCTGACTGCCTTTTGCAGTGCGGTAGGGCGTGATCAAATACTAACGGGTACGCCTCGGATGTGCCAGCGCCCGATTGGAGCGCTTGTGGATGCATTGCGGAGCCTCGGAGCCGAAATCAATTACCGTAATCAAGAAGGCTACCCGCCTTTGCATATTGTCAACCAAGGCCGCAAACTCGATGGCGGTGCTCTGACGATGCAGGGTAACATCAGTAGTCAGTTTATTACGGCTATTTTGATGATTGCTCCTTACCTCAAGGAGGGCCTGCAGATTGATCTGGATGGCGATATAACTTCACGTCCCTACATCGAGATGACCCGCAAGTTGATGGCTCATTTTGGGGTCGAAACTGAGTGGGTAGGAGAGCGAAGCATCAAAGTCCCAGAATCTGAGTACCAGGAAAATAGCTATACCATTGAATCTGACTGGTCTGCGGCTAGTTATTGGTATAGTATGCTGGCCTTGGCTGATGAAGGGGAAGTCTTCTTAGAAGGTCTTCGTCGGGATTCTTGGCAAGGAGACCAAGGAATTCGTGAAATCATGCGCAACTTCGGAGTATCTACCCGATTTACTAAAGAAGGGGCCCAACTCACCAAAAAGAAACTCAAGGCTCGCAAGAAGCCTTTGCATATCGACTTTACTGATACGCCTGATTTGGCCCAAACTGTGGCAGTCGTTAGTGCGGCTACCGGCATTCCTGTGTTTATGACAGGCCTACATACTCTTAGGGTGAAGGAGACTGATCGTATCCACGCCCTGCAGACTGAATTGGCCAAATTTGGTGTCGATATGAAAGTCGAAGGTGATGATTGTACGGTAGAAGGAATCGCACGACCCAGTGAGAAATCAGTGGAGACTTACGAAGATCACCGTATGGCCATGGCCTTTGCTCCTTTGGCACTGCGACAAGAAGAACTCTTGGTCAAGCACCCAGAAGTGGTAGAAAAGTCCTATCCAGAATATTGGGACCACCTTAAGATGGCGGGTATCGAATCTACAAAGTGGTAGTAAGCTAAGACCTAGCTCAAATCAAGATTTTATGAAAGTCCTCATTATCGGGGCGGGCAATATGGGCCTGACCTATGGACAAAGTTTCGTGGACGCATCCGTCGTCAAACGTGAAGACCTGTATTTTATCGATCATAACCAGGCCAAAGCAGAGTCAGTGGCTAGACTCTCAGCCCATCCTTTGTTGTTGGAACCTAGTGAGATCGTCTCACAGGTAGAATTGATCGTATTAGGCGTAAAACCACAGGATTTCCTGCGCTTGGCCGATGATTTGAAGCCATTTGTGCAATCTGATCAGATTATCCTCTCGATCATGGCAGGGATCCAATTAGAAGTGATTCAGGAGCGCCTTGGAGTGGATAGGGTGGTCCGAGCCATGCCCAATCTTCCCGCACAAGTGGGGCAGGGGATGACGGTTTTTACTACTTCGCAGAACGTTAGTAAGCTGGAGGTGTTCACCATCCAAAATTTACTCAACACGACTGGAAAAACCCTTCATACTGGTTCGGAAGGTTTGATAGATGCCTCTACGGCTATTTCAGGTAGCGGTCCTGCCTTTGTGTTCTTCTTTATGGATGCGATGATGCAAACCGCTCGCGAGATGGGATTTTCGGACTCAGAGGCACAGTTGTTGGTTCGGCAGACCTTCTTGGGTTCTATCAATCTCCTCAATCGCAACAGTCTCGACTGTGAAGAGTGGATCCGGAGAGTATCTTCTCGTGGAGGTACAACCGAAGCGGGTATGCAGCAATTTGCTTCAGATGATATGCTTCAAAAAATCCATGCTGGGCTCGAAGCCGCTCGCCAAAGAGCAATCGCCTTGAGCAAAGGCATGGGATAATGGCGAAATAGACAGTACAAAAAATGCCAAGGCTTTGCCCTGGCATTTTTGTTTTAGCAACAATCATCAAAATTCCGCGATCTTTTCGCGGGCTAGGCGAATTTGAGCTTCGGCCATCATGGCCATGATCTCCTCTTGATTTTCCATTTCGATGCGTAAGCGGGCTTCGTTTTCAGCCTCTGCTAAGGCAATATTAGTTTGAGTTTCGGCATTGGCCTTGCTGATCGCTTCCATCTCCTGTACTTGGGTGATGTGCTTCATGCGCTCTACGATGTCATCATAGGGGCCACGCTCCGTCATCATCTTAAAGAGGATGGGCGCAATTTCGATCAGGATCAGCATGATCGAAATCATCCATTTCGCAATGTTCATGGCTGGATAGCGAGCGGTAAGCTTATTGAAAGCTTCTAGCTTGGCCATCAAACCATCATACTGCCCGGCAATGTTATCAATATTGGCTACCTCTTCGTCTTGTGATTGCTTGAAGTTTTGAATCCTTGCTTCGAGCTTTTCGACTTTCTTTTCGGTACTAGCCTTTAACTCTAGGTATTCTCGCTCCTGCTTTTCGTACTGAGATTTTTTCTGACGATAGATTTTGCCCACACCAGGCTTTCCACTACCTGCCATGCCTTCGGCTTCGGCGATCATGGCTTGATAAGCTTCATCTCTAGCAGCGCCTTTGGCGGCGAGGGCGGTTTCATATTCCACCACTTTGAGTTCTAGCTCTTCTACCTCTCCGTAATTGCCACTGATTTGCTCACGAGCCTCGGCGCGACGCTCTTGTTTGAGGGTTTCGATCTCCATATTGATCTCTTTTTCGAAGAGACGTAGCTCAAGGGGCGTAGCAATTACAAAGCCGAGTAATACTGCCATGGCGAGGCGGGGTAGAGCATTTGTCCATTCATCTCGGGTGATCTTGCTCGTACCATCCCCTTTTCCGGTACTGGATACGATATAGCGGTCGAGGTTGAAGATCATCAAACCCCAGAAGATACCAAAGGGTATCGAAAGTCTAGGATCGCCGAAGGCACTTTCAAAAGCATAGCCTCCTGCCAAACCCGCCATGATGGCGGTAAATAAGATGGTGCCACCGATGCCCATGTATTTGGCCTGCTCGGTGGGGCAACGATGGAGGATTTCCTTGTTGGCCCCGGCACAAAACCAGAAAAATTCTTTAAGCTTCTTCATAATGGTATAAATAATCGTTCTCCGAAGGAGAGTAGTATCACTTGATGCGTATGTGTAGTGTGCGTGCAATGTTTTCCCTAGCGCCAATCGCTAGGAGGCTTATGCTAGTATCTTCCATCACTTGAAAGCGATGTTGCCCCACATTGGGGACTCGTCCAAGCATACTGATCTCTAAGCCTATGGCTTGATCTGCATGCCACCAAATCCTGACGTTTTCTCCTGGGCTGCAAACTTTATTGTCTGCTTCGAAAAGTACGCTAGGAGCTTTCTGGACCTTTACAAAACAATGACTCTGGTAGTTTTTGCCTTGATATTTTGCAGCTAGTTTGAAGTGGGTGTCTTGTTCGACGATAACCTTTCTTTTGCCCCGTGCCGGAACGCTGCCAATCTCTGGGCTAATGATCACTTCACTGCCCAAAGGGGCATCCCAATAGATTTGACAGCTATCACCAGCTTTGAGATTGGGTTTGTCGCTGCTAAGCGAAAAGAATGGGCGTTCTCCGAAGGAGGCCTTAGCCTCTGAGACCATACGCAGCCAACGGTATTGGTAAGCCTGCACTAGCTCCCAAGTCTCTATTTTGCTCAGTTTGGCCCAAGGATCATCCTTGCCATAAGCGCCACCCCAAGGAAAGGCACTGCTCCAAACCGTCTGATGATCGACGATGATAAAATACTCCCCCAGTTGTGGAGTAGACCAACATTCGGCTTGCTGAGCCAACATGCTTTGAATGATCACAGAGGTGCTACTTTGGGCTAGCTTATCATCCTCCAAAAGCCATTGGATATGAACACCCCGTTTTTGTGATTGGAGCAATACGCCCAATAGGTCTGGGGCCACTAACTCAGGCAAGGCAATTTGAATCTGATATTGACTGTGTTTGAGGCTATGTAGTAATTCGTTCCACATTGTTGTTTAGGCTTGATTGATAGGCCCTTGCATCCACTTGGTTTTTTCAAAAACCTTGAGATAACAATCCCAGAGGGCTTCTAGGTAATGGCTGCCGTCAGAACCGAATATTTCTCGATCCAAGAGTCGACGACTCATACCTTCTAGCGTTCCCCGGTAAGGGGGGAAGGAAGGAAGTTTGTCTGCATTAGCTCGCACACAGAAGACAGACGACACTTCCTCCTCATCCCATTGGTTTTCAGCGATGGGGGCTTCCCTAAACAGATGTTTGGTGAGCTCCCATTCAAATACGATCAGCGTGGGTTGAAATACAGTCAGGATTTGTCGCAATTCTTGTAGAACGTATTCAAGATGAAAACCTTCTTTGCGAGCTTGGGCCAAATCCACCGCATGACGGCCTACTTCTCTCTCCGGAAAAACTTGTTCTCCGGGCTGGATAATGTAGTGTCGACGCATTATGTCGCGATCTTTTGGATCTTTCAGTACCCAACTGATCTGTTCGATTCCCGGGTAGGGATCCAAACGACCCGTTAGTTCTGAGACATAAAGCATGCGTCGCCAGGTCCGATGATCCAGCGCTAGACGAGTGATCGACATTTGAGCGTTGTGTGTAAGGGTAATATTTACCCAGCGGCCCTATAGGCCGCCCGGGTTTATTTGCTATGAAAAATTCTGATATTTATAATAAAGACCTGCCTTTTACCCAAGGGTTGGAAGGCGAGATTACTTTTTCATCTGCATGAGCATCTGCATCTGATCGCCTGTTACATAGGTCGGAAGTTTACCGTCCCACTTATCGATCCACATCTTACGGATTTGCAGTTCTGTCAGCTCACTAGCCTCCTTTTGGATCGCCATGGCGGTGGCATTGGCTCGCTCTCTGCGTACCGCAGTTTCACCTTGCGCTTCCATAAGGGTACGCTTGTTGGTCTCCTCTTGCAGAGCCGTTTGCTGTCTCTGGTTGGCGATTTCTTCGGCAGCTTTGATCTTGGCTCTTACAGAAACCGCAATCTCTTGTGGTAATACGATATCAGTTACGACCGTATTTTTTTGCTCCAAGAATTCTGCTGGTAGAGATTTATCTAGCTGTTGGTTAATGGCCAACTGTAGGTCTGTAAATGAACCTAGCTTATCAGTAGGGGTGCCTTCTCCTGCTTTTTTGACCGCGTCATTGATCAAACGATTGACCAAGGTAGAATACAACTCCTTGGGACCTACACGATAAGATTGGTAGATTTTACCAGCTTGCATTCTGATGGGTCGTACAAAGGTCGATACTGATACCTGAACGGGAAGTTTTTCTTGGGTAAAGAAGGTGAAATTGCCGCTACACTCTTGATATTCTCCAGCATATTTGATGATTTCATATCGAACCGGATTGTACCAAGTCCAGCCACTTACATGCTCTACTATGGGTTGTCCCTCCTCGTTTTGTTCCCATGTATCGACCTTGATACCCTGGGCAGTTGAAGGGATGCGTTCTCCCCACCAAGAGGTGAAAATGATGGCAGTAAATAAAACGGTGAGTACCCAAAGGACGGGTTTTACTCCTTTAATTTTTAAAAGTCTTTCCATACTTTAAAGAGGGATATTGCCTCCTAGAGTTGGAAAAACCCAAGGAAAAAGTGGTGGATTTGGACTTTTGAAAAAGGGGCTAATAAAAAAAAGAAAGCTCCAGCAACTTAGGTGTCTGAAGCTTTCTCCTATTTTAGGATTTTATCAATCTGTGCCCTCGCCAGGACTCGAACCTGGATCTAGAGTTTAGGAAACTCCTATTCTATCCCTTGAACTACGAGGGCAGCTCGTAGGGGCACGAAAATAATAAATCTTCTAGGGCTTATCCAATTCCTGTGCCACCCGAATTGATTTGATTACGGGCTGCCGGAGGCAAGAGGGCCAACAAGGCATTGATCACCTGTCTGAGGCGCGCATCATTGCCCACTTCGATGGCCTGATCTCCCTGTCTGATCAAATCTTGCGCCTTCGCGGGCGAAGTAAAGGTGCCATACCAACCATTGCGCAGCTGCATGAAGAAATTTCGAATGAAGTTACTGTTGTTCCACTTAATGCGGAAGCTCAGGCGCCTAACGCGATTGATCAATTCCTGTATCTTGAGCGTACTATTGGTGGATAAAGTCGATTTCTCTTCATTCATCATTTTGGTGAAGAGCTTTTGATCTTCTTCGCCTGGCGTATAATACTCCAAGACATCTTCCATCTCACGCTTCACCTTAAAATACTCCTGCTTTACGCGAATAAGGTATTTATCACGGGTGATTTCGTCGACCTTGCGCGCGATTTTACGCTTTTGGTCTTCGAGTTGGAATTTGGTATCCGTTACGTCATCCTCCTTCAGACGCTTACATTTGTCGGCAATGTCCAAAATTTCATATTCGAGATCGACTAGTTTTTGCGCCGTCTCATAATTGTCTTGCATTTCTGCTTCTTCGATCTCCTTGCGGATCTTGTCGGCGAGAGCGTAGAGTTCTTCCGCTAGTCGCGGAACGTTTACCGCTCGCTCCGAAGGACTAAAAGCATTTTCATACTCTTGGTCCGTCATCATCAAGTAAGCTTGAATGCTCAAGTCTCGTGATTCGCTCATCTCCAAGGTGATCTCCACATCAGAACCAGCAATCAAATCGCGCTCTAACTCAGTACCAGAGATTCGGATAAAGCCAATCGTCTGATTAGCAGCTGGTAAAGCAGTGCCAGGTCCTTCAACGATTGAAATCGTCAAATGCTCATTCGAGCCCTTAGCAATGGTCCGAGTAATCTGCTTTGTGATCGTCTTGCGGACCGGCAAGACGGTATTTTTCTCAAAAACCACCTCAAGTACAGTAGTGAGATTTTCTACATCATCTACCTCTAGGCAAATATCATTGGGCAGCGGCTGACCGACTACGCTATATCGTCCTTGCGTAATCCCAATAGCGGGTACATCTAGCGGCAATGAGTTGTTTTGCTCATCGAGGACGCGTAAGCTAAAGGTATTAAAGGTATCCTTGACAAGGGGTAGGTCTTCCTCAATCTGCTCCTGCAAAGGCTTGAGTCCTGTATCAAACCCTCCATCACCACGGGTAATGCGGTAAAAAAGACCTTCAGTTTTGCCTTCAAACTTGGCGGTAAAGTACTCGGTCAGCTCTTGGGTAGCTTTTTGATAAGCTACTTTTACCTGTATGCCCTGAAACTGCGTGTCTCCCATGGGGATTTCTACGGCTGGGGCCGAACGCTTAGTACTTTGTGTACCCGCATAGAAGGCTGCTCCTACCGCCACGGCAGTAGTGGGGTCGATGCGAGTATTGACCTCAATATTGAGCTGTTGGGCGACTTGCTCCCTCACATAAGGGATGTAAGTTGAACCCCCAACCATTAAGACAAATTTGAGTTGCTCAGGATTTAGGGAGTTTCGCTGCACAATATTGCGCATCATCTCGAGGGTTTTTTCGAGATAGGGCGCCAAAATGGCCTCAAACTCTGCTCGCTTAATGGTGAAGAGGATTTCAAGCTCATTGCCTTCATCATCTTCGGTCTCAAATTCGATTTCAGCATCTGGCTGCGTCGAGAGCTGGACTTTGGCATCTTCTGCTAGTAAAAGCAATTTGTGATAGAGGCCGTTGTATTTTCCGCTGGCGGAACGCATTTGATTTAGCAAATCTTCGAACTTGCCTTTTTCTTCCAAATGCGGGATAAGTAATTGTTCTACAATTGCTTGGTCAAAGTCAGTTCCTCCTAAGAAGTTGTCTCCTTCGTGGTCAAGGACCTGCATTTCGCCATCATGGATCTTGATGAGGGCTACATCAAAGGTGCCTCCTCCCAAGTCATAAACCAGCCATTGGCCTTCTTCAAACTTATCGGCTTCGTCCTGATTGGCGTAGGCCAAACTGGCCGCAATTGGCTCTTGCAATAGCTTAACTGATTCAAAACCCGCATACTCCCCGGCTTTGCGGGTAGCATTGGATTGCACCGTATCGAAGGAAGCGGGGATGGTAATCACCGCCGATTCTACTTTCTCTCCTGTATGGACAAAGTTTTTGAGCTCTTTGAGCACATAAGCAGATAAATCCGCCGGGCTTATAGCGCCTTGTACCCCTTCCACCTGATAGGTTTCATTGGTACCCATCTTACGCTTAAATGAACCAATAACGCGCTTAGGCGCCTTGGCTAAATATTCTCTGGCCTTGTCGCCTACGACTATACGATTTTGACGAAAAGCGACAACGGATGGCAAGGTGTCTTTTTGACCGATGGGATTGCGAAAGATTACCACTTGACCTTTTTCAAATTTGGCGATGGCCGAATTGGTCGTTCCCAGGTCTATACCGAAATTGATCATTTACTTTGTTTTGCTGCTACAATGACGAGCCCCAATTGCAAAAGTTGTACAGAAGGGCCTTCTTTGAGGTGTATGATGGGTTTTAGTACCTCTGTGATCACTAAATTTTCGCTGTATTCGCCAGCGATAGAGGCTTCACAATCGGTACGGGTTTCATCATAGCGTTCCCCAAGGGGATCATGAAAAAAAAGTCCTAGGTCCTCTAGACTCTCTCTCATGCGACGAAGGTTACGCTGCGCTTTTTGGCCGTTTTCTAATTTGTTGAGTTTTTTTTCGAGATCAAATAGCTGATTGACCAAAGGAAGGAGAGAAGTATGACTAAGACTTGTTTGATCCATAATTGAACTTACGAAAGGTAGCGAGAAAGTTTCCAGACTAAGGTACAATAAAGCGTACACGGCCCGGTAAAATATGGAAGCTAGCTGGACTGTAACCGATAAATTCTCCATCGGCTTCGATAGGCAGGGGAGTGGGGCCATCTATATCCAGCTCAGTCAATCGCTCAAAACCGACCTTGGGGTGCGTATAAATCTTCCCGTTGTACAACTTGATGAGATGTCTGATCACTTCCCCACGACTGAGATCACCGATGGTAGTAAAATCAAACTTGCCGTCAAAAGGATCGGCATCAGGTACCAATTGCATGCCCCCTCCATTGTAGCGACAAAGGCCAATGGTGGTCAGAAGCATGGGCTTAGCCGACTGATCGTTCACAGCATGTGAAAGCGTAACATAAGACCATAAAGTGCGAAAAACCAAAGCCAGATAGAGTACCGTCCCTTTAAGCCCTCCTTTTTTTAGCCGCAAACTTGCCTTGACTACTTCCGCCTCAAAACCGGTACCTGCTACATTGCAAAAGTAGCGTTCCGCTATTTGTCCCCTCTCTTGGTATTTGATCAGTCCTATATCTTGCATTTTGCTATTTCCTCGCGCAATAATCGCAACGGCTTTACGGATACTTTTGGGGATATGGTGGGTTTTTACCCAATCATTACCAGTTCCCAAAGGTAGGACTGCCAAAAAAATATTATGAGTCGAGACCTTTGTTTGCCGCATAAAACTATTGACAATATGGTGGAGGGTTCCGTCCCCTCCCGCAGCGATAAAATGCCGATGACCAGCTGCTAACAAATCCTCAATGATGCGCTGTTGCTCTTTAAAACCTTGCGGGAAGTGCCACGAAAAAGCCAGCTCGTTTTTGCGAAGATGCGCCTCTATCCGTGCTTTTTTTATCGACCATCTCCCGCCACCCGCAATCGGATTGGCTATGATTTTCCAGCTCTCTGCCATTTATAACTTACATATGTAAGGTAGAGATACAATAAGAGACCGTCCCAAGCGTAATCAAATCCCTACCTTTAGGAAAGATAGAAGATTTTGCGTGCCTATGACAATTCTGGCTTTTCCTTTTCGAAATACCTGCTTTTGCCTATTCCTCATGCTGCTGCTATTGAGCTGTGATAACAAGGACCAAATTCGTTTGGCAAATTTGCAAGCCAAATCGGATAGCCTCACTAAAGAAACACAAGCTCTCCGCAAGGAAAATGCTCTTTTATTAGAAACCGTCGGTGAACGTTTAGTGGTCGGCTTTGAAGTGCAAATTGGCGCTTTTGAGCGTTTTGATATCAATGCTTATGACTCCGAGCTACTGCGTTTGCAGGAGATTAGAGAAGAGGGGATGAATAAGTATGTCTTAGGACGTTTTCGCAAATTTGAGGAAGCTGAAGCCTTTTTAGCGGATACGAAAAAGATGGGCATCGAGGATGCTTTTATCGCCGGTATCGTGGATGGGCAGAGGACCACCGTTGCCGCCGCCAAAGAGGCGGCAAAGCAATTTTACGGTGATTAGGCGTACGACTCAAAGTACAACATGAAATTTATCGGAAGAATCTGGACTTATTTTTGACTTTCCAGATTCATTATCATTGATCCATGCCCTTGGGCTTTGGCAAAAGATGATTTATTCGGAAACTAAAGTGCTCGGCTTCTTTGCCGGACGAGGAGCAGCTTGTTTTACTGGGCTAAAGCTAATTTTAACTGCCAACAAGCAGGAAACTAGCAATGGGAAAGAAAGCAATACGATCGCTAGCTGATCAATTAAAATACCTCCTATAACACAGGCCATCATCAATGCAAAACGGAGCATAATTGTTTCGATGCTGGCTTCAAACATTTCAATTTTCATCTCAATTTGATTTAGAGTAATTGTGAATACCCACGCAATCTAGGACTCATGTTTTTGCAAAAAGATGCCAAAAGGCAATTAGGTTTGTGATTTTTATCATCTTTAGCGTCATTGAGTAAAACAACAGACATGAAAACGCTTTTTACCCTATCTCTATTTTTTGTCTTCCTAGCGGAGAACGTTCAGTCGCAGGTTTTCCTCCTTCAATATCCAAATGCAGAAGCACAAATTGAGCAAAAGTCTGTTATTGAACTGGATCTTAGCCTGTTAGCTCAATACCCTAAATTGCAGCTTGAATTATGGCATAAGGAGGAGCTGATTGATTTTGTAGTGCTCCCTGCGGGAACGCTGACCTATGGTTGGATGATGGAGAAACAGAGAGCCTCCAAGCATTATCAGATTAGAGTCGTCTCAGCAATAGATGCTAGCTTACTGGCTCAGTCTGAACGATTTGAGATTGCAAGTACCCCTTTGGCTCTCACGGCTAAAGTAGCTGTGATTGGCTCGACCCTTGGCTTAGTTGGCGCTGGTGTGCTTACTTTATTTAGGGGACAACAACTCAGCCGTCCTGAAGGGACTCCCATCAGATAAGGGGTTTGTTGATGGTTGGATAATACATTAAATGTACTTTTAAATACTTGGATTGCTTGTGATATTCACAAGCGTGAAGATTATCCATATTATACTTGGCAAAGCACGTCTTGATCGCATGAACGGGATCAACAAGGTCGTGCACAACCTTGCGCTTCATCAAGCAGCCATTGGGCATGATGTAAGCCTTTGGGGGATTACTCCCACGCCCAATCTAGAAGTACCACCACGCGCTTACAAACTACGTTTTTTTCAGGCCACCAAGTTCGTCTTTGGCCTAGATAAAGGACTGCAAAAAGCCATTAAGGAGCTAAAAGGGGAGGAGGTAACTTTTCATTTACACGGAGGATTTATTCCGGTATACTTTAGGGTGGCTTTTGAGCTGGTACGCAATAAACTGCCTTATGTAGTTTGTCCGCATGGCGCCTTGACGCCCGGAGCATGGCAGGTAAATTCGCTCAAGAAAAAATGGTATTTCCGCATTTTTGATGCTTTCATCTTGCGGAATGCGGCGGCAGTTCAGTTTCTCGGTGAGACGCAGTTCCACGCAGTGGATAAGCTCTTACCTCTCCAACGCAAGGTATTGATCCCCAATGGTCAAAATCTGGAAGAGTTAGACTTTGACTGGGCACCTATGGACCGTCCCCAAGCACCTATCATCAGCTTTTGCGGGCGATTGGACGCTCGTACCAAAGGACTAGACCTGCTCTTTGCGGCTTTGCAGGCACATGCTAAAGAAGGGGGGCGATGTCATTTGTGGATTATCGGCGATGGGGAAGACAGAGAATGGCTCAAAAATGAAGCTAATGACCGAGAGATAGCCGACAGAATTGTCTTTTGGGGCAGTCAATACGGTAACGAAAAACTAAACCTTCTCGCGCATAGCGATGCCTTCGTCCACACCTCCCGTAATGAGGGCATGCCGACTGGAGTCCTAGAGGCAGCAGGCTTAGGCTTACCGTGCATCCTCAGTCCAGAAACGAATCTAGCTGGCATATTTGCGGAGCACCAAGCAGGTTGGCGAGCCGATCCTAATACCGCGGAAGCTATTACCGACGCCCTCCATCAAGTGGAGCAAGCGTGGGAAACCCAACAAATTAAATCCTTAGGCCACAACGCCAAAGAGTTGGTTGCGACAGAGTTTAACTGGCACCGCATCGCGGAACGAGTACTCGAGGCCTATGAATAAAGCTCATCATTTAGTAGAAAAAAGTGGGCAGGCCTTATTTGTTCTGTTCATCATTGTGATGATCCTCCGGATCAACACCTACTTTATGGTGTCTGAAAATCCCACCATCACCCGAATCTTCAAAACCGGCTTACGGACGGCTTTGACGGGGGCTAGCTTTTTGATGCTACGCAGTATTGTCCAAAACGGCGTACAAACACGCTTTAAGTGGGAAAACATATTGGCCTTCTTAATCTATCTACTTTATCTATTTCTGGGCTTTGCCTCACTGCTTTGGTCTTCCGATCCGGGATGGTCGGGGCTTCAAATAGCGATGGATTTGGAGTGTGTCTTCTTTGTACTCTACTATTGGAAGGCGCTGTTGGCCTTTAATGATCAAGCACATATTCGCAAAAAAATCCCTTTTGATTATATCCTTTGGGTCTCTATTTCGTGGGTCGCTGCTTCCTTTTTGGTAGGAGCGGTGGCGGTTCCAGATACTTTTTTTCGGGGGACGCACGGTGGAGAAGTACAACGCCTTGGCGGTTGGGTGATCAATCCCAACGAGCTAGGGATGCTATGTGTAGTGGGAGCGGGTGGTTTGTATGTCAATTTGATGCGAGTTGGGCTTTCTACCTGGAAGGTGATTGCGTGGATTATCATATTGGTGGCTTTAGTCTTGACACAAAGTAGATCCTCATTGATCAGCTTTTTTATGACTACCCTCTACTTTGTGATGATCTCTGGTCGGGCCAAATTGATTGTACCAACTATCGTGATTGGAGCGGTGGCGGCACCGGTGGTCTTCTTTACCATTTTTGTCAAGGATGGCGATGTCGGGGAGGTAATGAGCATGACGGGACGTCTCCCTTTTTGGGACGATCTACTTACCTATGGTTTTACAGACCGACCGCTATATGGTTTTGGCTTTATGCGGATACACTATAATACCAATTTTCCCAGTATCCACGCTTTTCCCGGGGCCATGACCCACAATACTTTTATGCAACTCCTACTCAATTTGGGCATGATGGGAGCAGTGGTTTGTGGCAGTCAAATGCTATTTACCTTTCGAGGATTTATGCGAGAAAAAGACCCTTATCTCCGCCATATTTTCATGGGCATGATCTTCGGGATTTTGGTCAACTCCTTTACTGAGTTTGGGATTTTTGGCGATGCCAATTATGGGATCATGTTGTGGCTGTTTTTGGTGATGATGTTTGTCCTCAAAACCAACGATCGTCCCTTTTACAAACAAAAAGCAGGAATTTATGAACGTTATGTTGCAGTCTAGAGAGACCCAAATAATAAAAGACATCTGGCAAGGTGTGCCTGGTAAAGTCTTGGCAAAACCGGGACCCGAGGCCATGCTCCAAGAGGTGAAATTGGATTGGGAAAAGCCTCATAAGGGCCAATCCTTTTCCTATATCTGCAATCCCAACGGAACTATCCGCTGGATATTCCCTTCGGAGCAGACCTACCCAGTGCATTTAGCATTGTATAACTCTGCCCATTGGAAGGCGAGGCTCTACAAGGTGGGTACTCATATTGCCTACAAAACAGGATTTAAAGGCCCCTTGCTAAACGGTAAAGTGTGGCTGGCCGAGTTTGAAAAAAGTGCTTTATACGAAGCGATCAATAAGGTCAAACATAATGGCTACGCCATCTTTACGGGGACCGTAGGTGAAAATCGAAAAGGGATCGTCGCGATCAACCGAGGGAGTCAAACTACCCATTTCATCAAAGTCCCTTTGACCGAGCAATCAATTGAAAATGTTGCAAACGAAGCAGAAATTCTCGATCAGATCTACGGCTTTGACCTGCAATACCTTAAGGTACCTGAAGTACAGCAAATCCCAGGACAAACCAGCGTGCTATTGTCTAATGTACGTCCAAAGGACGGACGCGAAGAAAATAGGTTGGCAGTAGGACATATCAGGGCGCTGAGCGAATTATACGCTGCGACTAAGCGTTCAGCAAGGCTGGGAAACCTAAAATACTACCAAGAAATCACCCAAAATTTATCCAGAATTCGCCAGCTCGAATTTGTAGATCAAAGTCTCAATCCGCGACAAATCATGACCCTAGCCAATGCCTTAGAGAGGGAATATCGGCGCTTAGACCCTAATGAGATGATCAAAGTGGCTTGGGCTCATGGCGATTTTACTTCTTGGAATATGTACCAATCTGATCGGGCCTTGCATGTCTATGACTGGGAATTGGCGCGACCAGATATGCCGATACTTTATGATGCCTTTCATTACCTCATCCAAACTGGGGTTTTGTTGCGACACCAATCCGCTCGTCAAATCGAAAAGGAACTCCTAAGAGCGCAAAGACTACCGGGAACACAAGAACTGTTAGACCGCTATGAGCTCAAGTTTGAAGAGCAATATCGCCGCTACCTACTGTATGTGGTTAGCTATTACCTCCGGATTTACATGGACGAACCCAAACTACATATGCAAGTACAATGGCTGCTTGATTGTTGGGAAACCGCCTTTAACCGATTGCAAAAATGAAAGTAAAAACTCCTGCCTATAAACCCCGCTCTACGCATCGCCAAGCTTTCTTGCAATGGCTATTTCGCTCGGTAAAAACGATGCGCTATGGAGTGCTAAAATATTTTTATGCCTCTCTCAATGAGATCCCCAGTAGTTCTGACATTGATTTGATCATCGACCCTAAAGAACTCAAGCAATGGCAAAAGTTACTGGAGTCAGGCCCCGGCATCGATAAGGTGAAGTTTTCTACTCGCTTTAATGGTTGTTATGTAGAGGTCTTTTTTTCTAATCAGGAATACTTAGAGTTGGATCTGCTTTATCAGCTGCGGTGGCGGGATTTGATTTTTCTCGACTGCGCCGAACTCTTGGATCGGGTCTCACCAAATGAGGAGGGAATAAAGGTGGTGAGCACAGCAGATTCGTTTAGCTATTTGATCGCCTTTTTTACGCTCAATAATTGTCCCGTACCAGCGAAGTATCAATCCTACTTTGGGACTTTAAACGCGAAAGAAAAGCTTACAGTGTTAGATAGGTTTGCCACCCAATTTGAGCTAGAAAACATAGAAGAGGCGAGCCTCTTTATCAATGATTGGTATCGAGAAGCGATGGAGAGAAGCGTTCGGCGCAGGCGGGAAAACAAAGGTCTGAGTCGCTGGAAGCACTACCTCCAAGTTGCGATCGATAGCTTCAACCAAAGCCAACCCACGATTACCTTTAGCGGAGTGGATGGAGCTGGCAAATCTACTATCATAGAAAAAACGAAGGAATTACTAACCGAAAAATACCGTCGAGAAGTGGTGGTATTACGGCAAAGACCCTCGATCTTACCTATCCTTAGTAGTATCAAATATGGCAAGGAAGGAGCCGAAAAACGAGCGGCCACTACGCTTCCTAGACAAGGGACCAACAAGAGTCGTGTAAGTTCTGTGATCCGTTTTGTCTATTATTTGATGGATTATCTGCTGGGGCAGGCCTATGTGTATTGGACTGTCAATCGAAGAGGAAAGCTATTGCTCTACGATCGTTACTACTTTGATTATATCGTCGATAGCCGGCGAGCCAACATCAATTTAGGCCCCAAGATTACAGCGCCTTTTTATCGATTGATTCGCAAACATGAAATCAATATCCTGCTCTATGCCGATCCAAAGGTGATTTTGGCCAGAAAACAAGAATTGACGGAGGCCGATATTAGCAGTCTCACCCAATCCTTTTTAAATCTATTTGAAACTCTACAGGCAAAATCTCCCCGACAGCTATATCTACCGATCCAAAACGTAGAAATAGCGCAAACTATGGGCAAAATCGAAAAAGCTTTTATTACCAAATTGTGAATTTGATTATATGCATGTATGATTTATGGTAATAATAGTTCGAAATATCGTTTTAAATAAAATAAATTGTTGTTCAATAAATAAACAGTAATCACCACGCTTAGTACTAATTCCTCTTTCACGTTAAGACACCTGTTATGATACGAACTTTAGTTACTCAATTTGCCAAACGTAAAAATCCAGACTTCGCCTTAGACCCAGCGGTATCCAGTAAGGTACTTTTGTCATTGGCCACTACCAAACTAAGTTGGCGTTTGCGGAGCTATAGATTGGCCATTTATGGCCTGATGCCACGCGCTCTTTATTTGGGTAAAAACGTTCGTTTTTTCAATACGGCTAATATGAAATTTGGCCGCTTTGTACAGATACATGAAGGAGCTTATCTAAGTGCTCTAGGTAAAAAGCCATTGACCCTTGGGAATAATGTCAACATCGGCGCATACAGCCGTTTGGCCATTTCTCAGACGTTTAACGATATCGGTTCTCACATTACCATTGGTGACAATGTCGGCTTAGGTGACTTTGCCCACCTAGGTGGTGCAGGTGGATTGGAAATTGGCAGTGATTGTATCATTGGGGCCTATTTTTCCTGCCATCCCGAAAATCATCGTTTTGAAGATCCTGATAAGTTAATTCGTCATCAGGGCGTGAGTCGTAAGGGAATCAAGGTCGGGTCTAACTGTTGGATTGGTGCCAAAGTTACGGTGCTAGACGGAGTTACAATTGGCGATAATTGTGTGATTGCGGCAGGGGCAGTGGTCAACAAATCAGTTCCGGCCAATAGCGTCGTGGTCGGAGTACCCGCAAAAGTGATAAAGAAAATCGATGGGAACTTACCCATTAAAGATAAAACAATGCTCAAACAGTTGGGGATTGCCACCTCTATGAATTAGATGAAAACTGTTCTCATTACTGCCTACGCCATCCATCCACTCAAAGGATCAGAAGATGGTACGGCTTGGAACCTTGTCCTCCAGATCGCCCGTAAGCGAAGGGTGATATTGATTACCAGAGAGAATAACGTTGCGCCTATAAAGGCTTATCTGTCGGAAAACGAAATTCCGCAGACCAACAATTTGCATATTATCGGTTACGACCTGCCCTACTACCTCCGTTTTTGGAAACGAGGTAGTTTTGGCGCATTACCCTATTTTTATTTGTGGCAGCGTACGCTACCGACCTTTATCAAAAAACAGCGTTTTTCTTTTGACTTAGTCCACAATCTCAATTTTCATAATGATTGGACTCCTAGTTTTTTGCACCGTTTGGGTAAGCCCATGGTGTGGGGGCCGATCGGACACCATCCCCAAGTACCTAAAGGATATATCCTGCCTATCTGGGGAACTAAGGCTTACCTCAAAGATCGCTTTTTGTGGTTGGTCAAATTATTTTTTTGGCGTTTTAGTCGGGCCCTTCACCTCTGCGAGGAACGCTCCGCTACGATCCTGCCGATTAATAGTAGTGTAGGGGAGCAGCTTCATTTAGATCCCGATAAGACCCAAATTTTTCCAGCTGTAGGAGCCTACCGCAATCAATTACCCCGAACCAATGATCCTGAACGTTTTGAAGTTTTGTCAGTAGGGCGTTTTGTGCCACTAAAGGGATTTGATTTGACCCTGAGGTCTTTTGCTGGTTTCTGGCATTCGCTTTCAGCGGAACGCCAATCTCAAACTCGTCTGAGTCTCGTAGGGAAGGGGCCATTAGAAGGCCAACTCAAACAACTCAGTCGTGACTTAGAGATAGAGTCAGCCGTCGAATTTATCAACTGGATGCCGCAGGCGGATTTAATGAAACGCTATCAGAGTAGCGATGTGTTGCTTTTTCCTTCGCATGAAGGCGCGGGTATGGTGGTACCGGAGGCGATGGCCTATGGTTTGCCGATCATTTGCCTAGACAATTGTGGGCCTGGGGAATTTGTCGATGATAGTTGTGGACTAAGGGCAAGCTATGGCCAGTACCAAGATACTGTCCAAGAGTTAAGCCAACATCTTGTCAGTCTTAACCAAAGCCAATCGTTGCGTAGCCGCCTCTCTGCGGGAGCCCGCTGGCGAGTGGCCCGTTATTTTGACTGGGATGCCAAGGGGGAAAAACTCGATCAGATCTATCAAAAATTAGAAGCAAAGCCTCAACATACTGATACCATTGTTGCGGCTCACTTACTCAACAATTTCACGGGTAGCCCGCAGGTCCTGGCCCATGCACTCAAAGCCTTAGAAGATTCCGGGCGCGAAGTTCATCTCTACACCAGTGATGGACCTGGATTTTTGGATGAAGTAAAGGTCAAAGAATACTTTCATCATCCCTATGGTTGGTCAGCTAATAAATATATCCGACTAGTCCGTTTTTTTACGGCACAGATTCTCCTGTTTTTTCGCCTATTGAAATACTGGCGCAAACCCATTACCATCTACGCCAATACGATTTTGCCGCTCGGCGCAGCCGCAGCCGGAAAATTGATGGGCAAAAGAGTGGTTTACCATGTGCATGAAACCGCTTTTCAGCCGGCGATCTTTAGCAAATTTTTGGTGGGAGTTATGAAGGCGACTGCTGATAAAATCATCTTTGTCTCGGAGTTTCTCAGAGAATTTCATCAAATCGATGATCATGACGAGCAAGTGATCTATAATGCGCTTTCTCAGGAGTTTGTCGCCCAAGCGAACGCTCAGCCAACAAGACCCTCCAAAAGTGAATTTGAAGTCATGATGGCTTGCTCCCTCAAAAAGGAAAAAGGCATCTTTGAATACTTGGCTTTGGCGGAGCAAATGCCAGCCTTAAAGTTTAAGCTAATCATTAGCCAAACTGAAGACGAGATCAAACGCTTCCTTGGTGAGCAAGTTGTTCCTCCCAATGTAAATCTACTTGGCTTACAATCGGATATGCATCCCCATTATGCCAGTGCAGATCTTTTGCTCAACCTCTCTCATCCTGATGGTTGGATAGAAACATTTGGCATGACGATCATCGAAGGTATGACTTATGGATTACCGGCCATCGTACCGCCAGTAGGCGCACCAGTTGAGTTAGTGGAATCCGGCATAGAAGGCTATCAGATGGACCCTAGGCAGCTCTCCGAAATAGCGGATCGAATCTGGTTGTTGTATAGTGATGAAGCAAAAAGAGAAAAGATGGGCGAAGCTGCTAAATTGAAAGCAGCCCAATTTCAGATGGAAGTTTTTGCCCAAGAAATCGTGGCAAGTATCTAAAAAACGAGGGCGACGCTAGTCAGGCGTCGCCCTACAAGTCAATCTATAAGCCTTCTGTTACTACATCATCAGGCTTACCGTTAAAGGACGACAATCCTAAGGTCTAAGTTGCATAGGAAAACAAAAAAAGAGCGACCAATTGGCCGCTCCGGGAAAAACTCGTTTATCTGCAAGCAGATATATACTGGTTAACAACTATTAAAGGGTGCAACCTCCGGTAAATCCGGTGGCGTTGAAGGTGGTAGTCTCTTCGCCAGCCTGCTGACCTTTGAAGGCACGGATGCTAAGCTCATTGGTGCCACTACCATCACGTTTTGGACTACAATATTCGAAGAGATAGTAGCTATTTGCTTCAGCAGAAACTAGACCAGCAATCTCTTGAAATTTCTCAACTAGTTTGGTGTTATCGTCTGCGTAGGCGAAACCATTGATACCTATATCGCGCAGTACATCTTCGTCAATCTCAGAACCTAGACCGATACTAAAGTAGCTCATATCAGCATTGGTAGCGTCGATAGAGTTGAGCGCTGCTTCTTTGGCATAACGTCCTGCTTGGTCAGTACCGTCTGTGAAGACAACCACTGAAGAAGCGGCGAGAATACCTTTTTGCTTATTGGTAGAAAGCTCATCAGTAGCGATCTGCGTACCTTTGATAACGGCACCGTAAAGGTCGGTAGAGTTATCACTGGAGATATTGGTGGTTACGCCATCGATACCCGCTTTGAGTACGGTCACATCAGTAGTAAATGGTACCAAAGGATGAAGCACATCCTCCCCATCAAACCACCAAATACCCATATAGTAAGATTCGCTCGAACCCGGAGGCATGATCGCATCGACAAAGCTTTTTGAAGCCTCTTTGAGCTCGGCAAGACTAGAATTAGTTACCGAACCAGAAAGGTCAAGCAATAGGATAGTACTGTATGCAAAGATTTGATCATTGTCAGAAATGCGGCGCTCTGCCTCAAACTCTGAAATCTCTTTGCGGGCCTCGTCATTACGGCCTTTTTCGTAGATGATAAAGTTATTTTCAACTAAGCCTGGTACTGGATCGCCCTTTTCAGTTTCTACTTTAAAGAAGACTGAGACTTTGGCAGGCTGAGTGACAAATTCGTTTTGAATCGTAATAATGTAATCGGAAGGAACTTGTGGTTTAGGCACCTCCTTACGACAACTCATAAGGATAATAGGAAGCATTAACAAGAGCCCAAGCTTAAAAGTAGATGAATACTTACTCATGGCAAATCAGTTTTTGTTTGGGTTAAAGACAAGGGGGCTGCACTAGGGTTGCACGCTCCAAAAAGAAAAAAGTTTCAGGAAGTCAGAATCTTAAGCACTTTGACAATAGTATTCAGGATTAGGACCTAGCAGAATAGGGCCATGCGGTCCATTTCTCTGTACGGAATACGCCCGAAAGCTTTCGGGATACTTTCTACTCTGTACTTAAATCTTCCTGCATGGTAAAAGTAGCTTGTCTGCTTAATATTTCCGACTTCGGACTAATAAGCAGGCTACTTTAGCTATCAAGTGTGTCGAGATCAAATGACGGTGTGCAATTGGATATTTTGAGCGGCTGCGTGGGCTTCCAATAGATCTTTGCCTTGCTCTGCTGCGGTATAAACAGCTTCATCGCTGGCAAAATCAAGGAATATCAATAAAATCCGCTGAGTTTCATTCGTAATGCAAGTGCGAGTCGAATCACTAGTGGGACTACCAAAGGCGCTTTCTTGATCTCTAAATACCGGCAGATTTTCAATATTGAGTTTGCCTCGTCCGATCGCTTCATAATCATCGCTGGCCAGTCCCAGTGATAAAGCCACCTCTCCTACAATTTTATCAGCATCATATCCCCCGATCGAAAAGCCACTAATTAAGGAAGTCAGATTGATGATTTCTACTACATTGCTGATCTGGTATAAACCCGTGCCTTTGACGATGCGCCGGTGGAGCGCTTCTGCTGAAAGCCGGTAGCGTGAAGGGGCTTTGCCCAATGCCTTATAAGCGTTCCGCGAAGCGGCAATAGCAGGAATGTCTTTGATTGTCTCCATCGCCATCGCCGCTTTGCTTGTGATGGTGGCTTCAATTTTGGCCCAAAGATCGGCCTGGGTCGCTTCGATTTTGACGCTTGCTTCGAGACAGAGCAATCGCATCTTAGGGCAGGCCTGCTTTATTGTGGGATTTATACTTATTTTCATTAGCCCGAAATAATACAATCCACCTTCTAAATTCAAGTACATGCTGCCCCCCACGATCAAAGCGATTTTATTTGATGCTTATGGTACCCTCTTTGATGTACGTAGTCTGACCGAAAGACTCGCGAAACATTTTGGGAGCCAAGCAGCTGATATCAATTTTATTTGGCGGCGCAAACAACTTGAATACACTTGGTTACGAGCTTTGATGCAAAAGTATCAGCCTTTTTCAATGGTAACAGCTGAAGCCTTGAGCTTTGCTTGTGAGTCCTTAGATGTTGAATTGACCGAAAGCGTTAAAGCGGATTTAGTACAGGGCTATTATGAATTAGCGGCTTACGATTCGGTGCTTACTCAGCTTCCCGGCCTTGCCGAACGCTTCTCTCTCTCCATCTTGTCCAATGCCAACGAAGCGATGTTACAGGCGGCAGTTAAAAACTCGCAAATAGCAGGGCATTTTCACAGTATTTACAGTGTTGACAGGATCCGACGCTACAAACCCGATCCAGCGGTGTATGAAATGGCAAGGCAAGGATTAGGCTTCAATGCATCAGAAATTGTATTTGTGTCTTCCAATACTTGGGATGTCGCAGGGGCAAAATCTTTTGGCTTTCATGTTTGTTGGTTAGACCACTTCGGTGGAACGCTAGATCATTTGGGGGTGCGTCCAGATAAGCTTATTAAGAATCTTTCTGAATTAGGATGAGCTTTTTGGCCTACTTGTCAAAATAGGATATTCTAATTATTTTATATCCTACTGAAGCGGAACACTCTTTCCGCAACAAATTTTGGACTACTAATAATTTTTAATTCACATTAACTTATGGGAATCCCTATTAATGTTAAGGTGAATGGGCAGTCGTATAGCAAAGAGGTGGAACCTCGACTACTACTCGTTCACTTTTTACGTGATGTCCTCGCATTGACTGGTACCCACGTAGGCTGCGACACCAGCAGCTGCGGTGCTTGTACTATTCACATCGATGGCGAAGCCGCCAAATCTTGTACGATCCTCGCGGTACAGGTTGATGGCGCCGAAATTACTACCGTGGAAGGCCTTAGTCCTGCGGATGGTAGCGATCTTCATCCTATTCAGGAAGGATTTAAGGAAGAACACGGTCTCCAATGCGGTTTTTGCACCCCAGGTATGATGATGGCTTCTTTAGACCTACTCAAACGCAATCCTAATCCAACGGAATCGGAAATTAGACATGCTCTAGAAGGGAACTATTGTCGTTGTACTGGATATCACAATATTGTGAAGTCAATCCAGCACGCGGCCAAAAATATGGGAAAGGAGGTCGCTCATGGGTAATTATATCGGTAAAAGCGTAAAACGAGTTGAGGATAAGCGATTCCTCACCGGCAAAGGACGTTATACAGACGATATCGTACTTCCGGGTATGCTGCACATGCAAATTGTCCGTAGCAGCTATGCACACGCTAGAGTCAATCGTATCGATACCAGCGCTGCTAAAGCCCATGCTGATGTAGTAGCGGTTTATACGGGAGCGGATATCCATACGGATGGTAACATCATTGGGGTGCCCTGTGGTTGGCAGGTAAACTTCAAAAATGGTGATACCATGAAAGAACCGCCTCACCCCTTATTGGTTAAGGATAAGGTCCGCCATATGGGAGATGCTGTTGCTATCGTTATTGCTGAAACAAAAGAGGCCGCCAAAGATGCAGCCGAATTAGTCGTAGTAGATTATGAGCCCCTACCATCGGTTACAGATGTAGGGAAAGCAGCGGCGGCGGGTGCGCCATTAGTACATGATGATGTACCAGATAATCTCTGTTTTGACTGGGAGCTCGGTGATAAAGCTAAAACGGATGCGGCTATGGAAACTGCGCATCATATCACCAAGCTAGACTTTGTCAATCAGCGGGTGATTCCCAATGCGATTGAACCTAGAGCCGCTATTGGCAGCTATGATGCTACTAATGACAAATATACGCTCTACACTACCTCACAAAACCCACACCTTACACGCTTGCTACTTTGTGCCTTTGTATTGGGGATTCCTGAGCATAAAGTGCGCGTGGTTGCGCCCGATGTAGGTGGTGGATTTGGTAGTAAAATCTTCCATTACTCAGAAGAAGCACTAGTGATTTGGGCTTCCAATAAGTTGCAACGCCCGATTAAGTGGAACAGTGAGCGTAGCGAAGCCTTCTTGACTGATGCCCACGGCCGCGATCATAAGACAAGTGCCGAAATGGGCTTTGATGCTGAAGGAAATATCGTTGGTCTCAGGATCAATACTCTCGCTAACTTAGGGGCTTATCTTTCTACTTTTGCACCGGCAGTACCTACTTATCTACATGGTACACTCTTACAGGGGCTATACACAACTCCCGCTATCCATATTGATCTGAAGGCTGTCTTTACTCACACTACAGCAGTAGATGCTTATCGGGGTGCTGGACGTCCAGAGGCAACTTTCCTCTTGGAAAGAATGATTGATCTTTCGGCTATCGAAATGGGCATGGACCCAGTTGAGCTACGTAAGAAAAACTTTATCCCAGCCTTCGATGGCGTTGAACAAGAAGGCTATATAACTCAAGTAGCCCTGCAATACGATAGTGGTGATTACCACCCCGTCCTTGACCGAGCGGTTGAAATGGTCGGTTATGAGCAATTTCGGAAAGAGCAGGCCGAAGCACGCGCCAATGGCCGCTACCTAGGCATTGGCTTTTCTACCTATATCGAGGCTTGTGGTATCGCTCCCTCGGCTGTAGTGGGGGCCCTAGGCGCTCGTGCAGGTCTTTATGAGTCAGCCCAAGTGCGAGTGCAGCCTACTGGTTCGGTGAGCGTTTATACGGGTTCTCACTCGCATGGCCAAGGCCACGAAACCACTTTCGCTCAGGTTGTTGCCGATAAGCTAGGTATCCCCTTAGAAAGCGTAGATATCATCCACGGTGATTCTGATGCAGTAGCCTTTGGTATGGGTACCTATGGTTCTCGTTCTCTAGCCGTAGGAGGGAGTGCGATCATGAAGAGTATTGATAAAGTCTTAGAAAAAGGCGCTAAAATCGCTGCTCATAAGTTAGAAGCAGCCGAAGATGATATTGAATATAGCGATGGGCAATGGACCGTTAAGGGTACTGATAAGTCAATTGGCTTTGGCGATATTGCTTTGACCGCCTATGTGCCTCATGATTATCCCGCCAATCTAGAGCCGGGGATGGACTTCTCTAGTTTCTATGACCCTGCAAACTTTACCTATCCGTTTGGCGCCCACATCGCCGTGGTGGAGGTAGATCCTGATACGGGTAAAGTTGATCTGAAGCGCTTTATTGCTGTAGATGATGTCGGGAACGTAATCAACCCCATGATCGTTGACGGTCAGATCCACGGCGGTCTAGCCCAAGGAATCGGTCAGGCCCTATTTGAAGGGGCAATTTATGATGAAGAAGGGCAGCTGATGAACGGCTCTTACATGGACTACACCATGCCGAGAGCAGATGATCTACCTAGTTTTGAGATTGACCGTACGGTAACGCCTTGTCCACACAACCCCCTCGGGGTAAAAGGTGCTGGTGAAGCAGGCTGTATCGGTTCTACCCCTGCAGTAGTAAATGCGGTAGTAGATGCTTTGGCTCCTTTTGGGGTGCGTGATGTGCAAATGCCAATGACACCTGAGCGGGTATGGCGTGCGATGCACAATGGTAACGGTAATGGTAAAGCTTAAAATCTCAAACTAACATGATTCCAAATAATTTTGAATATCATCGACCTGCTAACGTGCAAGAGGCTTTGGGTATGCTGAGCCAGTACGGAGACGAGGCGAAATTATTAGCTGGAGGGCATTCTTTGATCCCTACCCTCAAGCTACGACTCAATGATCCTGGACACTTGATCGATATCGGTCATTTAAAGGATTTAAGGTACATCAGGCAAGAAGGAAGTGAAATCGCCATTGGGGCAAACTCTACTCATTCTGATGTTGCCTTTCATGCTTTGATCGAGGAACACTTTCCTGTCATGGCCCAAGCGGGTAGATTGATTGGGGATGTCCAAGTCCGTAACCGTGGCACTATTGGCGGCAGTATTGCACACGCTGATCCTGCTGCAGATTGGCCGGCGACCTTGTTGGCCACTGATGCCAAGATCGTCATAATGGGCCAAGGAGGGAGTCGCAGCGTAGCCGCTACTGATTTTTTCAAAGGCCTCTATTACACTGCGGTCAATGAAGGGGAAATCGTGACGGAAATTCGTATTCCGGTACCTCCTGCTGGATCAAGCTCTGCTTACATGAAATTCATGCAGCCTGCCTCTCGCTTCGCGATTGTCGGTTGTGCGGTGATGTTACCTGGGGGTAGTACTGATGACCCGAGAGTCGCCTTCAATGGTGTTTCTTCGGCTCCTTTCCGTGATACTGGGGTTGAAGCAGCCCTCAAAGGTAAAGTTGCTGACAAGGCAAATATCGAAGCTGCAGCTGCCCATGCAGCTAATGGACAAAGCGTGATGAGTGATCACTTCGCTTCCGAAGATTATCGTACTCATCTAGCGAAGGTATATGCTCGTAAGACCTTATATGCTGCTACAAGCTAGTGGTACAGTGGCTTAATAAATTTTTCGAAAGCGCGGGCTTTGTGTCCGCGCTTTCATAATTTTGATCTCAAATCTATTTCTCTTGATTTCTCATCCTGAATTGAGCCGCATCGAAAAGATGCTTGCCACCCAAGGCTATATTACCGAACGCTCTATCGTCATATCCGTATTCTTGGCGATGCAGCTACGCAAACCCTTGTTGATTGAAGGACCCGCCGGCGTTGGTAAGACAGAAATTGCCAAGGTGATGGCTCAGGCCCTCGACACAGATTTGATTAGGCTGCAATGCTACGAAGGACTCGATGCTACCCATGCGCTTTATGAGTGGAATTATCAGCGCCAACTGCTACATCTCAAAATGGACGAAGGGAGTCAGCGCAGCTTAGCGGATAAAGAGAAAACGATTTTTGGAGAGGCGTTTTTGCTTAAGCGCCCACTCTTACAGGCGATTACGCATCATAAATCGCCGGTTCTGCTGATCGATGAAATTGATCGCTCGGATGAGGAATTTGAAAGCTTCTTCCTAGAGGTTCTTTCCGACTGGCAGATTTCTATCCCTGAGATAGGGACGGTGGAAGCTACTCATATTCCTTATGTAGTGGTCACCGGCAATCGCACTAGAGAGCTATCTGAGGCTTTACGCCGTCGTTGTCTTTACCTTTGGATTGATTATCCAGACTATGACAAAGAGCTTGCGATTGTACAGCAAAAGGTTCCCAATATTGACAAACAATTAGCGGAGCAAATTTGTCGTTTTATGGCCGTCGTTCGCGAAGAGCGACTTGAAAAAGTACCAGGGATAGCCGAAACCTTAGACTGGGCTACGAGTCTAGCTTCCTTGCATTTTGATCATTTAGATCAGGAAATAGTCGAAAGCACTTTAGGAGTCATCCTCAAAGATTGGCAGGATATCCGTCATACGCAGACTTCCCTTTCCGAGCTGCTCGAAAAAACTGGCGTCATTTCAAAACTGGAATAAATGGCGGTCCAGTCCCAAAATCTTATCACGCGCAAAACCAGTCTCAGCGCCAACATCGTGCAGTTTTGTCGCTTTCTGCGCGAAAAAGGCCTTCCCAATGGTCCCGCAGAGGAAGCCGACGCCCTACGGGCTATGGCCATTTTGCCCCCCGAGGATCCTGAATTATTGCGTGATTGCCTAAGGGCAATTCTCACTCGTAGTCGAAGAAATCAAGTCAAATTTGATGAGCTCTATGACGAGTATTGGCGTAATTTGGATCGAGCGGTGGACTCCAAGGTCAAAGACGGAAAAGAGGAAAAGCCTCAAGCTAAGCCCAAGCAAAAGGCACCGAGTATTCAAGCCCTAAAAAGTTGGCTACATGGTAACAAGGAGGAAGAAGAGCAAACTTTAGCAACTTACAGTGCCACGGGTAGCCTGATTCACAAAGATTTTAGCGCCTTTGGGACGGAAGAGTTGAGTGAGGTGATGAAGTTGATTCAGCAATTTGCCCGCATGCTCGCTACCCAATATCAGCGGCGTTATCGAGCGGCCAAAAAAGGGCAAAAGCTAGACCTCCGGCGAACGCTAAGGCTCAATCTGCGACGAGGGGGGGAAATCTTGGAACTGGCCTTCCGCAAGCGCAGGGTACGCAAGATGAAGATGGTGGTGCTCTGTGATGTGAGCAAATCCATGGATCTGTACAGCCGTTTTTTGATGCAATTTCTCTATGCCTTCCAAAATGTATATCGCCGGATCGAGACCTTTGTCTTTGGTACCCGCCTGCAACGCATCACTGAATCCTTGCGGGAGAGGGAGTTTAGCGGTGCTCTAGAAAAGCTTTCCGACCAAGTAAATGATTGGTCAGGGGGGACACGTATTGGTTTTTGTCTTAAGTATTTTGTGGACACCTTCGGTGAACGCTTAGTTGATCAAAATACCATTGTTTTGATTTTGAGTGATGGCTGGGACACTGGAGAGCTGGCGTTCCTCGAAGAGGCAATGATATACCTCCATAAAAAGGCCCACAAGGTGGTCTGGCTCAATCCACTGGCTGGGAACCCTAACTTTGAACCCAGCGTAAAAGGAATGGCTACTGCTTTGCCATATATCGATCTATTTGCCTCAGCACACAATCTTGATAGTTTGAGAAAGGCAATCAAAGCGATGAGCCGCTAAGCACAAACACCTAGATACGCATCATGAAAGCACAAAGTGAATTGGAATCGTTTCGTTATGAGCTGATAGAAGAAAAAAGAGACCGCAATCGAGACAAAATCATACTAGGCTACATTATCTACGCCATCTTCACCTTCTTGCTGATGTTTTTCCTTAATCAAGTATTTCCAGATTGGTATGGGAGTTTAGTCGCCAAAATCGTTTATGGGGTATGGAGCCTAGGCTGGTTTACTATACCTTTGTTATTGGCTTACCAAGTGAAATCGAAACGGTTAAGAAAGCTTGGAGTTACCCTTGCTACTTTATACCTTATTTTCAAAATATCTGCAGAATTTTATGGCTTCTTTGAAGCTATCAGGCTATAGACTAAGCGTTTTGCGAAGCAACCTTCACAACCAAAACTATGCAAGAAAAAAGCGAATTAGAAAACCTGAAAGAGGATCTACTTGACAATGTCAAGGACCTCAACCGAGATAAAGTCCTTATGGGTGTGATAGTTTACATGCTCATTACCTTCCTCTTTTACAGAGGGATGGCGCTGTTTTTTGTGGATTGGTATGAAAGTGTTTTTTTCAGGCTCATCAATTATAGTCTGAGTTTTTGTTGGGCTTTAATCCCCTTATTGATCGCTCGCCAGCTAAAAGACGTTAACATTCGTACTGCTGGTATAATCGTAGCCTCTATTTATCTTTTCCTTAGCTTAGCTACTACGATTAAAGAAATTACGGATTATTTCTTTTTCTGATTACCGCTTTGAGGACCTTCTGGCCTGCCATACCCATCTACCGGCTCCACAAACCGCTTTAGCTGGCTAGGGAGAGCTAGCGTTACCATCACTTGATTGCTAAAGGGATGGGTCTTGCGAAAGATATAGGTCATACTCATCATCAGACGATCCACTCTGGGGGCGTGCTCCGGCTGCATGATGAGGTTGTTGGTTTCATGTGGATCAGACTTGAGATGATAAAGGCGATGATCCAGACCCGTAGGTTCATTGCCTGTGGCATAACCGGAGCCTAGGTCTTTTTTACCGCTGGTGAAGATGTATTTGTATTCCCCATCGGTGATCATTGCTTTGTTATCTTCAAGATATTCGGCAAAGATGAAATCATGCAACTTGACCTTGACACCTTGCAATAAGGGCTGTAAGGCCAGACCTTGGCGTTCCGGCATCGGAGCTAATCCCAAAGACGCTACCATCGTAGGCACCAAGTCAACTAAACTAATGGGTTGTTCCACGCTTGCTCCAGCATCATATCCTCTAATGATCAAAGGGGTGGTGATCGCTTCTTCCCACATCATGTGCTTTTCAAAGCGCCCGTGATGATTGAGTAGGTAACCATGATCGCCTACAAAGACCACTAAAGTATTTTCGGCAAGGCCTAGGTTTTTGAGTTCGTCGAGGACGTAACCCACATTACGATCCATATACTCGACAGAGCTGTAATAAGAGCGTATAATACCGCGCTTCTCTTCATCGCTTAGATCCTTAAATACCTCTGGCATGAACTTCTTGTCTGCCTCTGTACCTTGGGCTAGGGGCATATCTTCTGGATTGTACGCATCCGCATAATCATTGGGAAAGCTAAAAGGAGAATGAGGCTCGCGAAAACTGATAACGGCAAAAAAGCGCTCTTCTTTGTGGCGTTTCATGAACTCTACCCCCGATTTGGCAAAGAAGGTTCCTTGCGCAAAGTCATACCAATTGCCTGAGGTGGCGCCTTCTGCATTGAGCCAGATTTTGGCGGAGTCTTGGAAAGGCTTCCACTCTGGTCTTACTTTCACGCTTTGCGGAACGCTTTTTTGAGTAGCTGAGGCCAAGAATGCATTGTGTTGAGCATTGTTGACTAAGGTGTCGAAACCATGCTTGCGATTACTATTGAAGTGATGCTTGCCAAATATGCCGGTGGCAAAGCCTTGCTCTTTTAAGTATTCGGCGATGGTGAGAGTAGAGTCTGGAAGAGGAGTCTGCAAAAGTGTAACCCCCGCGGCATGCGGATAAAGTCCTGTCATTAAGCTAGCGCGAGATGGGGTGCACATGGGCGAGGTCGCGTAAGCACGTTCAAAGCGAACCCCCTCGGCCGCCAAGGCGTCGATATTGGGCGTGCGAATGATCTCGTTACCGTAGCAGCCAACGGCATGGGTAGCTAAATCATCACTAATGATAAAAAGTACATTATCAAAAGTTTTTGGAGGATTTAGGGCTTCACATCCCCCCCAAAAGAGTAATCCCAGCAGGAGAAAGTAGTAGTTCTTTTGCATAGTTCGAAGTTAATTAAAGAGTAGCAAGAATAAAGTATTAAGGGCAAAGAAAAATGCTCTTGGTGAAACAGATTGCCCAATTTTGCGGAGGCTCAATACTGGATACTTTTGTTTAGGTACTCAAAAAAGGAAGTGGAGATCTGTCAACTAATTATTTGGAACAATGATCCAGATTTTTTGAATAATAGTCCAAATGTAATGGTTGGCTATTGAGGAGATTGAAGGGCATTCATTTAAAGCATAGTTGTATGAATTGTCTTCGCTTCATTCTTTCACTTTTTAGCTTGCTCTTTGACAAATTATCACGATTAGCGCGATTTGGAGATCGATCTTTAAAAACAGAAAATTGGAGATTTTCGCTTAAGAAGGGTCGATTAAGTGTTATTCTATTTCCTTTCGGATTTAGGAGAAACTTAATGGGAGTAGGTATTGCTGCTAGTTTGTTACTTGCTTTTGCTCCTTTGTTTTTACCTCCTCCTTCAGGTTTAAGCCAAACCCCTGCAGTAGGGCCCTTTTTAAATAATCTTTTACCCAGTACCACTCCTAGTTTGAGCACTGGTCCATTGAGTTTACAAGTAATAGACGCCTTTCCTACTTTATCCTTTGATCTTCCCCTTCATATGGCTCAAGAACCTACTACTAATCGGATGTTGGTAGGTGAGTTTGCCGGCAGGATACAAGCTTTTGATCTCACTGCTGCTAATCCAAGCAAAAGTGTGTTTTTGGACTTGACAACATCGATTTGGCTCTCAGGTGAAAGTGGCTTGCTAAGTTTTGCATTCCATCCTGCTTATCCCGACTCCAATTATATTTATGTCTTTTATCAGTTTGATGGGGGCTATCCCAATTATTCTCGTGTTTCCCGCTTTACCATACCTACAATAGGGGGGCCTGCGGACCCAGCATCTGAATTAGTCCTTATTCAGCAAGCAGACGAAGACGCCAATCACAATGGCGGAATGCTGCTGTTTGGGAATGACGGCTTTTTGTACATCGGGATGGGGGATGAAGGCGGACGCGATGATGAATACAATAATGCACAAATTATCAATCAAAGATTATTCAGTGGTATCCTACGCATTGATGTAGATCAAAATGCAAATACGAGTCACCCAATTAGGAGACAACCCTTGCCCACTAGTCCCAATGATCAATCTTTTACTGCAAATTATATGATTCCCAATAGTAACCCATGGCAAGACGTCAATGGAGGGCTATTAGAAGAATTTTATGCAATCGGTCTTCGTAATCCCGCTCGCTTATCTCTTGACCATATTACTGGAGATATATTTATTGGTGAAGTAGGGCAGGAGGGAAGAGAGGAAATCAATATTCTTGCTGCAGGGGCAAATTATGAATGGCCTTTTAGGGAGGGAAGTCTTATTGGGCCTAAGTCCCCTCCTGCTGTTCACTATGGGACAGATACTGGCCCTGCCTTTGAGTACGCTCATAGTAATGGCTCAAATTGTGTGATTGGAGGGATTCGTTATAGGGGCAGTGCTTTACCCAATCTAGCCGGTCAGTACGTATTTGCTGATAATGGTTCTAGTATTATATGGAGCGGGATACCAAGTGGTAATACCATTCCGGCTTCTCAATTAATGCAGACTAATGCTACGAGTAGTACGGGCTTAGTGGCTTTTGGCGAGGATTCAAATCATAATTTATACTTCATCAATATGGGGCCATTGAATATTGGTAAAATCTACACTTTTACCAATGTCTCAGGCCCTCCAGGCCCCCAGCCTCCTCCTTTGCTTTCTCAGCTGGGCATCTTTAGTAATCTTGCTAGTTTAGAGCCAGACAGTTTTACCATCCCTTATGACCAGAACGTACCATTCTGGTCTGATGCTGCCCTCAAGTCTCGCTACATGATTATTCCTAATGATGGGAATCCAAATACGGCAGCGGAACAGATAGGATATTCTGCGCAAAATAACTGGACTTTTCCTTTTGGGACGGTTTTCGTCAAACATTTTGAAATGCAAATTGACGATACCGATCCTTCCTTATTACGCAGACTAGAAACTCGCCTTATGGTTCACGGAACCGACGGGAATTATTATGGCTTAAGTTACCGATGGAATGATAGTCAAACGGATGCAGAACTATTGGAAGGAAATCGTGTAGACACATTGTCGATCAATACCCAAAATGGCCCCAGGGAAGTGTTATGGTACTATCCCAATCGAACTGAGTGTCTAAGCTGTCATAGACAAACTATCGGTAGTGTATTGGGGCTAAAAACGGCCCAGCTAAATGGCATTATTAGTTATCCATCAACAGGGATCACGGCAAATCAAATCAAAACCCTTGCCCACTTAGATTTTTTTGATCAGGCACCAGATACCGCCAATCTTGCTTCCTTAGCTGCATTTCCCAGTTTGCAGGACCCTACCGCTCCCCTTGAAGCGAAAGCGCTCGCTTATCTGGATGCAAATTGTGCTTATTGCCACAATCCTAATTCAGGAGTGTTTGCCAACTTTGACGCCCGAAGCATCGCGAGCAACGATTTGACCAGTCTCATTTATGGGGGAGTCAATCAAACCCTCGGGTTAGCAGGCGCGAGGGCTATAGTGCCAGCAGATGTTGAGCATTCCGTGCTTTTTCAAAGAATGAGCAGCTTGCGCAATGGGATCGCAATGCCTCCTTTGAGCAAGAATGAAGTTGACTCTTCGGGGCTAGCATTGCTTAGGGATTGGATCAATTCTCTATCGCCTGCTTTTGATGCCACTCCCGCAACCCCTTCAATTGGCCAAACCATAAGTTTTCCTTCTCTGCCAAATGTCTTAACGACTCAGGCTTCTCTTAGCCTACAAGCTACCAGTTCTTCTGGTCTTCCTATATCTTATGTTTTGGAAGAAGGTCCCGCTATCCTTATGGGTAATACCCTCGCCTTTACTGGAGATTCAGGCTATGTTGTAATCCAAGCGACTCAAGATGGTAACGCTGCCTTTGATCCGGCTCCCTCAATCAGGCGGAAGTTTTTTGTGGCTCCTCCCGGGCATATCAACGGCACAGGACTCACGGGAGAATACTATGATAATCTAAACCTGACTAATCTAGTCGGAACCCGCTTAGATTCGCAAGTCAACTTCTACTGGAATAGTTATGCCCCTTTAAGTGGAATGCAGTATGGTCATTATTCTGTACGTTGGAGGGGTCAAATCGAACCTCCATATAGTGGTTCTTACACCTTTAGTACCCTCAGCGATGACGGAATCCGTTTATGGGTAAATGGACAATTATTGATAGACCAATGGCAAAATCAAGCCTTGGCGGAGTTTAGCAATACCATTGTACTTAACGCTCTACAGAAGGTAGATATACAAATTGAATATTTTGAATACAGGGCTTATTCAGAAGTCGAATTGCAATGGAGCCATGCTTTGATAGATAAAGAAATCATTCCAAAGGAGTTCTTATTTCCTTTTAGTGTTCCTTTTCCGATTGATCTATTGGCATTTGAGGCCTATTCTCAAGGAGATAGGGTGGTTCTTGAATGGATCACCAATCCAGATCGAATTGCCCAAAATTTTGTGGTTGAAAAAGCAGGTGAGGATTTATCCTTCACCGAAATCGATCGGGTATCTTATGAGGCCCAAATAAGCCGCTATCAGAGTCAAGATCTTCATCCTCGTTTGGGGAGGAATTATTACCGGATCAAACAAGTTGATGTTGACGGGGGCATTAGTTACTCGGATACAAGGGAGGTAATGATTACCCAACTTTTAAAGGACTTGCAGGTCCAGCTTTACCCTAACCCAATTGTATATCAACGAGAGTTAAACTTGGATATCAGCACACAATCGGCTAGGCCGTTGATACTAGATTTTTATCAATTAGATGGCAAACAAGTGCTGAGTATTCCGATCTATCAAGCTTCAGGTAAGCACCAACACAAGCTTGATTTAAGGGCCTTGGGACAAGGCATTTATGTGCTTCAGATCAGGGATCTAGAGTTGAGGCAAAAGATGATAAAACGGGTATTACTTTTATAGTGAAGATACTAAGATGGGAAATGAGTTACCGAATAGGCCCCAGCTTTATTTTTTAGACAAACCTTCCGCTTAAAGGCAGCTAGCTGAAGCTGGATGATGTGTAAATGATTGGAAATCAATAATGTACCCTGAGCTTAGGTTTTGGGAAATCTAACCCTCTGGGATTATAGTCCATAGATTTTGGACTATAATCCATAAGCATTATGTCTCGAAAGCTGAATTTTGAGCATCAATAAACGCCTAGCTATAGTTCATCCTTAATTAATTCTAGCAATGATATTTTTTTCTCGAAACGGATTCTTATATGGATGTTTTTTCTTGCTAATTCTATGTCCGATCAGTCTTGCTGCCCAGACATTCTCTGCTACTGGCTACACCAAACTTTCAGATATTCCGGACCTAGACTGGGGAGGAACTGAGGTTACATTTGATAAACTGCCAGGAGCTAGTTTGATTATCGACGGAATGGGGCATGCTCTATGGCAAAATGATAGTATCCGAGTGAATTGGGGCTATCTAGAAACTTATGACCCTGATCGCTCTAATGGCGATGTATTGATCTCTTGGGAAACCATCGGAGATGAAGCGGAGAAAATCTACAATCGAGTTTGGGTAGAAGAAGAGCATGCAGCTCGGATCAAGGTAATATTTATTGGGGGGCTCATTTATTTAGAAAACAATGATACCTACGGACGGAGAATTGCTCATTCTTCCTTTTGGAGTGGGAGTCCATGGGGACCGCAATATTTAAGTGCACATCCTGATCCCGAGGCAACCGGCTGGGGCTATGGCGATTGGGCAGAAGAGGTTTATTACATCTATCCTGACGGTACGCATACCCGCTATGCTAAGTGCTACAGTGCCTTCGCGCATGTAGCCAAAGCTTTTGATAGTAGCCGCCTCCCCGAAGAAGGAGACTATCAGTTTGAGTTTATGGAAGCGGCATTTCGAATACCAGAAGGCCTCCTACCCAATACCACCATCGATCCAGATTCTGCAGTTTTATTGGCTGATATGGGAGGCAATCACACTTACATTGCCTATGAGCCCGTGCATCCTGGACTGGTAGACGTTCTCAACGGTTTTAGCCCTTTGAGATATGGCAATATGTTGGCAGCTAATGTACTCAATACCCCTCATAAACCCTTCGTCATTGGTTTGCCTGATAGCGCTGAAATGCGACCTTATGAATGCTTCTTACAAAATCAGAACTGTTCTACTTTTTATATGTGGGGAGCTCCTTGTACTTATGGTTGTGTATCCCCGCTCGGTCATCTGATCAATTGGAAGCAGTTTGAACAGCAACAAGCCAATCAGGCAAGCAATACACCTGGCTATGTCACCAATGTGTTTCTACAAGGCTGGCTTGATGGGAGCACCACAGGAACGGAATTTTCTCAATTAGGAAAATCTTGGATCACGCCTGCGCCTATGCTGATCAATAGTAATGGTTTTACGGGAGGAAATTATGAAATCAGGGAAAGAGCTTATCAGGTAGAGAAAATTACGGGTACCCAATTCAATTGTACCTTGTTGGGCTCTAACGCTAATCCGATCAGAAATCCTGCTATTGTAATTAAAAATTGGGGCACTTCCGGTGCCCAGATAACAGTAAATGGGCAAAGCCCACAAGATGCAAGAGTCGGCTATGAAGGAAATGATTTAGTAGTTTGGATAGAGCACTTGGGAGAAACGAATCTGCAAATCAATATAACTCCTACAAGCGTAGGATTGGCAGAGCCTGATTTGAGTGAGGGGCTGATCGAGATATATCCTATTCCAAGCGAAGATAAACTTTATTACAATCTGTCTCCTAGTGCCAGGATACACAGTCTATCCCTTTATGATCTCACCGGAAGACGGTTGATTGAGGATACTCAATTATCAGGTAAACTAGATATCTCTCATCTCCCCAGTGGTCGCTATCTACTCATGTTTGAAGGGAAAGATAGATCCATTAAGCGCCTGATAGAGAAAAAATGAGCCTTAAGCTGCATCGTAATTCTTCCTTTTTTCTTTTTCCAATAAAGCATGATGGCTCTACTCGATCGCTGTTTTGCATTCAAAAAGACTAATGAAATGAGTTGGTTTAAAATATTTGTCCTGCCTCTTCTGCTTCTGGCCTTTGGGGTACTGCCGCTACCTATGCAGCTTTTGGGGACAGTAGTATCGGTCAAAATTAATGATCCTTTTCCTATTACTGGTGAAAGGAAGCCTATAGCCTATGGAGATAGCTTTTTGATAGAGAGAGAAGCGTTCCACGAAGTGGTGGGCCTGAATACGCGAACACAAAACCAGCTCGCTTGCTTTATTGATGGGCCTCAAGCAGAGAAGAAGCCAATAAGGGGGAGGGCGAATATTGGCGTAACACAAATCCCTACTGATAACTACACCAGTACTCAATGGCGTAAAACTCGGAGCATGACTAGTGGAGATACGCTAAAAGCCTATTATACCCGAACCAATTTTGATGAATACAGCTCCCAAATTTCTGGCGCATATGCTGATATAATTGTGCAAGTAGGGAGTGTGGGAGAATTGGTGTTTTCGCGAGAATACAGTTTTCGTCCTATCTGGAATTATAGTAGTGGAAATGAGTTAGTGGAGCACCTTGCTAGTATCAGTGGGGATGGGCTTATGGCGGGTAATTTCGATTTGCGTTCAAGATTTGCCTATGCAAGGATCATCAAAAATACGGCTACTGAAGTAGTAATCCATTGGCGTTACTTTCCAGATCTTAGCGATCTTGATCCTACATCGGTGGTCCATGAGTTGTATTATATCAAAGATGATGGGACCGTGCGGCGTGAATACAAAGCAGGTACCCAAACGATAGAAGAATGGCTGGACCCTAATAATCAAACTATCCAGATCTTTACTTTAGACGGTAGTGGTATTACCAATGTGCAGACTACTCATGGGACCTTTACCCCTCCTGCTGCCATTTCTGGTAATCCAGTACTATCTTCTCCCTACGGAGCGCCTATTGCCTATTGGACCTTTGATGAGGCCCAAGGCAATAGCGTGGCTCCTGTTGGTAGCCTCAATGGGCATAGTAGTCTTTGGAAAAAAGGTGTTTCAGGCACTGCATTGGGCTTTGATGGCTATTTTTCTGAAGTCAGAGTGCCGGAAAATCTTGCTCCAAGTCTCGGTGCTGCTTTCACCATTGATACTTGGGTGGTTATGGGAGCTTATCCTTTTACAGAAGTACCTATCGTACATCAATCAGAGGTATTTGGTCAGAATGGCTACTTTCTAGGTATCAATGAAGCAGGCCAAGCTTTTTTGACCGTAAATGGTGTTCAAGTAATCACTTCAGCCTCCCTGCCCCTCAACCAATGGGTGCATCTAGTAGGTGCCTACGGCAATGGATCTATGGAAATCTATCTAGATGGGGCACTGCAGGCAACTGAAAATGCCTCAGGTATACCCACTCCGCTAAATGATCCTTTCTTAATAGGGATGAATAATGAAAGAAGTAGTCCCTCTGACCCGGTATTCGAGCCGCAGACTTATCCCTCTAGGCTAGGCTTTGAAGGTTTGATTGACGAAGTGCTGATATACAATAGTAAGTTGAGTCTTAGTGAAATTAACCAAAACTTCACTAGGCTTAGTGATCTCAGCATCAAAAATAATCCTGATATAGAGTCACGTGTTTTGCCAGGCCAGGCCGGAAACTCCCCAAGCTTTGGTGCCACCCATAGCCGTTTAGCTTACCACGATTTATGGGATAATATGTGGCGGGTTAGCGAATTTGAGGACGTTACCGTAAAGTTTGACGATCTGCCGACCTCTTATGTCTATTGGCGAGGTACTACCCATGGGGTCAATATGGTTACTGAAAACAACTTATGGATGTCGGATCAAAGTGTAGAAATTTTTTGTGGGGACAATGGCTTTCCTCCCGCTCCCTCTGGAAATCCTAGTCTGTCTGAGCATATGTCTGATAAAGAAGCCCGCTATTCTCACGTCAGAGTCATCGAAAATACGCCTGCTAGAGTTGTGATGCACTGGCGTTATGCGGTGGCAGATGTTTTTTATGATCAGTGTACGGACGCAAATTTTGTAGATGAATATCACACTATCTATCCTGATGGAAATTTGTTTAGAAATACAACTTTTTGGGCCAATGGGGAGGATGTCGTGAGTTCTGATCTTCAGCCGCTTAGCTCCCCCGCTTTGTTGCCTGCAGATGTAGTAAACATGCAGGCGCTCTCTATTGCCAACCTTAACGGGACTTCTGCTGATCTTGATTGGTCTGCTGGCATTCCCGTAGGCGAAGATGAGATCCTAATGGCTAATTTTAAATCCAACTGGAAAATCTATCAAGCCTATACCGAGGGCTTTTCCGCAGGCCCTTGGGGGGCAAATAATCAATCCGCTCAATCTAGTGCTCCCTTTGCGGGGCCATGGAACCACTGGCCGGTTAGTCGTATCATTTCTGATGGTCGCCAGGCTTGGGACGGTGATGGCAGAGTCAATCATTTTGCCTTATCAACGGGTGGCGGTGGCTCAGTCATTATGTATGGTTTTTCCAATCAAGGTAGTAATTCTTCCCAAGATCCTACCACTGTAATCCCTGTAGTAAAAGCTTGGCGGGACAGTCCTCCCATCAGTAATGTTAGTGGTGCCAGTAGTGAAGGCTATAATCTAGACCAGAGGGAGTATAATCTAACACGAACTGCAGCAACCATTTCCTTTACCCTTGCGGGCTCTGCCAGCACCCCTATCCTTAACCCTTGCTTTGTGATCAAAAACTGGAACGCAAATGCTGCTACTCCCTTATTGATAAATGGCGCTCCTGCGACAAATTATAGACAGGGTATCTTCGTAGATACCGATGGTACGGAAACCTTGGTCCTATTTGTCGAAATACAGTCAAATGCGTCAACTACCTTTGAAATTCAAACTGATAGTGTGGTCTCCTCTATTAATGATCCTATCGGAGAGAATCCCATCAGATTATATCCAGTGCCAACAGAGGGTGAGCTATTTTATGAAATCCCTCCTATAGCAGAATTTCATAGACTTTCTTTGTATGACTTGAACGGACGACTACTCTTAATAGACGAAGAATTAACTGGAAGTTTGAGTATGGCAAATCTCCCCAATGGATCCTATTTGATCATTTTTGAAGGTAAGAAGGGGAGTAGCCATCATCTAGTTCAAAAACAATAAAGTGTAGATAAGACTGTAGCCCTTACCCGCTTTTAAGAGGGGGATCTCGCCTCGCGAAACGCTTTCTCCGATCCGTTCATATCTTGATAGTTTCGTTGTATTCGTTGAATAATAGGGTCTATCCCCTGCCTTTGGGTAGGGGATTTTGGTTTTTACCGCTTCGTGGAACGTTACTATCGTTCCGCGAAGCGGTAAAAACCAAAAAAGTCATGCATATTTTTGAGGAAAGGTAGGGTGAAGGTCTTATTTCCGATTGTTAATTCTAGTGGGTAAAAAAGGCGCACTTTTCCTTAGTATATTAAAGAACAAACTTTATAAGTTACCTGATGAATAGCATACGTTTGATAGGAAGCTTGCTGATGGGTCTATCATTGGGATCTTCGCTTTGGGGACAAAATATATCCGAAAAAGATAGTCTCCTCCGCATTTGGTTGGATCAAACTCAATCAGACCAGCAGCGTTTGAAAGCCCTTGCCGATATTGGGCGTAATTATCTCTCGGAAAGACAGTCTGATAGTGCGGTTTATTATGGGCAAATGCTTAAAGAAGCAGCACTTGAGAGGCAAAATCTCTTTTATCAAGCAGTCGGCCTGAGTAATGCGGGCAATGCCTTGCGCCGCTCCAGAAGGTATGATGAAGCATTGCCTTATCTAAAAGAGGCTTATCCGATCTGGGAAACGCTTGATAGCCTAGCTCGCTTAGCTTATTGCTATTATGCCATTGGGCAATGTAATCGGTATCTTGGACAGAATGAGGAGGGCTTAGAATGGTTGCACAAAAGTATCGATCTCAAACTTCAGCTTAAGGATAGTCTCAGCCTTGCGAGTCCTTATACTACCATCGCAGCGATCTATGAATCTGAGGGAGAAATCCTCAATTCTTTGCACTATAATCAGCTTGCACTCGAGGCCAGCCAATGGGAAAAATACCCTCAAAAAGAAGGGATCGCCCGCAACAACTTGGCAAATAATTACAAATTTCTTGGCGAGGTAGAGAAAGCGGCTGAGCAATACTTCGCTTCGCGGGCGATCTACGAACAAATTGGAGATACTGCAGGGATGATCAATTCACTTAGCAATCTTTCGGTAGTATTGATTGAAAATGGTGATTTTAAGAAGGCCGAAACCTATCTGGAGGAGGGCGAAAAATTGGCCCAAATTGCCAAAGACCCCCACGGCCAGGCGATGGTGCTAGCCAATAAAGGCTATTTATTTACGGCACAGGAAAAATTGGACGAAGGCCTTGCTGCCTACTTAGCGGCTCACCAACTCATTGAGAAGCACAATTTATTTTTCATGAAGTCCTATATTATCTCCGAACTTGGTATTACACTGAGTGAGATGAACCGTTTGGACGAAGCGGAGCAATACCTGATGGAGGGGCTTAGCTTTATCCAAAAAAATGGCAGTCCAAAAGACGTTGCCTACTTTAACCTTAGTTTGGCGCAGTTGAATCAGAAGAAGGGAAATCTCTCCCTTGCCCTTCAGTATGCAAAGAGAAGCTTTACACTCGCCAGCTCGAGCCAAAGTCCTAGCATGCGCAGCGATGCAGCTAACGCACTGGCTGAGATTCACAAGGCAATGGGAAATAGCTCCGCAGCCTTTGAGATGTTAAGTGTTCATATGCATTTGAAGGATAGTCTCGCTTCTGATGAAAATACCCGATCCCTTCTCAATCAGTCGTACCGCTATGATTATCAACAAAAGACCTATCAGGACAGTGTAAATACTGCGGTACTGTTTGCAAAGCAAGAAGAAGAAAGCAGTCGACGCCGGACCATCTCCTACTTCTTGATGGGAGGATTGGCGCTAACCTTGATCTTTGGTTTGGTATTGGCTAATCGGTTTCGCATCACCCAACGACAAAAGCAGATCATCGAGGAAGAAAAAACCAAGCTGGACGAGGCGAACGCCAAACTCAAAGAATTGGATGATTTCAAATCTCGCTTCTTTACTAATATCTCCCACGAGTTTCGCACTCCACTTACAGTCGTTGGAGGCATGCTCCAGCAAATCAGAAAAGATCCTCAAAAGTGGTTGGCCGAAGGCATTAGCTTGGCCGAGAAAAATGTAAACAGGCTTCTCTCCCTAATCAACCAAATTCTTGACCTACGAAAACTCGAAGCTGGTAGTCTGAGCCTAAATTTGGTACAGGATGATGCTGTTGCCTTTCTCAAAAAGCAAACTGAAGCGCTACGCTCCTTGGCAGAGGATAAAGAAATCCACTTAGAGTTCGAAGCAGATCAACCCCAAATCCTCATGGATTTTGATATTGAAAAACTGCTCATCATCCATACCAATCTCTTGTCCAATGCCCTCAAATTTACCGAGCCAGGTGGGGTGGTGGCAGTAAGCCTTGAAAGAACCTTAGATGCTCAACTTAGTTGGAAGGTGGCCGATACAGGCCGAGGCATTTCTACCGAAAAGTTACCCTACATCTTTGACCGCTTTTATCAGGTAGATACTCCTAATGCAGAGATTGGAGAAGGGACTGGCATTGGCCTTTCTCTCAGTCATGAATTGGTCCAGTTTATGGGAGGGAGTATTGCTGTCAGTAGTAGGTTGGGGGAGGGCACTAGCTTCGAGGTCTTGTTGCCCATTGAGCAAAAAGCCGCTCTCCCCGCGAAAGGTGCAGCTTCCATAGCGCCCATGATCCCAGCAGAGGTTATACTTCCGAATACTCAAATGGTTCCCAATCCATCTTCTACCGACTTACCAAGCCTGTTGATCATCGAAGATAATCCCGATCTCCAGCATTATCTCTACGCCCTTTTAGAAGATTCTTACAATCTGATGTTGGCCAAAGATGGCGCGGAGGGGATCGAAATGGCCTTGGAGTATGTACCTGACCTGATCATCAGTGATGTGATGATGCCCAAGAAGAACGGCTATGAAGTCTGCGATATTTTGAAGGCAGATGAACGGACTAGTCATATCCCCATCGTCTTGCTTACGGCCAAGGCAGACCAGGATTCTAAGCTTCAAGGGCTCAAAAAAGGCGCAGATGCTTATCTCACCAAGCCCTTTCATGAGGAGGAACTTTTGGTACGTTTGGATCAATTACTAAGCTTGCGACAGCGATTACAAGCTCGCTATGCTGGTTCTGGAGCGATCCCTCCTCCTGTAGAGCCCGCCTTTGAGTTGGAGGATGCCTTTATCCTCAAAGTGCGTCAGGCAATCCTCGATCGTTTGGATGATAGTAGTTACCGTCCGGAAGACTTGATCAAGGATATCGGCGTGAGTCGAACGCAGATGTACAACAAGCTGAAGGCGCTAACGGGTAAATCAGTTTCTCATTTTGTGCGGTCTGTCCGACTAGAAAAAGCCAAAGAATTGCTGTTAAATCCAGAAATGCACGTAGGCGAGGTTGCGCACTTGGTCGGTTTTGAAGATCCAATGTACTTTACCCGTGTGTTCAAAAAGGAAACGGAGCTTTCTCCGTCCTCTTGGCGGGAACAACATCTAGTACGATAATCAGGGGCTCAGTTTTGGATAAGCGGTAACATTATCCTCTGTCTAGTAAGGCGTTGTTTGCTCGGTACTTTTCGAAAGTCCTCGTATATGCGTCAAGCTAAGGAGTTTCTGTCTTTTTCTGCTTCGCAGAACGCTGGATAAATAAGATCCTTCCGCTGTGGTCCATTAGGATGACGAATTGCGTGAATAGCAGGCAAAGCTATCACCCTCTCCAATCGTTCATCCAGAGCCCTTCTGACAAATAGTCCATAAATTGAGAACATTAGTCCATAAGCCAGGATACTCAAAATCAGAAGTTTAGGCATCACCTTTAACTTCTGAACAAATGAAACGTCTCGTTTTTATTATCACTTTATTGGGCCTATCCGTGTCCCTTTTTGCACAGTCTGTTGGTATCAATCCCAATGGCAGTACCCCTGATGCCAGCGCCATGCTGGATGTACAGGCCACCAATAAAGGTATGCTGATCCCTCGTATGAACAGTATCAATCGTACGGCCATTGTCAATCCTGTCGAGGGACTGATGGTTTATGACTCAACCACTCATAGTTTCTGGTACTACCAACAAGGCTGGCGTGAACTGGGCGTAAATACCAGTACCAGGCTTCAAGATGCAGACCAAGACACCTATATTGCAGTAGAACAAAATCCCGATGAAGATATCATCCGCATGAATGCTAAGGGGAAAGAAATCGTTAGGATCAACACCTTGCATACCTTTATAGAAAGCAACCTTTCCGCGGGAGTTGGGTTTAGCCTAAGCTCTACCCTGGTGGTTAATTATACAAACGTAGGACCTTTTTCCCTCACTTCCGATAACATTCCTGGCTGGCAATCCTTCAAGGCCACAAGTAGAGGGAAACTGGATAATATTAACATCCTATTTGGCACAGCTCCATTAGGCATTTATACGATTAGCCTTTATGAAGGACAAGGCACTAGTGGGACCCAACTTCTTTCAACCGGTAGCATTATGTCCCCATCCCCTAGCGTTTGGAATTCCATCACCTTTCCAGACGAGGTGGTCTTGGAAAAGGATTCTATTTACACCATCGGATTTAGCTCCATCTCAAGGGTTGCATTTGAAGCTGGCAATCTATATCCAGACGGGCTAAGCAGTATTATTCCTGATTGGGACTTCCTACTGAGAGTAAATCTTTTTGAGGATGCCTTTGGGCTCAATTTATTGAATAATAATTTGGGCATCGGAACGACTACTCCCCAGCATATGCTCCACCTGGGTGGAATACTGGGCCGCAAGCTCGCTTTATATCAAAATGCTGCTGGCACGGATTTTTATGGTTTTGCTATGGCCGATACTACCCTTGAAATCCATGCCGGAAGCAATACCAGCAGCGCTCCTGATATGGTGATCACCAGATCTGGAAGGATCGGGATCGGCACCGCCACCCCCACTCGCGCTAAGGTTCAAATCGCCAGCAGCGTAAACGATACCATTACCTCCTATGGTTATTTGAGTGATAACGCTACTACTCCGGCCGGCTATGTCGCTTTTTCTGGTAACCAGCCTTATTCTTTGTACGCGGCTGGCCGAATTGCTTGCTCAGAGTTCAATGCCTTTTCCGATGCTCGAATCAAGCAGATTCAGGGTATCTCTGATGGTGCCACAGACCTGAACACCCTAATGCAAATCGAGATAACGGACTATCGCATGCGCGACAGCATCGCGAAGGGATCACATCCCTACAAAAAAGTGATCGCCCAACAAGTCGCCGAGGTCTATCCCCAAGCGGTAACGACTGATCTTACGGAAGTGGTGCCAGACATTTATCAGCGGGCTGAAGTACAGGATGGCTGGATCATGCTGGCCACGGATTTAGAGGTGGGTGAGCGCGTCAAACTGATCATGGAGCAGAGCGCGGCGGTCTATGAGGTGAGTGCCGTTGAAGCTGGTCGTTTTCAGGTATGGGAGCCTGCTTCGCAGAACGCTTTTCTCGATCTGGCTGACTCCACGACCGTCTTTGTC
>JBCCQN010000002.1:0-193687 GCA_039024315.1 Bacteroidota bacterium
CGTCATCGCTAGTGCCAAAGACGAGCTTCGCTCTACGGCTTCCTTCTCTTGGATGGGTCCTTATCAAATTGCCAACTACTGCTTGCAAAATGATACCCACTTAGATGAAGCCCTCACTTGGATCGATCAATCCATCAGCACCGGCTGGGGCGCCCAACCAAATTTCAGTAATCTGTCTACCAAAGCCCAAATCCTCGAAAAGCTTGATCGTCCAGATGAAGCCAAAGAAGCTTGGGCTATGGCCTTGGAAAATGCCACTGAGTTTCAGCGTTACCAGTATGGTTCTAACCTCATCCAGCAAAACAAAAACGAAGAAGCCATGGAGCATTTCAAAGCTTCTGCCGAGATTTATCCTGACACTTGGTTGAGCCATGCCGGTCTTGGAGCGGCGCATCGCGTCAATGGAGACCTTAAGAAGGCACTCAAGCACTATGAGATGTCTCTAGAAAAAGCACCGGATCAGTGGAAGCCGGGCTTAGAGACTCGGATCAATAGTGTGAAGGAGAGCATATAAGAGGGAGAGTATTTAGTATAAATCGGAGGGTGGTTTAGCGACAAGGCACTGCCTTGTCGCGTGCTAGAGACAAGCGTTCTGCGAAGCAGTAGGCAAAATCAAAATCTTCCTACTCACTACTGAATACTAGCCCAGCGCCCGTTTGGCCGCGCTTATCCACTCAGCCTGGGCTTTGCGATAATGAGACGGAGAAAGCTTGGCATGGCGAATCATCTCAGCAAATACTTCGCGGGCTTGTTCAGGCTGGCCAGTTTCATCTAGGAGTTGCGCGTAGCGATACCTGGCCTCCTCGCCACTATATGCCTTTGCCATATAAGCGTAAAATTCTAAAGCTTCGCTTTTGCGGCCGAGTGCCTCCAAGGATCTCGGTAATAAAAGATCAAAGTCATCGGGACGAATATCCTTGCGGATAGCTTTACGTTTTTGCAAGGCTTCTACCGCTTCTTCAAAATTGCCAAGGTGAAATTGTGCGTGTCCAATGCCGGCCCAAATCGCGGGATCATCCGCATATAAACCCCTGCTGACCGGGAGATAGAGTTCCAAAGCTTCCGCAAAACGGCCTGCTTTCTGATAAGCCTCCGCCAGAGCCATACGATTGGCATGATTGGGTGCATAGGTAAAACGCTCTTCTCGTTCCTTCAATTCTTTTTCGGGAAAGAAAAATGACTCCATGCTGGACTTGGCACCATCGGCCATACCGTTTTGCTGCATCTCCGGCAAATACTCTGTAAAGAAATAGATCCCGATGCCGATTAGGGGTAAAAAGATGATCAAGAAGATCCAAAAAGTCTTGCCTTTTTTATAGGCATGGATACCAAAATAAATTTGTGCCGCGATTGTCAGTATTCCTGCAAACTGCATTATTGTGTTTTTTGAAGTGTTTAATGGTCCAAAATATTTTTCAAGCCCCTTTCTTACCTCCTGTTTATTGACGAAGCTGTGCGATTTCTTACACCCTGGGGAGGAGCTCCCAATCGCCAAATGCGAATATCAGGGGGCAATTTGTAGAAAATCGAGTTTGAATGGAAAGATTTATACCGCAAAAGGGAAATTTTCTTACACTGGCATCATCCTTGTGAAGATAGGGCAAATGGCTTTGGTCCAGTTTTTGGAAAAAATCTAACAGACACCAAACTTCATTCTTTACATGAGAGGCTTACTTTATTTTAGCTTTGTAACCCTGTTTATTTTTGTAACCAGTTTCGCTCAAACAAAGACCACGGAAGAATCTCACTTAGCCCACAGCGCTAATTGGGAAGTATTTCCAAACCCTTTCTACAACACTTTCACAGTTGCCTCAGAAAGTAGAGAATTGGAAGTCGATATTTACGACTTGCAAGGGCACAGGATTCCTGCTACCATCTTTAGATTTAATGATGGTTCGCAAAATCTTTACCAAACTGGCTTAGAACTCAGTAAAGGACTTTACTTGGTTCGTGTCAGCGAAGGCGCCCAGCACCGTGTTTACAAAATGATGAAACTCTAAACCCTTTATTTTTAGTTTTTCATCCTATTTTGTCCAATTGACCGCTTGGTTTTCCAGAAAATGGAAAATTGAGCGGTTTTTTCATGGTCTTCACTGCAAGCATTGGTAAATTCGTAGTTAAAATCTATAAGAAATGTTACCTACCCTGTTTAGAAACGACTGGACGAAAGAAGAGATTCGTGAGATTTATCACCTGCCATTCTTTGAATTAATATACCGCGCGGCGACCGTTCATCGTGAGCAAAATGATCCTCAAGAAGTACAAGTTTGTACTCTCCTTTCCGTTAAAACCGGAGGTTGCCCTGAGGATTGTGCTTATTGTCCCCAAGCAGCGCGCTATCATACTGATGTCAAGGTTCATCGCCTCCTAGATACTGCTGAAGTGTTAGAGGCCGCAGGCAAAGCCAAAGAAGCAGGTAGCACTCGTTTTTGTATGGGAGCCGCTTGGCGTGAGGTACGAGACAATCGCGACTTTGATCGCGTGATCGATATGGTCAAGGGAGTAAACAATTTGGGACTGGAAGTGTGCTGTACCCTCGGTATGCTCAGCGAATCCCAAGCGCAAAAGCTAAAAGAGGCAGGTCTATATGCCTATAATCATAATCTAGACACCAGCGAAGAGTATTACGATGAGATTATCTCCACTCGTGATTATGACGATCGTCTAGATACCCTAGAAAATGTCCGCAAAGCCAAGATATCTGTTTGTTCTGGTGGCATCATCGGGATGGGAGAGAGTGTTGAAGACCGCATCGGTATGCTACATACGCTTGCTACTTTACCAGAGCATCCAGAATCAGTGCCGGTCAACGCTTTAGTACCGGTAGAAGGCACTCCGCTTGAAAACCAGCCCAAAGTCCCAGTATGGGATATGGTGCGTATGATTGCCACGGCTCGCATCTTGATGCCTAAGGCCATGGTACGCTTGAGTGCAGGTAGAGTACGCATGAGTCAAGAAGAACAAGCGCTTTGCTTTATGGCGGGGGCAAATTCGATCTTCTCAGGTGAAAAACTCCTCACCACTCCTAATCCTGGTGTAAACGCAGACGAAGTTCTCTTTCAGACTTTAGATCTCAAGCCTAGAGCAGCATTTAAAGGCGCCGCTGCAGAAAAATACCAACAGGCCTAAACTTGAGTCTATGGATCGTATTGAGCAATCTCTGTCCGAGCGCCTCGCGCAACGGCAGAGTGCTGGATTATTACGGACTTTAGAGCAGATACCGCCAGATGCCGTTGACTTTTGTTCCAACGATTATTTGGGTTTGGCCCGCTGCGCGGAACGCTTCTCTCCATCTCCTGAGCATAATGCTGGCGCGACAGGTTCGCGGCTGATCTCTGGCAATACAGCTTTAACAGAACAGCTCGAAGCGAAACTCGCAAGTTTTCATCAGGCTGAAGCAGGATTGCTCTTTAATAGCGGCTATGATGCTAATGTAGGTTTTTGGAGTTCCATCGCGGGTCCGGAGGATACCATCATTACCGATGCTTTGGTTCATGCCAGCATCATTGATGGGGTACGCCTCAGCAAGGCGAAAAGGATGATTTTCCGTCATAATGACCTAGACCATTTAGCATTGCTGCTAGAAAAAGCGCAAGGCAATACCTTCATTGGTACCGAGTCGGTATTCAGTATGGATGGCGACAAAGCGCCTTTAAAGGAAATTTGCCAACTAGCCCAGCGCTATCATGCCGCCCTAATTGTGGACGAGGCGCACAGCAATGGGATCCTAGGGCCGCAAGGCAAAGGATTTGTGGTCGAGCAGGCACTGGAGCAGCAAGTATTTGCGAGGGTACAAACGTTTGGCAAAGCCGTGGGAAGACATGGAGCCATCGTACTAGGTAGCAAAACGCTCAAAGCTTATCTCCTTAATTTTGCCCGCTCTTTTGTCTTTACCACTGCCCTACCCCCACAAAGTATTCAAGCCATCGATCAAGCCTACGATTTGATTAAAGTAGCAGACGATAAACGCAGCCAACTTTTGCAAAATGTGCAGGCATTTATTGCTATGAGGAAGCGTTCGCCATGGGCGTGGCTAAACAGTGAAAGCTGGATCCAATCGGTGATCATTCCCGGTAATCAAATGGTAAGGCTCGTCGCCGAACGCTTAAAATCAGCTGGCTTCGCCGTCAAAGCCATCGTCAGTCCGACAGTAGCCCCAGGTAGCGAACGCATCCGTATTTGCCTCCACAGCTTTAATAGCTTGAGCGAAATGGAAGCTTTAATGAAAAAACTCGAAGATCTACATCAGGAATTATGCAGCGATATGTCGTCGCCGGTATTGGCACAGAAATAGGCAAAACTGTGGTTTCAGCCATCCTTTGCCATGCGCTAGAAGCTGACTATTGGAAGCCCGTACAAGCAGGGGAACTAGATTTTAGCGATAGCCATAAGGTGCAGCAATGGGCAGGCCTTAGAGATGCGCAGATCCATCCGGAGGCTTATGCCTTAAATCAACCTATGTCGCCTCACGCCGCAGCCCCATTGGATGGCATTGAAATAAACATGGATCATTTCCAGCTACCAGAATCAGATCGACCATTGATCGTAGAGCTAGCGGGTGGCATTATGGTCCCGCTCAATGAGCAACATCTCAACCTCCATCTTTTGAAGCAATTGCAGTTGCCGGTGATTCTCGTTTCTCGCTATTATCTAGGCAATATCAATCACAGTCTGTTGAGTGCGGCCATTTTGCAGCAGCATGGCGTTCCCGTTAAGGGTTGGATACTCAATGGCGATACAGTCCAACCTACTAAAGAAGCGATTTTGTCCTTCAGTGGCATTCCTTTATTGGCGGAAATCCCTGATACTGAGGAAGTAGATAGTCATTTTGTCCAAAGCGAAGCTCAGCGCCTTCGAGCCAATCTCAGGCAAGCATTGTTATGATCGATTTACAATTTGACAAAGCCCATCTGTGGCATCCTTATACCTCTATGCATCATCCACTACCCGTTTATCCGGTGGTTGGTGCCGAAGGTGTTTATATCGAATTAGAAGATGGTAAGCGGCTAATTGATGGCATGTCTAGTTGGTGGACGGCCATTCATGGGTATAATCATCCAGCGCTCAACCAAGCGATGAAAACTCAGTTGGATCGGATGTCGCATGTGATGTTTGGGGGTTTGACGCATGAGCCCGCTATTGAGTTAGGCAAGAAGTTGGTGGCTATCAGTCCCCCCTCCATTGATAAAGTATTTTTTGCTGACTCAGGTTCAGTGGCGGTAGAAGTAGCTATCAAAATGGCGATCCAATACTGCTTTGCTAAAGGGCAGCCCCAAAAACAGGAATTATTGACCATCCGCTCTGGTTATCATGGAGACACCTTCCAAGCGATGTCAGTCTGTGATCCCGTAACGGGCATGCATGAGATCTTTAGAGGGGTACTCCCTAAACATCATTTTGCGGAGGCTCCGCAGATTGCTTTTCATGATGCATGGCAGGCGGAGGACATAGCATCCTTTACGCAATTGATGGAAGCGAATCACCACAAATTGGCGGCGGTAATTATGGAGCCAATTGTACAAGGTGCTGGCGGGATGCGTTTTTATCATCCAGAGTATTTGAAGGAAGTCCGTCGCCTCTGTGATCATTATGAAGTCTTACTGATTTTGGATGAGATCGCTACCGGCTTTGGCCGCACAGGCAAGCTCTTTGCCTGCGAGCATGCAGGGATCGAGCCCGATATCATGTGCGTGGGCAAAGCTTTGACCGGAGGTTATATGACCTTATCGGCTACCATGACCAGTGAAAAAGTCAGTCAGCATATTTCTATGGGTCAAGCCAATGGAGGAGTATTTATGCACGGTCCAACCTTTATGGGAAATCCTTTGGCTTGTGCCGTGGCAGGCGCAAGTATTGATTTACTATTAGCCAGCGATTGGCAGGCAAATGTAGCTCAGATTGAGCAAGGCTTACACAAAGGCTTATCTGCCTGTTCAGGATTAGATACTGTCGCGAATGTCCGCGTACTGGGGGCTATAGGTGTGGTAGAAATGAAAAAGCCCGTCGAGATGGCGAACATCCAACGGGCATTTGTTGAGGCGGGGGTTTGGGTAAGACCATTTGGAAAGTTGGTCTACGTTATGCCACCCTATATTATTTCAGAAGAACAATTGGCCGCCTTGTGTCAGGCCATTGTCCAAGTAATTTCAACTCAAGCTAATTAAGCTTTGCTGGCTTCATCAGCAGCATCTTCTGCTGCATCCTCCACTGCCTCGGCAGCATCAGCAACAGCATCTTTAGCTTCTTCAACAGCTTCCGTAGCGGTTTCCTTGGCTTCTGCTACTGCCTCTCCAGCAGTTTCAGCCGCTTCTTGGGCTTCGCCTTTGACTTTCGCAGCAATTTCATCGCCTTTTTCTTTGACGGTATCCACTGCGTCAACGACCATTTCACTACCCTTTTCGTAGGCGTCTACAGCCATTTCTTTGGCAGAGTCAACGGCATCACCGGCCATCTCTTTGCCTTTTTCGACCATTTCACTGCCTTTATCAACGATGGCACTAGCAGTTTCTTTGGCGGAATCAACCGCATCACCAGCCATTTCTTTGCCTTTATCAACCATTTCGCCGCCTTTTTCCATCATAGCGCTGGTAGTCTCTTTAGCAGAATCAACTGCTTCACCGGCCATTTCTTTGCCTTTTTCGTATGCTTGGTTGGCCACTTCCTTGGCTTTATCGAGGGCCTCACTGGCTTCTTCTTTTACTTCTTCCATTACCTCTGCGCCTTTTTCGTAGGCCTCAGCGGCGAGCTCTTTTGCGTCTTCAATCGCTTCTTCTGCAGCCTTCTTGGTGCTGCCAAAGATGTTTTTTATTGAATCAAAGATTCCCATAATTTTCAGGTTAATGTATGTGAGTTTTCTTATGATATATGGAATAATACGAATATTTGACAATATAGCGGGAATAAGGTCACTTTTTTCTGATGGATTTTACGATTAGATAAAAAAAAGAGCAAATATTAGTAGCTCTGTATCATGCTAATAATGAAGCTTTTAGATTTCCGCTAAGGCCTTAGCGAGATCGTCCACCAAGTCATCAGCATCCTCGATCCCAACAGATACGCGAATCAAAGTATCGGATAAACCCGCTTTCTCCCGCTCTGCTTTGGGGATGGACGCATGGGTCATACTCGCCGGATGACCAATTAATGATTCTACTCCCCCCAGGCTCTCAGCCAAGGCGAATAATTGTGTGCCACTTAAGATTTTGATCGCGTCTTCCATGGAATCTCCCTTGAGTGTAAAAGAGATCATGCCCCCGAAGTCGTGCATCTGTTCAGCGGCAATCGCGTGGTTGGGGTGTTCGGCGAAGCCGGGCCAATTGACATGAGACACCTTGGTATGCTCCCTGAGAAAATGAGCGACTTTTTTACCGTTTTCACAATGGGCTCGCATCCGTAAGGCGAGGGTTTTGATACCTCTAAGTACCAGAAATGCATCCATAGGACCAGGAACCGCACCACAGGACTTTTGAATAAACCTGATCTGCGCGTCTAATTCTGCATCATTAACTACCACACAGCCCATGACTACATCGGAGTGCCCCCCAATGTACTTAGTGATGGAATGCACGATAATATCCGCTCCAAGGTCTAAAGGATTTTGTAAAGCAGGGGAAGCGAAGGTATTGTCTACTACGGTCAGCAGATTGTGACGTTTGGCAATTTCGGTCGCGCCTTTGATATCGATGATATTGATCAGCGGATTGGTAGGCGTTTCCAACCAAATCATTTTTGTCTGGTCATTGATATAAGCCTCAAGCTTGCTGATATCTGAAAGATTCACATAATGAAACTTGATCCCGAAGGGTTCGAATATCTTACTAAACATCCGATAACTTCCGCCATAGAGGTCGTTAGTGGCAATCACTTCGTCTCCAGGGCGGAGCAATTTGATGACAGCATCCATAGCGGCCATTCCGGAACCAAAGCAACTGGCAAAGCGGGCATTTTCCAAGGCAGCCAAGGCATTTTCCAAAACGCTACGGGTGGGATTTTTGGTACGTGCATACTCGAAGCCTTTGTTGTCTCCAGGAGCTGCTTGCACGTAGGTACTGGTTTGATAAATGGGCGTCATGATGGCCCCAGTAAAAGGATCGGGTTCGACCCCAGCATGAACAGCTTTGGTGCTGAATTTCATATGATTTTTTTCGCTATATTCAATTAATCGAGAATAAATCGGATATTTTAATAGCAAGCATTTAAAATATCGGGAACTATTTATTCCCAAACACAGTAAAAGTAATCAATAAAGGCCCATAAATCTTTTTAGTTCCTATGGCAAAATTGAATTCTTCTGAACAGAAAATATTAAAAGAAATAGCTGGCTGGAAAGCAGATAGCCCTAGTTTCCTGAACCGGGCCACTGACTTTGTCAGCAAACCATTGACTTGGTTGACAGAGAAGCTCATTCCCGAAGATGTTCGTGGCAGTGTCTCTGGCCTTACCGAAACGGTCATCGAAAAGCTGCAAGATGCGACCCAGTGGACAGTCAGTCCGGCAGACGTATTGGCAGCCACCAAAGAGTTTGAAATCGAAGCAGAAAACATAAAGGCCTTGCGCAAGGCTAGTATCCACGACCTGGATCATGTTTCTGAAAAATATATTGAACAAAATACCCGTGTAGGCGCCCTCAGTGGTGTGGGCACAGGTATCGTAGGTTGGCCCGGTTTAATCGCCGATCTGCCTGCGCTTTTTGTGCTCTCTTTGAGAACGATCAATCAAATCGCGCTATGCTACGGCTTTGACCCTAATAGTGAAGAGCTGAGCAATGATCAAAAACTCTACGAGATGGAGTATATGATGCGCGTTTTCAAAACCGCCACTGCCGCCGATAAAGTACAAAAGCAGCTTTCTCTTTCTGAACTGAGAGATTTCGAGGCTGGCTTTGACAAAGGCGTTTATGGCGAAGTTGCGGGTGATTTTACTACCAAGCAGATTAGCCGCGGCGCCACTAGCTTTGTCTCTCGCATCATCATCAAAGAGATTGTAGAGCGTACACTTGTCAAAAAAGCAGTAGGCCTAGTACCCGGCCTCGGCGCGATTTTCTCTGGAGGCTTTAATTACGTTTACCTGCAAGACGTAGGCGATACGGCTTATATGCTTTACCGCGAGCGCTTCTTGATGGACAAGAAAGGACGCAATAAGGCTATCTCGATTGATATCGAATAGGATAGCTTTTTTATAAAAGACAAAGGATTGGAGAAGAGTTATTTCCTTCAATCCTTTTTGTTTTTACTGCTGCGCAGAACGCTTGGTTTATTTGTTGAATGCTTGAGTTGTTGAGTTGTTGAGTTGTTGAGTTGTTGATTTTATCATTCAACAATTCAACAATTCAACAATTGACTAAGCGTTCCGCGTCCCGAAAGCTTTCGGGAGTAAGCCAAAAAACTACTTCATCACTGTATCGACCAGAATCTCTCCGTGCAAAGTTCTATGTACCGGGCAACGATCCGCAATTTCCATCAGGCGGGAGCGCTGGGCATCATCAAGATCACCGCTCATCTCAATTTCTCGGGAGATAACATCTATTTTACTTTGAGGCTTGCCTACGTTTTCCGCATCCTCGGCATACTCATGCGAGTGTTGTAGATGAACTTTTACCTCTTTGAGGTCCCAGCCTTTGCGGTCGGCGTACATGCGCATGGTCATAGCCGTACAAGCTCCCAGTCCTGAGACCAGCAAATCGTAAGGTGTGGGCCCTAAATCCGCCCCACCTACTTTCTTGGGTTCATCAGCGAGGAAGCTATGGTTACCGGCTCTTACCTCGGTAGTAAATCCAGTAGAGCCTAAGCGAAGGACCGCTTGCTTATCTGTCTCCAGTGGGTCCGGATCTGCAAATTCCACATAGCGTTGGGCCCAATTTGCGATCATATTGCCTACGTATAGACCATCTTGCTTATTAGACAATAAATGGTCAGCGCCATCGACTGTCAGAAAGCTTTTGGGATGAAAAGCCGCGATATAAATCTCTTTGGCATTTTCGATGCCCACGATTTGGTCTTGGGGAGAATGAATTACCAGCAGTGCCTTGCGCAAGGCATGAACCTCAGCCTGTAAGTCTACGCCTTCGATATCCTCAAGAAAATGCTTTTGAATCACGACTTCTTTACCGCCGATGCGAATTTGGGCTTCCCCTTCACTATGGATTCGGTGCTCAACCGCTTCAAATAGATGCTTGACGTGTGCTGGTTGAGAAGGCGCTCCTATAGTCGCCACTGCCTTTACGGACTCTATGCTTTTGCTTGCAAGCAAGACCGCAGCTCCGCCAAGTGAATGCCCGACTAACAAGCTCGGAGCACGATATTCCTTAGCTAAAAAATCAGCCGCAGAAAGGATATCTGAGACATTAGTCGAAAAGTTGGTATCATAAAACTCTCCTTCACTTTCCCCTATCCCAGCAAAATCGAAACGTAATACCCCAATACCAGCCTGATTGAGGGCGAGACTGATATTACGTTCTGCCCGCAGGTTTTTGCCACAGGTAAAGCAGTGGGCAAAAATAGCGTAGCCTTTGGGATGTATACCTAAGGGTAGATCTAAAGAAGCAGACAGCATTAAGCCGTTGCGATTGGGAAAGGAAGTTCTAATGCTTCTCATATGAGGGAACGAATTTTACTGACCGCAGCGTTCCCCAAGGGGAAATATGCCGCAAAAAACAATGCCATCCCCAGGGCAAAGTTTTGGGGATTAAAAAGCTGGTCTAAAATGTTGTTAGGGTACACATAAGAGGTCTGTAATGCATAGCCACCAAACTCTAAAAGTCCCATCGCCACCAAGCCATAAGCGTACTGCTGAAACCAGTGAAACTCCCTCAAAACAAGGGAAATAGGGACCATATACAATATATAGACCGTGATCACCTGCCACCAATAGGTAAAGCGAGCGATCTCTACCCAGGCACCAAAAAAATGCATGCCCAAGCCCCAGCTAAAGTATAAGATAATATAAATCCAAAGTGTCTTCTGATCGACGCTAAGTCGCTCTTTGATCCATCCGATGCTAAGCACCTTCTCATTACTCATGGGTATCTACTCTTTTTTGATGTTTGGGGTAAAATAATAGCAATAGAACGGGCAAAATGATGAGGTCTGAGAGCAATGCTGAAAACAAAGTCATGCTAATCAAAAGCCCGATGAAAAGCGTTCCGAGGAAGTCGGAAAAAGTCAAGGCAAGAAAGCCCCCGCTTAATATCAAGGTCGTAACCACAATGGCTTTACCTGTGGAGATAAACGCTCTCCGCAAAGCAAACAGCCAAGTTTGCCGTTTAGTTTCGAGATAAAAGCGACTTAAGAAATGTATCGTATCGTCCACTGCAATCCCAAAGGCAATGGTAAAGACAATGGAAGTGGAAAGCTTTAAATCTATACCGGTATAGCCCATAAAGGCTGCGATAATCGCTAAAGGGAAGATATTGGGTAGCAGCGTAATCACCACCATACGCAATGAGCGAAACAGCAGGCCTGCAATAATGGCAATCGCGCCAAAGGCGATCATCAAGCCTTGCAAAATATTGCTTGCAACCACCTCATTATTTTTATCCACCAATACGGGAGCCCCGGTCAATTGATAGGAAAAATCAGGATATGCAGTCATAAACTCGGCCAGCGCCTCATCTTTTTGTTTGATCTTGATACTTCCGATATCCCGCATTTGGGCACTGATTCGCAATCGCTTTTGATCTTGGGTGAGGAAGTTATTGATCCCTATTCGGGAACGCATCGTTCCAATTCTACGCCAAGTCTTACGCAATTTCCCGTCAGAGCGCGGCAATGCATAGGCCTCCCCTGCCCCTGCTTTTTGAGCTCTTTCGTAGGCCTTGACAAAGTTGAGCGGGGAACGCACAAAACCAACTATATAAACCTCCTGCAAGTACTGCTCAATCTCGTCTACCTTTCGCAATAGATCTGGCTCCGCAAAGGTTTGGCTGGTATCTGTTAGGCTGAGCTCCATCTCCAAGGGCCTAGCCCCAGAAAACTGCGTTTCGAAGAAATTGAAGGACTGCTTTACCGGATTGTCAGACTTTAGGTCTTCTATCAGGTAGTTATTGACCTGTATTTGGCTGATGCCTATCGCACAGAGCACTAAAAGTACCCCTGAGCCAAGCAAAATCTGTTTGGGGTGAGAAAGAATCCAGCGGAGGGAAGCATGCAGATAAGTGTACCAAAAGCCACCGGCCTGATCTTGTTTCCGGATAGGTGGCGGAGGTAAAATAATCAAGACTGCAGGCAGGACAGTATAGGCCAAAGCGAGCCCAAAAGCCACTCCAATGGACATGAATAAACCAAACTCGCCCATGGGCTTGACGCTAGAATTGAGCAGGGTCAAAAAGCCAATAGCCGTGGTTAAGGTGGTCAAAACGTTGGCGCGGCCTACTAGTCTCAAAGCGCGATACAATGCCTCTTTCTTGGGCTTGCCCCATCTGAGTTCATCCAAATATTTGGACATGATATGCACAACCGCCGAAAGACAGACCACCAGCAACACGGAGGGAATCACATTAGAAACCACATTGAGTGGTTTGCCGAGGTAGGACAAGAAGCCCACTATGCCCAATACAGCTAAACCTACAATTCCGAGAGGCACCACAACGCCCCAAAAGCTGCGGAAAGCCATCCACAAAAAGGCAATGATCAATACCAAGGAAATGGAAAGAAAGACCACTACCTCGCGGCGCATCAAAGAGATGTAATAACTCTGACCCGCAATCCGGCCTGCAATATGACTTTCTTGGAAAGGAAAAGATGCGACGGTGGCTTCGACTACATTATTCAGGGCTGTGGCAGCACTATCGGATAAATTAGGCAGGTGATTTACCCAAAGGCTTACCGCCTTGCCATCATAACTAAAGAAAGTACCAACTAAATCCTCCTGCTCGTAAACAAAACTTGAGTCTCGGCCCAGATCTCCTTCAATATTGATGTAGGGAATTTCAATGGGAAGGCCAATCAGCGGATCAATTCTCAGAGACTGTAAATTAGTCGGTGAAAGCACCCCCACAATGCCCTCAATTTGGGCCAGCGTATCTGTAAGCGTGTTGATTTGCTCGAGAAAGCCTTTTTCAAACACCCCAGCCTCCCGCTTTACACTAATCAAAAAGAAGTCTGCTTCCGAACCATAACGGGAGCGAAAATCATCATAAAATGCAGTTTCGGGAAGATCCTCAGGGAAAAAGCGCTCGAAGTCATAGTCAAATTGAACTTGACTGGCTTGCCATGCAGACCAAGCAGCAAACAAAACTGTCAGCGCGATTACGAGATAGCTAAGGTTGCGTTCTGTGCGGGTAAACATAAGCGTAAGCGGCCCAAGAGCCATGATGCGACAAACTGATCGGCAAGTCTAGGACATTTCCCGCGATTTCTAAAGACGGAATTCCCAGAATATTGCGGGAGAGGGAAATTTGTGGTTTGGAATGAGGACTATCCGATTGAAAATGCTTATTGAAGGGGTGTTGTATCAGCCTAGGGTCTTGGTTCAAACTTTGTTCCAAGGAGTCCTTAGGACAAACCTTTGCAGTAATGGCATATTGATTAGCTGCGACTACGACCGCATGCAAAAAATCATCATTGATGCTGGCATAGCCTTTTAGATTTAGGCGAGGTCCCTGAACTTCAAAACTAGCCTCTGAGCCTTCCCATAGGACGTTTTTGACTTTGAAGGATTTTGGGTTTAGGAGCCGCTGCGCGGAACGCCTATTCCAGACTTTCCAAGCGGCTTCTTTTGCAGCCCAATAGAGCCAAGCCGCCCTTTCATTAGGGGCATAAAAAAAGTTTTCCCACTCTGAATCGGTGAGAATCCTTCCCCAATAGGCTTGCCATCTACGAAAACTGTAGTGCCGGCAGGCTTCAAATGCTACCAAGTCGTTTCCAATCATGAAGCTAAGCGTTCGGATATGATCCGTAATGCATCACTAACTGTCAACATTTGCTCAGCAGCCTCATCTTCAATTTCGATATCAAACTCCTCTTCTGTATCTAAAATGATATCTACTAAGTCTGCTGAATTGATCTGCAAATCATTTAATAAATCGGTTTCAGCATTTACCGTCTCTAATAAACTTTTGTCTTCTACATATGGGGAGACAATCTTTCTGAGCTTTTCTAATATTTCCGTTTCTTTCATCAGTCGGCGTTTGAACTTCAATTTAGGCTAGAATTTCTTAAAAATGGCAATGGAGTTGACATCTCCGAAACCAAAACTAGCCTTTGCGATGATATTTAGGTCAGGAGTCTGGATACAGCTTTGGGGGATCCTCTCCCGTGCTACTACTTTCTCTATTTCTGGGTGGAGGTCTTCGCAGTTAATCGAGCCATGAAAAAAGCCTTCATGCAACTGCAATGCTACCGCTACACTTTCGATTGAACCAGCGGCACTTAAGCAGTGACCAATCAGTGACTTAGGCGCTTGTAGGTAAGGAAAGTCCGTGCCGGAACGCTCAAGGGTTTCTACCCAATTTTGCACCTCCAAGGGATCTCCCATAGTGGCCGTCAAATGGCCACTGATGCCATCTAATTCATTGGGACTAAGACCAGTTTGGTCTAAGGCTTGACGAATACATTGTTTTACCCCTAAAGGATTGGGAGCAGTCATACTACCGCTACCTCTTTGCCCGCCAGCATTGCTGGCACCCCCTAAGACTTCGGCATAGATACGAGCTCCTCTTGCTTGCGCACTCTTAAGGGTTTCTAGAACCAAGGCGCCTGCACCTGCACCAGGCACAAAGCCAGCTGCTGAAGCACTCAGCGGACGAGAAGCCTTTTCAGGTGCATCATTATATTTTCTACTAAGGACTCTCAACGAATCAAAGCCTCCCCAAACATAAGGACCTCCACTGTCACAGCTACCCACTAGCATGCGTTCGGCGAGGCCGAACTTGATACGATGATAGCCCTGTAATACCGCTTCTGTACCCGTAGCACAAGCGGCAGCATTACTGCTCACTTGATTGCCCAAGGCCAACAATCCACCTAAAAAAGCGCTTGGCCCACTGGCCATCCCTTGCTCTATTAAGCGTCCGCCTATGCGACGTACCTTACCAGCGTCTACCAAGTCGATCCCAAAGCGCAGCGGTTCTGCCCCCGTCATACCTGAACCAAAAATACAGCCGCTATCCCAATCGGGTTCAGTTTGCTCGGGATCTGGCATTGCTAAATCAGCATCCTGCCAAGCATCCACGCCAGCCATAACCGCATACATTACACCTGTACTTTTGAGTGAGCGACGTACCACTTCGGGTAGATAGGGTTCAAGCATACCGGGCCTTAGCAGCGGGGAACCAGCCACCTGGCAAGCAAATTTTAAGCGTTCTAATTCCGCTTGATGGCTAATACCTGATTTACCGGTCTTTAAGGCCTCTGAAAAGGCTGCAAGGCCAATCGCATTGGGAGCAACCACTCCCATACCCGTGATGACGACTCTTCTTTCGTTCATAAGGCCTTTCTATTCATGATGCCAGAGAGCACTCCCTTGGCGATCCGTTGTCCGGAGAGCAAAGTCATTTCAGCGTTGACTTTGAGCTTACCCAGACGATAATATTCTTTTTGCGCTTGTACGCGAACGCCTTCCCCTGGCCGCAAAGGTTGCCAAAACTTGACCTGAGACTCAGTGAAGGCGATGCCGCCTCCCGTAGGCCAAGCGCCTTGCTTTTGATGGTATAAGTACAGCCCAAAACTGACCAAGCCAATTTGGGCCATGCATTCGGTGATGAGCACCCCAGGTACGATCGGATTGCCCGGAAAGTGATCTGGAACCCAATGAGCCTCTGGCGAGAAAGTGTACAAACCACTAATCCCATCCTCATTTACTTCCGCTAGTTGATCCACAAATTTAAAACTAGGACCATAAGGTAGTAAGCTGGGAATATGCTCTAGGTAGTTCATTAGCGTAATCTTTCGCCTCCATCGACTGCTATTAAGGCTCCATTAATCCATGCTGCTTCGTCGGTAGAGAGCAAGGCAATGACATTGGCGACATCCTCAGGAGTGGTCATTTTGCCAAAGGGATTACGGGCGATGGCACCAGCACGTAATTGTTCTTGGCCTGGAATCATGCGTAAAGACTGCGTATCGGTAATACCGGGTTGCACGATATTGGTCCGTAAACCATGCGGAGCAAGACTGACAGCCATGCTACGTGCTAGAGACTCTAGTACCACTTTAGCAGCAGAAACAGCCGCATATTGAGGCCATACTTTTTGGTTGCCCTCACTGGTCAAGCCAATGATGCGCGCATCTGGGGCGAAGTATCCTTGGTCCAGAAACAGCCGCGTCCAAGACAACAAGCTCAAGCCCATCTGATGGATCGTATGCTGAAAATCGTCGATTTGTAAAACACCGGGTCTAGCGTTCTCCGCAGGAGTCAAAACTTGAGACCAAGCCGCCTGCAGGTCCTCCGAAATATCATCCGGGAAAGAGGGGGCTGAGCGTTCGCCGGAGGCTAATGGACGAAGATTGGCCCGAGAAAGTGCATGGACCAATACCCTCAGTTTTCCTTTTGCGGGCGCTAAAGCCTCCATTATCTTCTCTGAGCTAGCCTCAGCGAAAGCATTGACATTGAGGCCTATGAATTCCCCCGGCATTTCTGTCAGCGCTGCAAAGTCTGCCTCAATCTGCTCTCGATCTTGGCGACGGTCGCGATGGACTACACAGACGTTCATCCCTTCTGCCCTTAGCTTGCGAGCTGTAGCCAAGCCGATGCCCTTGGAACCACCCAAAATGAGGGCCCAATAGTCTTGACCAGTGAAGAGTGGTGAACGTGTATCTATTGCCATTGAAGGAGCAGTCTTTGAGCAGAGAAGCCAGGACCAAAGGCCAGCATAAGGCCGTAATCACCAGCCGGAATTCCTTTATCAAGATAACGATCTAGGACATACAAAACCGTGGCGCTAGACATATTGCCAAAGTCGCGCAATACTCCTTTTGACTCATCGATATTCTTGTCCAAATCGTGGAGGAGATCTTCTACCATTTGCACGATCTTTTTGCCCCCTGGATGAAAAATAAAATGTTCCACATCCTTTACCTCCAAATCATTTTTGGCAAGAAAGGGATGTAGTATATCATCAAAGTGGGCCTGAATACGATCAGGAACCGTTTTATCAAGTACGATTTGAAAACCTGAGTTGAGAAAGTTGTAGCCCATCATATCGATGGCATCAGGGAAATGATACATTTCTGTATCAAGAATCGCCGGTCGTACCTCATCACTGGGACCTACAATCGCGCAAGCTGCTCCATCTCCAAAGATCGCCGCACTAACCACATTGGTCATGGAGAAATCTTGATGCTGAAAAGTACTCATGGGAGACTCTAGCGCCAAAATAGCCGCTCGTTTGTCGGGATTAGCCTTCAGAAAATCATGCGCATAGATCAAGGCCGAAGTACCTGCCGCACAACCCATTTCTGTTACAGGTAATCTCACGATATCCTGTCGCATTTTGAGACGATTGATAAGGTAAGCGTCCACCGAAGGAATCATCAAACCGGTACAACTGGTGGTGATGATATAATCCAAATCCGTAGGCTGTAGACCCGCGCGATCCAGCGCTTTGCGCAAGGCTTCCTCTCCCAGATCGATCATCTTTTCTTTGTAGTAATCGTTCTTTTCTTGGAAGGAAGTAGGATGGAAAACCTCATCAATATCCATGATGGCATAGCGGCGATCCACATTGGCATAGCGAAAGATCCGAAGCACCTTTTTTTGTTGCCTTTCGGGTAGAGGTTCTACCCATTTTTGGATGTGGGCCCAGGACTCTTCCAGAGAACGCGTATACTGTGGCTGAGCAGTAGCTGTAGCAATGATTTTAGGAGCACTCATATTATTGGGACTGGCTGTAGGCACGGGTATCCAAAATCATTTGATAGCGGAAAGCCCATTGCCAGCGTAATTCTGAACTAATCAGTGGGGTAAGGGGTAAAATTTGTTTTAGGTCTTGGCGTGTAAAAGCTCTTTGTATGGAAACCAAGCCATCATGCCGGACCATCTCCGAAGATCGGAAAATGGTACACACCAATTGAAAAAGTCGGTAAGCGATTTTGCTCCGATGGAGATCGTTGATCACTATACCCGTATTGGCTAACTGACTCAATCGAGGCAGATACTCAAGTAGATGTTCATCGCTGAAGTGATGCAAAAACAACCCGCAATGAATGATATCATAGTCCTGCTGGAAAAAGGCTTCACCAAAGCAATCTAATTGTGAGAAACTTATTTCGGGATAATCTTTTGATTTCTCCTGCGCATAGCGAATGCAGTGCGCATTAGCATCAAGGCCCGTCAGCTCTAATTTGATATTATTTTTCCGGCCCCATTTGGCCATGGCTCTTAAAGTATCCCCAGCACCAGAGCCTAGGTCAACAATTTTGTAGGAAGCTTGGGGGACTTTTTTGACCAGACGAGCCAAACCATTGACACTAGGACCCGAGCCTCCTAGCCAATAGTTGATTTTACTCAATTGATCTAAAGTTTGCGAAAGCATGGGACCTTCCATCTCTAGATCATCCATCCATTCATCTTCGTCGGAACGATAAGCGAATTCAAGCATAGGCAGAAGTGAAGATAAGCAGCTGGAAACGAAAGGCCCAAACCCAACGAAGGCGAAATTGGCTTAAACCTGAATTTTGCAGGATGGAAAGCAGTTCGGATCGCCGAAAACCTCTTTTTATCGCCTGTAATCCATCATGTCGAATCATAGGATGGACGGGCAAAAAGAAAGTAAGCAAAGCAAAAGCCATATGAGCCAAAGGGTGTCGATGCAAATCAGAACTAATAAGCCCTAAACTACATTGAGTTGGCAGTTGTTTGAAAACATCGACCAAGGCTCCATCAGAGTAGTGATACAAAAATTGGCTGCTGATGGCGAGGTCTGTATTAGCGGGAAGATTAGTATCAGCCAATAAATCTTGTTGTTTAAAGGAAATTTCGGGAAACTCACTTGATTGACGACTAGCGTATTGGCAGGTATGTAGGTTCCCATCGATACCCATTAACTCGAATTCATAGCCATGCTTTCTACCCCAATTCGCTACTTTTCGCAATAAGTCTCCTCCTCCACAGCCTAAATCGACAATCTTAACTTTGTTTGACTTAGGCGTATTTGCAAGCATCAACGGCAATGCTTTTATGATACTATTGTGCGTTCCCAGCCAACGATTGATGATAGAAAGTTGGCGGAGCGTAGTCTCCAAATCCGGTCCTGCTTGCTCGAGTTCGTCTAGCCACTCTTTTTCCGTGCTACGGTTTCGCCACATACGCTTCTTCACCAAATTGGAGACCATGGGTTTTACTGATGACCGCTTGCCCGATTGTCGGGAAGGCAGAAAGCCCCTTAACGGCTAATTCGGACCAAAAGGTACGGGCAAACATTTGTTGTAATTGTCGTCCGGCCCACAAACGCAATCTGAATTGTTTTTGCCAGTCTCGAAGGTATCCTTTTTCCAATTGATCACGGCTATATTTTTGCTGCAAAAAACCATCCGCCCAACCTGCTAAGATCCAAGCGCCTTGCATTGCCATCGCCATTCCGTTCCCCACTAGGGGCATAATCATACCAGCAGAGTCTCCCGCCATAAGGATGTGATCCACCACTAACTCTTTGGGCACAAATGATATTTCATTGATGACGAGCGGTTTTTTAAATAGGGATTGGGCCGATTCGAGCTCTTTTTTGAGGAGAGGATTGCGATGCAGAACGTTTTCCATCATCACGGGAATACTCTTGTGCTCGCGTAAATGATCCCGAGTAGTCAAAAAACAAATATTGACCCGATCCTCTCCTTCTACTCTGGAAATCCCGCAATAGCCCGCCTGAAAGTTATGGAGCTGCACCAAGTCAGCCGGAAAATCTAGGCTTGCGTGATATTTGACTCCAATATAGGGAGAGCGCTTAGTGAAAAAAGGCCGTTGGAAGACGCGGTCTAAGTGGCTGCGTTTTCCGTAGGAACCGATAACCAACTTTGCTTTGATCTCACTGCCATCCGAAAGACTTAGATAGTGAGAATCTGCTTCAAATCGTACTGCGTTTACCTTTGTTTGGGTGTGGAGTTTTACGCCTCGCGCAACGCTTAATTGGGCCAAGGCATGATCCAATTGAAAACGACTGATGCTAAACGCACCTAATGGTAATTGAGTATGAGCGAGTTTGCCTTTGGGCGAGCTGAGACTGAGACGTTTGATGTCTTGAGCTCCAATAGCAAAGGGATCTAGCCCTAGGCGAGATAATAGAGGCAAGGTTTCTTTAGAGATATATTCTCCACAGACTTTGTGAAATGGGTACTGGTTTTTCTCGATCAGACTGACTTGATGCCCCTTTTGAGCTAGTTCTATAGCCGACACAAGTCCAGCTAATCCTCCGCCAATCAACACTACGTCCGCAGTTCGCATACCTAAAATTAGGCAAATTCGGGCAAGGCTGGTAATGCGAGTGCCTCAGTACGATATTTGACAAGGTGATCGGTAGGCGCTTGATTGGGGATCGAGACCTCAAAGGTACTTCCCTCTCCGAGTTCAGAGTTAAGTTTGACTTCGCCACCTAGTTTTCTCGCCGTCTCATTGACAATATACAGCCCCAAGCCGGTGCCTTCGCTTTGGTTAGAAGCTCGATAAAACATTTCAAAAATACGATCGTGGAGATCTTCTCGAATACCAATACCATGATCTTGGACTGAGATCTTAGCGTGATCTCCTAAGCTGATGATTTCAACTTTGATCTGCGGCTTCAATTCTTCTGGTTTACTATATCGAATAGCGTTGGAGATCAAATTTTTGAGGATCATATCTATGCGACTTTGATCAGACAAAAATTTACCATTTTGATCGACAATCACCTCAAAATCAACCCCAATAGCCCCATCTTCAGTTTTACAGTTTTGCAGAACACTCTCTACGATTTCCTCAAAATCGACCGCTTGTGTTTTAATGGCTACTTCCCGATTACGCTTATAATCGAGCAGATCTCGAATTAGTTTATCTAATTTCTTTAAAGATTTGTCTTGGAGATTGAGATATTGTTGAACCACTACCATATCGGTCTCATCTCTAGCCAAATTTATCAATCCCATTGCTGACGCAATGGGAGCACGTAAATCATGCCATGCATGGTAGATCAACTTATCTAGTTCATGGTTGAGACGCTCCAGTTCTTTGTTTTTCATCTCTAGGGTAGAGGCCTGACCGGCAAGTTCTTTACTGGAGATTTGGGATTGAACAAAGAAATAGTAGATAAATAGCATCAATAAGCCAAAGCATACGGCTGGTTCTAAGAACCCGAAAAATTCATAATACTCTGGTGGTAAGAGGTAAGAACCAAAGGGTTTCAAGTGAAAGATAAGGTCCGCGACAATTAGCCCTACTACATAGAGGACCAAAACCCTTTTTGCCCACCTATATCTGCGACCAAATGAATAAATAGTAGATGTTTTTAACACTATTAGATAAAACCAAAATACAGGGACTTGCTCTCCTATGATCGAGGAATAATAAAATATGAAGAAACAGTTAAAAAACTGGTACGTCAACCAATTAGGTTGATAAATACGATGGTGATTTAAAAGCAGTATACCAATCTGAGCTAGTGCGACCAGAAAGGCGAGGCTTGCTAGATCATACACGCCAATAAAGACAAATACTAATCCGTGGACAAAGAAGCCAAGCAAGGAGAGCAGTCCACTAATGTTGCTCAATCTTACCCATTTACGTTTTTCTGGTAAAGTGGAAGCAGAATTACCCAGATCAATTAACTGGCTTAACAAGGAAGACATAAAGTTTCTTTGTAGAGGAGTGTGATGTTAGGGCAATTTATTACCAAAACCAGTATAAACCAATACAAAAAATACACAAATACTACTTATGCCATTACCTGATTCTTTGTCAAAGCTTCGGCACAAATGACTCTAGCAGTTTAAAGTCACCATCGGGTATCAATTTCAAGGAATCACAACTGGCTGGCACCAATATCGCTTCACCTTTTTTAATATTAATTAACTCATTATCAGCAGATTCAATCTTCAAAGCTCCTCCCACACAGACTAAGATCACAAATGAATCCAGCTCAGCATAATCCCTTTTCACCTCTTGATCAAAATGCAGACGATTGGTAACGAAATAGTCGCATTTAACCATTTCTACGCTGTCATTTTTCTTTTTTTCATACAGCGTTTTGTACTCATCATAATGCTGATAATCGATCGCATCTAAGGCTTGTTCGACATGTAACTCACGAAGGTTCCCTTCCGCGTCGCGACGGTCAAAATCGTAGATACGATAGGTAATATCAGAAGTCTGCTGAATTTCCGCTAACAATAGGCCTTTTCCGATGGTGTGTACTCTACCTGCTGGCAAAAAGAATACATCATCCTCTTCGACTTCTTCCTGATTAAGGATTTCCATCAGACGCCCACTCTCAAAATATTCCTGGTACTTTTCTTTGTCCAAAGCCTGATTGAAGCCTGTAATTAGTTTTGAACCTTCATCAGCTTGGAAGATGTACCACATTTCAGTTTTGCCGAAGGAATTGTGGCGTTTCTTGGCTAAAGCATCGTCGGGATGCACTTGGATAGATAGATCAGCGTTGGCATCGATAAATTTTACTAATAAAGGAAAGGAATCGCCGAAGCGATCATAAACAGAGTTGCCTAACAATTCACCTTTATAGCTTTGTATCAATTCTTTCAAGGATTGACCTGCTAAAGGACCTTCGGCCACGATAGAAACGTTGCCATCAACCCCAGATATTTCCCAGGTTTCTCCACAGTTAGGCAGTGGGGAGAAATCTTTATTCAATATGGTTTGGATTTTTTGACCGCCCCAAATTTTGTCTTTAAAAATAGTGCGGAAGCGAAGAGGATATAATGGTTCCATATCGGCAAATCTAAGAGATAAGCAGGGAGGAAACTATGTAAATCAGCCTATTCTGTTACATTTTTCTGCTGAGTTTACTAGAGCTAAAGATTAATGGTTATAAGCCTCGAGAGACCATCTCCATGAGATAAGCACAAATAATAGCCCCATAGGTTCCGAGGGCGTAGCCCAATACTGCCATCAAGGCTCCTACAGGCGCCAAAGCAGGACTGAAGGCAGAGGCAACTACGGGTGCAGAGGCTGCTCCACCAACATTGGCTTGACTACCGACGGCTACAAAGAAAAATGGCGCTTTGATCAAGCGGGCAACGGTCAATAATAATCCCACGTGGATCAACATCCAAATTAAGCCCACAAAGAAGACACCAAGATTTTGATATACCTCTAAGATATTCATCTTCATACCAATGGTTGCCACCAAGAAGTAGATAAAGACAGTGGCAATTTTTGAGGCGCCAGCTCCTTCTAAACGACGAGCACGGGTAAAAGATAACACCAAGCCGATGGTCGTGGCAATTACAATCAACCAGAAGAAGGAAGACATCAGAGAACTAAGGCCCCATTCAACCAATTTGCCATTAGGATACATCAGGCTGCCATCGGCATTCAAGACACTCGTCGAGGCCTTATTAATTTCTTGAAATATTGGCGCTATCCAATCCTTTCCAATATGGGCTACTGCCGTGGCGCCAAAGGCCACGGCCAATAACTTGAAGTAATCCGTAGTACTAGGATTCTTGGAAATACTGGCACTGTAAGCTTCGACACGCTCTTTGAGATCATCAATAGCACTGGAATCCGCTCTCAGCCATTTATCGATCTTTTTGGTACGCCCTGCGCCCACTAAAAGGAAGGCCATCCATATATTGGCTACTACTACATCCACTACCACCATGGCAGAGAATAAGCGTTCGGAAACTCCGTAAATCTCCTTCATAGCCGTCTGATTAGCACCACCACCAATCCAACTTCCTGCGATGGTAGACAAGCCTCTCCAAAGTTCTTCGCCTTCTCCTACATCCACGATGCCGGGAAAAAAGTTACCGATCACAAATAGCGCGATCGGGCCTCCAATCACGATACCCACCGTAGCCGTAAGGAACATAATCAGAGATTTCGAACCTAAGCCTATCAGTCCTTTGAAGTCGATACTGATACAAAGCAGTACCAAACAAGCAGGCAGTAAATAGCGGGAAGCAACTGGATTATAGAGACCAGTGGTTTCAGGGTCGATAAGATTTAGCGGCCAATTGAGTAAGGCGGGGATGAAATAACACAATACAATTGGCGGAATGATTCCGTAAAAGCGCTTCCAACCGGTTCGCTCGCTATTGGCCGTGATAAATACAAAGGCCAAAACAGCTAGTAATATCCCAAGTACAACTGCATCGTTGGTAAATACAGCTTGGCGTTCCACGGAGGGGAAATGAAAACGCTCTTGGGTCTGTAGCTCAGGGCCACCACCCCGATTACCACTACCAGAGGCTACATAGAGAGCGTCTTTATGCCTGATCGCTCCAGTACCGTGCCTGCCTTCCAGCATACTGGCGAGGGTGCGCCAACCAAAAGTTTTCAAGTTAAGGGCCTCCACTTCACTGTGGGCAGGGGTTTGATCAGGAGATTCACCGCCTAAGACTAACAATTCATCTCCCCAAATGGCATTATAAGTACCTGCCCGCAGGGTGGGTAAATCGTTTGGCAAAGTCGCCCACTCTCCCGTTTTGAAATCATATACATCGATCTCCGCAACGGGAAATAGCATAGTAGAGTCCGGTGCCCGAGAACGTCTACCTCCGGCCACAAAGAGGCTGTCATGATATACGGAGGACTGAAAATGATCCCTGGCGCGAGGGGCATCTGCTAATACTCGCCAATTGCCAGTGGCGGGATCATATTCATCTAACCAAGTTTTGTGATCCCCTCGATGGCCATCCTTGATGCCGCAGCTGAGGTAAAACTTATCTTCATATACCGAAAGCCCCGCCGCACCACGTAATCGATCTGTTGGAATAGAATCTCCTTTAGCCCAAATATCTTTTTGAGGCTCATAGGTATAAATATGTTCAATCGGGGTTTCTCCTGGATATCGTCCCGTCAAGGCACCCATGATCCAAACCTTATTTTGATAGGAGACCGCTTGAAAATGGTGAATCTCTATAGGCGGAGCATTGCCTTCGCGCCACTCTCCTACCCTAGGATCATAAATACTCACTGGCCTAATTCCACGCCCTCCTAACAAGACAAATACTTCTCCGCATTTGACAAAGGCAGCTTCGTGCCGAGCTACGGGCATACTTCCATCTTGGCTCGCAACCGCTTCCCATTTTCCGGTTTTGGCCAATTGAAGTTCAGCCTCACTAGGGCTATTGCATGCAAAAAGAAGAAGAAAAGAGGAGAAAATACTCAGCCAAATCTGTGGCTTGAGGTGTGATTTCCCAGTAGCGTACATAGGACCTTTAATTTTGAGTGTCGGGAAGATAGGGTTTTCTCTGGAGCTTTTCCTAATTTCCCGCCATGGAGAAAATACGATGGGGCATATTAGCCACGGGAAAAATTGCCGGAAAATTTGCCTCCGGTATGTTGACAGTGCCAAATGCCAAATTACAAGCTGTTGGCTCACGGTCCGAAGACAAAGCCAAAACCTTTGCCGAGCAATACAGGATTGAAACTGTCCATACGACTTATGAAGCTTTGGCCAATGACCCAGAAGTAGATATTATCTATGTAGCCACTCCTCATCCCTATCATCATGCCAATACTTTGATGTGCTTAGAAGCAGGAAAAGCCGTGCTTTGCGAGAAGCCCATTGCCATCAATGCGCAGCAAACCGTCGAAATGATCGAGAAAGCGCGAGAAAAGAATGTTTTTTTGATGGAAGCAATGTGGACTCGCTTTTTGCCAGTATGGGTACAGATCAAGACTTGGTTGGACGAAGGCCGTATTGGTGAAATTAAACAATTACAAGCTGACTTTGCCTTCAAAGGTCCTGATGATATCAACCACCGAGTGCTAAATCCTAATCTTGCAGGGGGAGCCATGTTAGACGTAGGGATCTATCCCTTAGCTACCGCCTATCACATCTTTGGTGAAGATCCGGTCCATGCTAGCAGTACAGCTCATATTGGCCAAACTGGCGTAGATGAGCAATCGGCTTATCTATTGGGCTATGCCAATGGCGCTTTTGCGACCCTAAGCTCAGGGGTGCAGGTGGACTCGCCTCGTCAAGCCGTCATTGTCGGTACGGAGGGAAAGATTGTGGTCCCACTATTTTGGAAATCTTCTGAGGTACGGATTGAATATGCCGATGGTCGAGAAGAATATTATCCCTTTCCCTATGAAAGCAGCGGTCTCCAGTATCAAGCTATCCATGCTATGCAATGCTTAAAAGAGGGCAAGCGAGAGTCGCCTATCATGCCTTGGTCAGAAAGCCTAAGATTGATGCGATTGATGGATCGTTTCAGAACAGAATGGGGATTAAAATATCCCGGCGAATAGTCTTAGAGAGTTAGTCTGGCACGAGCCGTTTCTTGGAGGACATTTTTGATCTCTTCTTGTTTAAAGGGTTTGCTTAGGTAGCCATCCATCCCGCCGGAGATATACTTCTCTCTATCCCCGTCCATCGCATTGGCCGTCAAAGCGACGATGCGAGGTAAGCGTTCTGCGGGCAGAGAAGCCACTAACTCTTGGGCCGCTGCTAGTCCATCCATAATTGGCATATGGATGTCCATCAAAATCAAGTCAAACTGGCTGCTTTGGACGGTCTCAACTGCGTCTTTGCCATTAGCGACGATACAAGCATCGTAGCCTAATTTTTCGAGCACCCGCATGATTAGTTTTTGGTTGACGAGATTGTCTTCGGCCACCAAGATTTTGAGAGGATATTGCTTCGCAAAACGCTTGCCCAAATTGGTAGTAGGAGATGAGTCCTGGGGGGAAATCGCCTTAAGCTTAAGACTCGCCTGCATTGCCAAGCTCAGAGAGTTACATTTTACGGGTTTGTGAACAATATTCGAGATGCTTTCTTCAGTCGATTTAGATAATTCAAAGCCTTTGTTGACCAATAAAATCACCGGGCAATCCCCTTTCCAAGCCAAAAAGCTTCTCCATTCACTTTCGGTACGAATACGATCATCAAGGATTATGACATCAGGTAATTCACTTCCCAAAACCTGAGAAATGCTCGTAAAGCTTTGAGTCTTTATCTCGCGATAGGCAAACCATTCTTTGAGCATTAACTGCCTTGTCTCCATATCGGTGATGACATGAACTTTCTTGCCTTTGGGCAATTGGATCATGCGATCCATATCATAAGGAGGCGGGCAGGCTTCAGTTTCGATAGTAAAATAAAAAGTGGAACCTTTGCGCTCTTCACTCTCGACCCAAATTTTTCCGTTAAACAGATTTACCAATCTTTTGGAAATCGTCAATCCCAGGCCTGTACCCCCATATTTTCGGGTTGTACTAGAATCTGCCTGTGTAAAGGCATCAAAAAGGCCAGCCTGTTTTTGTATGGGTATGCCGATACCCGTATCCTCAATCGCAAAAACTATTGCAAAACGTCCCTGATCATTGGGTTGGTTATGCGCCTTAACCCTCAAAGCCACATAGCCGTCTTTGGTAAATTTGAGCGCATTAGATATCAGATTGGACAGTATTTGTTTGATCCTCAATTCATCACCTAACATACCAAAAGGTAATTTAGGATCGATATAATAGATCAATTCGACCCCACTCGAAGTGGATTGGGCGGCAAAGAGAGAAATCGTGTCTTCGATCAGTCCACGGAGGAAAATAGGCTCTTGCTCTAGCTCCATATGCCCACTTTCGATTTTGGAGAAGTCCAAGATATCATTGATGATGCCAAGCAGGCTTTCAGAGCTTTGTTTGATGGTAGAGATATAATCTTTTTGTTCAGGATTGAGTTCTGTACTTTCGATCAGCTCTGTCATCCCTAAAACCCCATTCATAGGAGTGCGAATCTCATGGCTCATATTGGCCAAAAAGGATGATTTTACTTTGGCGGTATGGCGGGCGAGCTGGGTGGCTTTGCGGCCTTTCCAGAAAGCAAACAATAAGACGCACAAAAAGGCTCCAGCCATGATAAATCCAAATAATAGAAAGCGATTATTGGTTTTTTGTTTGAGCAATAGACTTTCTTGGGCTTTCTTTTGGGCCAGGAGTTTTTTGGTTTCAGACTCCTTACGGTAGTTTTTGTAGTTTACCTCTGCAAAGCGGATACGATCCGCTTGTTCGTATTGATTGAGACTATCGCGGTAGCGTTGAGCATTTTGTAGGTGAAAAAGAGAAGACTTTAGCTGGCCCATCTCATTATATATCTCACTCATCTGCCGATGAGTTTCTACCATTTGGAAAAAGTTTTGGGGGTTGATGAGCGCCGCTGCAGCTCTAGTTTTTTGTAGTGCCTCTTGTAGCTTAGCATCTTTTTGCAAAATATTGGCATATACCATTAAGGTTTCAAAATGGTAATTGGGTCCCTCCACTCCTTGCAAGGCTTGAGAGGCGTTTTCAATCCATTCATAGCTTTTAGGAACCGCCCCAGATTTGCTATCGGCCTCCGCCATCGTAGTGTAGATAGAAGCAATCAAAGTGGGAGCCCCTATTTCTTTAGCGATATCCATGGATTCACCAAAGTACTTATTGGCTTTGGCAAAGCTATCAATAGCCGAATAAAGCTCGCCAATCTCGGCTAAAGTGGAACTTACATTATAAGAATCATCATTTTTTCGAAAATGTGCTAAAGCTTCGAGATAGTATCTAAGGGCGGTGGTATTTTTTTCCTGAGAACGATAAGCTTTGCCAATTCCGCCTAAGATCAGGGCTCTACCGTATGGATCATCTTTTACATCAGAAAGTGCTAAGGACTCAAAGAAGTAATCCAAGGCACTCGATTCTTTACCTGTTTCCAGAGAGAGTAAGCCTAGATTACAAAGATTCATGATCAAACCTGAAGTATCTGGAATGGTACGAAATCTTTGTTCTGCTTGAAAATAAGCCAAAAAGGCCTGTTTTATAGCGCCTTCCTCCGCCGACATTGAACCAAGGCCATCAAAAGCATACCCTAAAGCCTCATCATTACCTGCTTTGGTAAAATGATAAATAGCATCTTCGAAGCAGACTTTGGCTAGCGCAAAGTCATCCAAATACCAGCCATAAAATATCCCATATGACTCGCAAATACTACCTGAGAGAAGGTCTGAATGTAAAATTTGATTGATCGAATCGGCTTTTTGCAGAACCAGATTGAGGCTATCAGCATTATGAAATTGCAAAAAACTGATCTGAACTAACATATCAATTTGAGCCTCTTGGTCGCCGAGGGCATGATATTCATGCCACAAGCTATCCACGACGGAGGCATTGAGATTCATTTTGCTAAAGCCAATCAGCAAAAAAACTATGCAAGCAGCCCACTTTGTAGAAAAAAAGTGCATCGATCAGTATTGAAGTGTCCTAATCAATTCTACATTAATCTGAGTGGCAACTCAATTCATAAACCGCCTACTTCTTACGCCTTACAAACCCAACAAAACGCCTCCCAATCGCTCGATCATCTCAGCAGAAATATTGAGATGAGTCACAAAGCGGATATAGCCTTTACCAAAAGGCGCAGCGAGTATATTTTGTTCGCGCAAGCGAAACAGCACCGTTTCGACCTCAAAGCGATCAGGATTAGGCTGAAAACAAATGATATTGGTTTCGACGGGTAAAATGTCAGTTACCCAATCACAATCAGCTAAGATTTTCCCGATAATAGCTGCATGTTGATGGTCTTCGGCTAAGCGTTCCACATGGTGGTCCAAGGCATAAATACCAGCTGCTGCTAGCATGCCCGCTTGACGCATGCCACCGCCCATCAATTTACGGATACGCAGAGCATCAAAGCGCTCTTCTTCCTTAAAAAGGAGCACAGAACCCACAGGCGCGCCAAGACCTTTGGAGAGACAAACCGAAATAGTATCAAAGTATTTGCCGTATTCTTTAGGTGAGTCTCCTGTCGCTACTAACGCATTGAAAAGGCGTGCACCATCGAGGTGAAGTCGCAGGCTATTTTCACGACAATACATACTGATATTGGCGATTTGGCTCAGCTGATAACAGCTGCCTCCACCTTTGTTAGAGGTATTTTCAAGCGCTACTAGTGCCGTTCTAGGAAAGTGCTGATCCGCTGGGTTGACCGCAGCACTTACCATATCCACATCTAAGCGCCCAAGATCGCCCTTAAGCAACTTGACCGAAGCCAATGAATTAGCTGCAATCCCTCCTCCCTCATAAAGATAGACATGAGCGGTTTCATCGCAAATCACCTGATCTTGGGGACGGGTCGATAAGCGAATGGCAATCTGATTGCACATGGTACCCGAAGGACAAAACAAAGCTGCGCCGACCCCAAAAAGTCCCGCCATTTTTTCTTGTAAAGCGTTGACAGAGGGGTCTTCCCCCCAAACATCATCACCAAGTGGGGCTTCCATCATGGCGGCTTTCATCTGAGCAGTAGGCAGGCTAAAGGTATCACTCCTTAAATCAATAGTCATAGAAAACGAGTACTTTGGCGACACAAGTTAGCCAAACGTAGAAAATATTTGCAGCCTCAATTGATACTTCCTATTATGCTTGAGCATGAAACGTCTTATTCCACCTAAACAGGGCAAATCTAGGGCCAAAGGTTTACGCCTCATTCGCAGTAAAGGTAGTATTACCGGTGTGAGTGCTGGTTTAGCCGAATATTTTGGCATTAGTGTACGAAACGTAAGAATCGCCATTGCTGCAGTCACCGGATTCCTTTTTATTACCGGAACCGGCATTTTCAAAATGCTCGGCTTTGCCATTTATGCCGCTTTAGCAGCTTTTTTGTCAAAGGATGCAAAAAAGGAGAATATCTCTGACAAAGGCCGCCTATTAGAGGTCGAAGAGCGAGAGATAGTAGAGAGTCCTCAAGAAGAGGCCTTGTTACTATGTCCCAATTGCAATACCGTTTCTAAACCTAATTCCGTCTTTTGCCACGCTTGTGGCACTCGCCTATGAATCGCAAAATCCTACGACCACTTTATTCTGCCGAATACGAGCACCCTTTTGACCGTGAAGCTCTCAAACGCCTAGAGCGAACCCGAGGGCTTGAATTACTGACCAATCGCTTGCTCGACTATGGGCTCGAAAAATACCTGCGTATCAAACACACAGGGGACAATATTCGGATCACCAATAACAATATCCCAGAATTATATGGTATTCTCTTAGAAGCGTGTAAACTACTCGATCTCAGACAAGTACCAGAGTTATATATCCAACTAGAGGACAAGATCCAATCGTTCACCAGCGGTGAAAAGAAACGGGTAGTCGTCATCAGCAGTGGCGCCGTAGATCTTTTGACCAGACCCGAACTGCTCTTTTTGATAGGCCGAGAATTGGGCCATATTAAGAGTAATCATGTCTTTTACCGCATGATGGCCGATTCATTGCAAATCGTTTCTCAATTGATTAGCGATGTCACGCTCGGCCTTGGCAACTTGCTCTCAATGCCGATCCAAGTAGCATTGATGTATTGGTACCGGATGTCCGAGTTTACCGCCGATAGAGCAGGTTTATTGGCTTGCCAAGATCCCGATGTTGCGGGAGAAGCTTTTATCAAAATAGCGGGTTTACCCCAAAAGTATCACGGCAGGGTTACGGTCAAGGATTTGCGCGATCAGGCCAAAGATTTTGAAGACTTACAAGAAAGTAACTTTGACAAGCTGATCCGTTTTGCCGCTGGCTATGAAGATCCTCAACCCTTTACCATTATCCGCGCCGCAGAACTCTTTAAATGGGTCCAAAGAGGAGATTATGACAGCATCCTTGAAAATAAAGCCGCTAAAATTAGGGCTGAACTCAATAATTGCTGGAACTGTGGCTCCCCCTTTAGTAAGGATGAAAAATTTTGTCGCCAATGTGGGGTTGAGCTAGCCAAGCCTCAATCGGGTATTGAAGGCTAAGCAAACAATAAAGCCGCAAAGAGAATCATCTCCCTGCGGCTGCCAGTCACTTGGCCTACAGTTAATTGGTTGTACTACTGAATAAGGATTTTCTCGCTTTGCACCCAAGCTTCAGCGCGAATACGAAGTAGATAAATCCCACTCGGAAGTTTATTTGCCCCCAGATCATACTCTTGCTCCAAGATTCCTTGCAATTGCTTAGGTGCTTGCAAAGTGGCTACCGTCCGGCCATGGAGATCTAATATCGATACTTCTATCAGTTCTAAGGACTTCAATTCTAACTTGAGTCGAAGCTGATCTTCAATTGGATTAGGATAAACTTCCAATAGAGCAATTGGACTAGGGTTCTCGATAGAATTGGCCAAAAAGTAGGCTTCTATCGCACTATCGACCGTCGCAAAATAGCTACTTGAGGTTTCGATGAGTGTGCGAGACATATTCCAAGCCTCTCTGATACCACGATGCGCTCCAGCAAGAGAATCACCAGCAGCACTGTACTCATCGGTACCTAGTACCAAAGAAAAGCTGGCAGAATCAAGTTGGATGACATCATAGCCAGCCGGCAAGCCAGCCCGAATAACCAATTCAACGGGGGCATTCACTTGCAAGCCCCCGCTGTTGACTGCCCCGACAAAGCTATCCCAACTGTAGGGAGGAGCCTGATTGTTCCAAGCAGTGGTAGCATTTTGGTTGGCATCCCAAGGATTGAAACCTGGATAAGGATTGTTGGTCCCGCTATCTACAAATGCTACATACAAGATATTGGTAAAAGCATTGGAAAAACTCGAAAGCCCGCAGGTACAAAGTTTACCTGGATTTTCAGTCATCAATCTGAGGTTGGTAAACCTAACCTCTAATTGATCAAACATACTGTCGTAGCGTACCACGATTCGAGCCAAAGTATCTGGCCCAGGATCAACACAAGCTTGCGCTTCTGTGGTGTTCAGCATCAAAAGGGGGAGAAAAAAAAGTCCCAATACCCACGATTTATATGGGTAAGAACAGAAAGTGTTCAAATGTGATTTCATGTTTAGTTTTGGTTTTGGTTGTCAATAAAAAAAAGGACACACAAGTGTCTGGCTAACAATAGCTTAGCAAAACCCAAAACCAATTACAAATAGAAAAAACACGATAAATTAAGTCCGAGCAGGCCCAAAGGATCGAACAAAGACTTTTAAAAAATTCCAGCCCTCAGTCATGAGGATGCGTAGGTTGACCTTACTAAAGACCACCCCTTCTCTCAACTTGACTTCATAAGCTTGCATTTTGAGCTCCTTACGGCGATCGACCAAAAAGATAAACTCTAAATCAGCAAGGTAGCGGGAGATAGTTGTTTGCAAAAAAACCTCACGGGCCTGAGCCTGAAAACCCTTAAGTCCACATTGGGTATCGGTGATCGAAATTCTTAAAAAAGTTCTCGCCAGCCAGCGCAAAAAGCGAGAAATCCGAACCCTGCTTTGGGGTAGGTGAGCATAATAGCTACTATCCTTGATGCCAATAGCCACATCTGTTTTATCACTTGCCAGGGCAAAGTATAGTTTTTCTAGGCTGGCAAAAGTGTAAGGAAAGTCTATGTCGGTAAAAATAGTAATCGGAGCCGTGGCCACCTCTACCCCTGCCCTTAAAGCGGCTCCCTTGCCTTGGTTGATCTGCTGATCAACAAACAAGAAGGCAGGCAGGCTTTCCGCTAATTGCTGGATCGCCCAAGGGGGCACGCCGCCAGGGGTACCATCATTGACTAAAATAATCCGATGGGAGATCGCTTCTTTGCGCTGCGAGAGAAATTTACTCGCTTCGACGATGCGGTCGGTCCATCCCTCTGGTGGCCGAAAACAAGGAAGTACGATATCGAGCCTATGCTCACTCAAGATAGTAGTTGTTATACATCAAACGGTGCGGAGGCGGGCTCTCCCACCAAACTTGGCTATTTTCCGGTCGCAACAAAAAAGACTCCGCCTGAGGCCCCCGATGCATGAGATATACTCGAACACGATTGCCAGCTTGCTTGACTTTGAAATAATGCTCCACTAGCGTATGCTGGGTAAAGACAGTCTGGCCAAACATAGTAGGAATCTCCTGCCAGTGTACTTGCTGGCCTGCTGAGTCTAGTTCTTGATAATACAAGACCGGAAAACCCGCAATTTCCTGCCGGATCTTCATCCAAGCCGAGGCCTGATAACGCAAAGTATCAGGGATAATATCATCAAAGAGTACCAATTGGTCATTTTCAAGCTCGGTTTGCATCTCCTCGCCAAATGCAGTAGGTGCCCCTTGATCAAAGGTCTGGAGCACGGCTTTGCCGAACGCTTGATCAATGTAGAGCCCTTGCCCTATTTGACGCAGACTGTCTTTTTCAGCGGCAAACTGCTTGATTAAGGCTTCTTTATCAGATCGTAGCTTTTCAATCGGCATCTTGAAGAGGCCAAAGCGGCCTTTTCGTATGATTAGTTCTGCCTCTTCGAGGAACGCTTGTTCGCGCACACTGATTGGCACATCAAATTCGTGCAGGATCAGAAAAGGCTTTTGGTTGGGAAGACGATCCAAAACAGGCTTATCCAAATGCGGACCCGAGATCAGTTGTAAAAGGTCAATTGTCTGTTGGTAGGAAGTACGAGACATGCTCCCGCAGGCCATCGGCAAGCCTGTATTGAAAGCCAACTTATACACCCTTGCGGTGGTTGGACCGGTCTGCCAACGAGGCACAAACTTATCAGACCCAATCAAAAAGTACGGAATCGGTATGACGGCTTGAAACTCATCGGCACTCGTCCCAGCCTCATTGAGCCAGTGCTCAAAGTCAGGCTCTGCATTGGCGAAGACATTATCCCCTTTAGACTGTTTTACAATATTGGCGTGCAGATCCAAGTGAATCGCGGCTTCAAATCCCCAAAGCACCAAGGCCACTATCAGAAAGCCTAGACCAATGCTGGTAATCCCTTTGCGTGCAGTCAAGCGGTATAGCCTATGCAGATAAACCGCGGCATACATGGTAAACACATAGTAAAACACCCAACTAAAGCGTCCCAATGACCGAAATTGTCTGAGCGGCTTAAGGATGTCCAAGAGAAATTCCATGTTCCATCGAAAGGGGATGGCCATGGCAAAAATCAATACTAGGACTGAGGCCCAAAGGGCTGGACGCAGCGTTCCCGATAAGGCGGGCATAAACATACGCTTCCATCTTCGCTTGAGCGCATGACGCCCCATACGAATAAGCGTCAATATGGCCACCCAAGTAGCGGTAAAGCCCACATAACTAAATGCTTCCACCTCTGGACGCTTCCATTCATGCACAAAGCGATGCCAAGCCTCCCAAAGCGCACCTTGCACCGGCAAGAATATTGCTTCTAATTGAGCGCGATAATAGAAAAAGCCCGAAGGCACAGGAGGGCGATCATCGACGGTATCTGTGATCGCCATAAACAACTGAAAAACGATCAGAGGCAACAATAGCACCAAGCCCGACTGGACCAATTTGGTCCGTCGAAATGAGCGTTCGCGAGTAGCGGGAATAGCCTGTAATGCCAAGAAGGCAAAGCCAAAGATGCTCCCCATCAATAAGTAATAGGGATGGATCAAGCCGCCTAAAAACAACCAAAGGAGGCTCGCTCCTGTGGCTAGCCAAGGCCTTGGCCCTTCCGTCATGCGAATGAGACTCCACCATAGAACAGGCAAATAAGCCACATAGGCCAAAGCATAGTGTCCCGCAAAGCGATGGATTTGAGGACTTAAAAAAGCGATGATAATCGCCACTGGAACCGCATACCAAGCAGGCAAGCGGTAATGTCTCCCGATGCGGTACATCATATACATCGCCAAGATCAAGGACCAGAGAACCAGACTATTGAGGATCGCGACGGTATGATCAGCGACTGGGTAGATATGGTCATCTACCAGATTGATCAGCCAAGAAAAAAGCGGTTGATTGTCAGTAAATGATACGTGTTCCCCGAAGGGATAATTCATGCCGCTAAAGTGGGTACCACTATCATATTGGACAAACCAAGCCGGCGTGAAGTAATTTTTGAGTCCATCCATACTCCCACCGAGTAGATACTCATTGGGATCCCAAACGGCCTGCCCGAAAAATAGATCGAGTATCCATATACCAAGGCCCAAAAGGACCAAGACGGGTAGATATGATTGGACAAAGCGCGTACGCATACGCGCCAAAATTAGTACCTAAACGGCTTAATCCAAATCAGGATTCCAGAGAAAGGCCATCCGCTGTTGATTGTTGTCAAAATAGATGTAGAGATCCTGCCCATCTCGCTCAAAGGCATTGGCCGTTTCAAAGGCTTCCCAAAAGCGTTCAGCCCAATCGGGATCTCGCTTGAGACTACCGGCAAATTCTAAGTTTTCCATGGTTCCATCTTCATAAAGACGATATTTACCATAGAATGAGTTGACAACGGTTTCACCTTCAAATTTGCCGCGTTTGCCTTTGTCGCTAAAAGTAATTTTGACAGGTTTGGGCACGTGCTCGGGTTTGAGGTAGCGTTCGCCCGTGGCGATATCCTCATAATATTGCAGATCCCAAGTACCGGAGAGGGTTTCATGGATTTCGAGCGGAGCACAGGATACCAAGACACTGCATAGGGTACAGCAAAGCAAGAATGTTCGCATGGAATTACAAGAGTTAAAAACAAGTATTGTAAATGTGGGGATTTTAAAATGCTTCAAAAAGCCGTAATAAGCCCCATTCTTGCGTGTGCCAACTGTGCAAAAAATAAGACAGTAAACTTGCGCTAAATGGCAAACAGTCGATTCAATAAAAGGCCTTACCGTACAAAAATCCCTAAATTCCCACTATCAAAAATCTACTGTTTATGATGCTTCGTTTGGGCCTTTTCTTGCTTTGTAGTTACTTTCTTACACCTTTGAGAGCGCAAATCAGGATTCTCCCACTTGGCAATTCGATTACCCAAGGCCGTACCGCCTACACTTCTTATCGACAGCCGCTCTGGCAAATGTTTGTAGAGGCAGAGATCGCAGTAGATTTTGTAGGCAGTGTCAATGCTCCATTTTTGTGTGAGGAAGAAGCTCCGGTTGGCTTTGATGCAGATCATGAAGGACATTGGGGTTATCGTATCGATCAGATTTTGTCTCATGACGGCATGCACCAAAACTGCATCGCGGCGAGTGAGCAAGGAGGGCTAGCCCAGTGGTTGCAAGCCTATGAGGCTGATATTGCACTGATTCATCTCGGCACCAATGACCTCTTTCAAAAGTCATGGTTCGAATCCTCAACCTCATTGCTCAACACTACTTTGGCCGAATTGGACGAAGTCATCACTCTCTTAAGAAAGGACAATCCCCGTATTACGCTTTATCTCGCTCAACTCATCCCCGTCAATGATCCCTCCACCAATGCATTGGTCATCAGCTACAATCAGGCCCTCAAACGCTTTGCCCAACAAAGACAATCCTTACAATCACCGCTAATTTTGGTAGATCACTATTCCGGCTTTGACTGGGAGCAGGATACCTATGATGGGGTTCATCCCAATGCCGTTGGGGCTCAAAAGATGGCGAATCGTTGGTTCATAGCGGTCACTAGTCCTTTGTCTGCCGCTGCGCGGAACGCTCAACTCTCCCATTGGCAAGCAGGGGTCTGGATCCCTACGACTTTGCGTTCGGCGAATAGCCTTACCGTCCTAAACGAGAAAGGCAAAGAAATCTTTGTAGCCCCACAACCTCCTAGCCGGATCGACCTATCCGGCTGGCCATCAGGCTTGTATTACTTTATTTTCGGAGGCGAGATCCCAGTCATCCGCAAAATTTGGCTGTAGAAGCGGTATGCATGCTATAGAGTTAGTAAGGATTGAAGGCGAAACCACCTTTTGCAATTCTGGGCCATTCACAGCATTCTCAATATTTTGCTATATTTATTTTACGCTCTTGCCTTATGGCAAAAGAATTAGGAATTACGCAGTTTGAACGCAAGGCCAAAAATATTCTTCAAGCCCAAGAAATCGCCCCTGAGCAAGGCACTCAAATCCAAATCACTTTACCGCTAGGAGAACGAGTTGCAGTACAATGATAGAGACTTTTCTACGTCGTAGCTTGCTCTTCAGTCTAGTAGTGGGTACTCCTCTACTCCTTCTCAGCCTTTTGTTGCCTCGTTTGGGTATCGAGCCGGTATTGACCGAAAGTATTTCTTATGACCTTAAGTTGGGTTTTGCTGCTGCGCAGAACGCTCAGCATTATGATATTATCTCTATTGGCTCTTCTATCACCTTAAATAATCTCCACTCCGAAACACTATTAGAAGCGTTCCCCGCAGGGGCTAGCTATCTCAACCTTGCTTCTTTCAACGCTAGTATCAGCAACAGCTTGGCCACCTTAAGGACCGTCGTCCCTCGCTATCGCCCCCAGACTATCCTCCTGATGAGCAATCACATTGATTTTGAAAGCCCAAAATGGCGCGGCCTGCCTCCTCGCTTGCTCAAGCTGTATTTGGATCAAAAGCTGTTGCCTTACTTCTATTGGCGGCGCTTCAATTTGTATGATCTCTTACAACGCCAGCGGCGAAAACGGAGATTTATGAGCGAAGCGCGAGCCAATATGCAACAGCAATTGCGTATGGACGCTTATGGTGGCGTTCCCCTCAGGGTAAGTCCTCACAATCTCGACCCCAATCGTAAAGATAGTGCCCCCATTAGTCAGATTGATCCTAAGCAATATCAGGCCCTGTACCAATTGGTAGGCTTCCTGAGATTCAGTGATGTAAAACTTATCTTCGTGCAAAGTCCACTGCGCCTTAGCTCTTGTCAAAGTGATTCTTGCCGTAGCTTTCAAGCGGAGCATATTCAACAAACACGCCGTATAGTTGAAAGTGCGGGCTATCAATTTGTCGATTTATACCACCAGCTAGACTTAGCCGACTCCCTCTTTTGTGATGAGCTCCATCTCAATTTTGATGGTCCTCAAATAGCTACTCAAGCCTTGATCGAACACCTCAAGGCTCGCTATTAGCTTCTTTACGGCAAACCAGTTTCCTTCAATCGATGCACATTACCCTCTCTAAGCTACCACCTACCCAGAATCTCTATTAAATTCATCTTCCCAACGCCATTTTTGACCCATCGGTGTAATAGGTTGAAGATGAAAAAGCGCATTAAAATAGTAATCGAAAAAAGTCCTTTAGATTTTCTGATCCGCAAGGAGATGATCAAGATCTATAAGGCAGCCAAAAAGGGAGAGAGAGCTTATTTTCATGAGAGACTATTTGACTATCCCTATTATCTGCTTTATTGGGATCAGGACAAATTAGTTGGATTCACAGGCCTTGAGTTTGACAGCAACAATCAATCCAACGCCAGCGCAAGTCTGATCCTACTTGGCCAGTGCTTTTTGCGGCCTCAATATGATGAAAAAGCGCTTTTCAGTCGTAGCCGTCCTAAGATACTTTGGACGTTTTGGTCCGAAAAGCTATTGCAGCAGGCCCGCACTAGCATGATAAAATTATTTTCATTCAAAGCAGGTAATACAGGCAATCGCTTTGCATTTTTTGAGACGATACTGCTATCTAAAGCGGAGACCAACGCCAACCTACATTATTATCGTGAATATAATCCAGAATTATCTAGCAGCTCTTGGGCCCAAACCCAGCAGATTGATTGGGGAACTGGTTTTGGGTTGCTCTTGGATCCATTTAGATTTTTATTTGCCAAGGTATTCAAAAATCAACCCTCCTCAATCGATAGCGTAAATTCGATCCAGAAGGTATAAATTGCTGAGGAAAAGCCTTCCCAGAAATGAGACTTCAAAAGATATCCTAATGCGAGCTATCATTGTAGAAGACGAGCCCTCTGGCATGGAAAACCTACTCTGGAAACTCGAAAAAAACTGTCCAGAGGTGGAGGTGATCGCCACCTGCGCCAATGGGGCCGAAGCCATTCAAGCAATCAAAAGGCAGCTCCCTGACCTATTGTTCTTAGATATTCAATTGGGAGACATGACCGGTTTTGATGTTCTAAAGGCCATCAAACATCCCAGCTTTGAATTGATCTTTACTACCAGTTATGATGAATATGCCATTGAAGCCATTAAAAACAGCGCCTTGGATTATCTCCTCAAACCTATCGAAGTAGAGGAACTTATGGATGCGGTCGCTAAGGCAAAAATCAAGATTGGCAAAAACAGTAGCGCGGCAAAGCCTCCAAGCCCTCCCAAAAACACCAGCAGAATGGGCTTTCCCGTCAGTACGGGACAGCAATTTATCCCGCTCTCTCAAGTACTCTTTGTCAAAGCAGACGATAATGTAGCCCTCCTCTACCTAGCAGATGAAACGGTAGTCAGGATTACAAAATCACTGGCTTGGGCCGAGTCTCAACTAGCTGATAAGGGCTTTTGTCGTATTCATCACTCCTATTTGATCAATTTCAACCAGATGCAAGAATATATCCGCAATGATGGTGGTTATGTAGTGATGAGTAATCAAAAAGCGATTAGTATTTCTCGCAGACGTAAAGAAGATTTTTTGCTCGCTTTAGCAGCATGGAATAATTAAGAGTTTCAAAGTCAATAGTATTGAGTACTGAGACTTTATTGAGCTTATTGTGGTGTAAATTTACATCAGGTTTTGTTTATCTCTCGAAAGCTTTCGTATTGACGTCAAGCTAAGGGCCTTTTTGCTGATTATCTGCTTTGCAGAACGCTTTATCTAGCTTTAAAGGCTTCCTGCCTTCTCCTTAGCACCCACGGTTTTTAAGTCAAAACCCTCTTGGCTTTCCCGCAAAAGGGAAAACCAAGAGGTGAACCATCACAGGCAAAGTCGAGCCTTAAGGCTTTTGGCAACCAGCCCCATCGTAGCTTTCGAGGCCAAGTTTCAAAGCATCCGCTAAGGCTAGGCGTGGCAACCAAATTTCAACCGTAGGCAGATTACTACTGCCTTGCAGATTGAGTCCAAGCATGGAGCGTAAAGCATTGGCATCGGTGCTGGCGACGCTAACCGAGGCGTCCAATTGTTCGCGGGTCATTTTATTGCGGCCAAAGTAGAGTTTGGCCCAGCTTTGATCTAGCGGCAGCTGGATTTTTGCTTGTCGATTGCCTTGCGATTTTGGATTGAGATACTCGGCATAGTCTTCGAGCTCTTCGAGTGGCAAATCGGTATTAAATTCTCGGTAATCAAAACGAGTGTGCCCAAAAAACACATTATGGTTAAGTTGGAGTTCAAGCGCCTTTTTGACATTGTTGACTCCGCCGAAATCGCCAAAACCCAAGACATTGTATTCAGCTACTACTTTGCAGGCATTGTCCATCATAATGTTGGAGCCGCCATAGCTTGCGACGGGATCAAAAGCCCAAGAAAAAAGGATGGTGTTGTGGGCTACATAAAATTCTGGATAGCCAGTATTACTGTGGTATTTACTCTTGCAATAGATAGACTCGCCTGAATTATTGACTAACAAATTGTTGACAATTTGGGCTTTGCCATTGCGGCCAATTTGGACATCGAGTACGCCTTGGGTAGCGGCGCAATTGATTAGCACACAGTTGCGGATCTCGACCTTGGTCTCATGTCCTGTCCTCACTCGGATTCCGGGTAAGGTAGGGCTAGGCCCTTGGCCTGCCGCGGGAGAGGCTTTGTGCATCAATTGTTGCTGCGCATCGGTTTTGTAACGATTGCGCTCACTATTGTCGATAATGATACCGTCGATTAGGATCCTGCCTTCGTATTGGCGAAACTGCTTATCAGTCAAGATTGCTAAGCGCTCCGTAGTCTGCGTTTTTTGGTAGTCATTGGTACCGGAAAAGACCGTTTGTAAGCTCCCCCAGGGATCCCGATGGCTAAAGCTCTCATCGTAGCCTCCAATAATTGAGACCGGAACTTCGATGATATCGCTACCTCGACTGGCTTTTGAGCGATAAACCCCTGCGGCAATGTGGACACGATCTCCTGCCTCTAGGAGGCTGATGATGGCAGCCAAATCTTTGGCAGGCTGGGCCTTGGTCCCAAGTCGCCCCCTACCCTGGCTAGCTGATACATAATAGTCTTTGCCTTGGGTAGTGGGAAGGGAAGCGTTCTGCGCAGCAGTCTCCTCACTAGCAGTCGCTAACATTTGCTGCGCTTGATTGACAGACTGCTGTATCACGGGCCGATTTTGTAATACTGATTGGCGAAGATTTTGCAAGCCTCGCTGAGCGGAAAGTGTCTGTCCAAGGCAAAGCGTGCATAAAAAGAAGAAACAAAATTTGTACATGATCTATGTGTATTTGAATGTTGGGCCGAAAGTATTGGGCATTTTTCAACAATATTGGCTTGGAAGAAGTGAAATGGGAAAAAGCCGTCGTGGAAGGGAAAAAGAAAAATTTTACTTTTTCCTGTAACCGATTGTAAAATGCCCGGTATCCCTGCTGAATCACGACCAAATGCGAAATAGCGAAGAAGACAGTATGCAAGCCGTCAAGGATGGAGACATCCAAGCAATCGCCAAATTATACGAGCGATACCGCCAGCCCCTAATGGGGTATTTCTATCGGCGGACGGGAGGAGAAGAGTCGCTGAGTCAGGATTTAGTCCAAGCCGTTTTCATGCGGGTTTTGCGGTATCGAACTTCCTACCGTGCCGGAGCAGCCCTACGTCCTTGGTTGTTTCAAATGGCGAGAAATGTCCTATACGATGAGTGGCAAAGTCAGCAGCCTATGGCCAATACAGTCTCTGTCGAGCAGGTCGAACTAGTCCAAAGGGATATCAGGATTGACCAGCAGATAGAGAAGCAAGAAAGGGAGAGCTATCTCAGACAGGCCTTACAACAACTGCCGGAGGAAAGCCAAGAATTGATTGAACTGTGTAAGTACCAGGCATTGCCCTATCGAGAAGTGGGACAGATGCTAGGCATTAGCGAAGGCAATGTCAAAGTAAGACTCCATCGCGCGGTCAAGCGGCTGGGCCAAGTCTATCGCAAACTTAATCCCGAAGCAAGCGAAGTATGATGAAAGAAAAATTGATGGATTTTCTGGCTTCAGAAGCCTACCGATCCACCCCCAAAAGTATAGAAGACTTCTTGCGAGCAAATCCTGGATGCCAGCCTGCATGGGAAGAAATACAGCTAGGTTGGGAATTGTTGGGTGAGCGTCCGGCTGTGCCAATGATGCCCAATCGCCTTGAAGAGCTAAGCGTTCCGCGCAGCGGTAAAAGGGCAGAGAAAGCTCAAACTATTACGCTCCGACTCCCACGATGGAATATCGCAGCAGGCTGGGTTTTATTGGGCCTGATGGTAGGTTTGCTTTGGCCAAGATCAAGTTACCAGGAAGCAATCGCCCAGCTCAGTGAAGAGCTGCAACAGACCCGCTTAACGATGCAGGTACTTTACCTCCAATCCCCCGATGCTTCGCAAAGGATGTTTGCTGCTTCCCTCAGTCAGGAACTTCCCATTACTGACTTTACCCAAGAGGCGTGGCTACAAGCACTGGAAGAGGACCCTAGTCTCAGCGTACGCATGGCTGCATTGGATGTACTGAGTAGAGATAAAATTGGCCCGAGCCTTAAAAAACGGCTCATCGAAGCGATGGCATATCAGGACTCACCCATGCTCCGCATAGAAATGGCAGAGCTAGCAAAGCACCAAAAGTGGTCTGAAGCCCTGCCTCAACTCCAACAATGGTCGGCTGACGAGTTTAGCCCCTTGCCATTGCTAAAGGCGCTCCAGAACATAATTGATCATTTGGAACAATCAAAAAAATCATAATAATATGAAACATCTACTAATTTTTCTGATGGGCATCTCATTGTTTGCCCCACACTTCCTACAGGCACAACGCACATTTAGCATCCCAGTAAAACCATCAAAAAGGGTATTGAGAGTGGAAGTTACTTTCTATCAAGGCTCTTTGGAAATCATCGGCTGGAATGAAGCAGAGGTCAAAATAGAAACCAAAAAAGGAGGCTGGATTTCGGCTAGTGAAGAAAAGCGAGACCGCATTGTGATCAAGGCGACAGGAGAGAAAGAAGCCTTAATTAAGGTTTATGTGCCTAAAGCATGTAATCTTACCGTCCAATCCCTAAAACAAGGCCCCATTGCGATCTTCAATGTTGTTGGAGAGATGAATGTCGATGCCTTTAACGGATCAGTCAGTCTGCAAAATGTCAGTGGCAATGCGTTGGTTACCGCTTGGAATGGTCCCATCAATGCCACCTTTGCAGCCGTCAATCAGAGTCCGATGTCTTTCACGGCTTTTAATGGTAACATCTCGCTAGGATTTCCAATAGACAGCAACGCCCGTGTGTTGCTTAGCTATGACCAAGGAGACTTATCCAACGAGTTTTCTGTCGCCTCTCCTCAAGAAACGAAGACTGCTTTTGACTATGAAAACGGTAAGAAGGAGGCAAGGCAGTGGCAGGTGATTACCCTCGGCAGTGGAGGACCAGAATGGCGAATCCGTAGCCGCAAAGGCAACGTCAAACTACACCGATGGTAAGAATGACAACTGTTTTTTACCGATTCACAACATCGGAGACCCAAAATTAAGGTTCGGGCTTTTGTTTTGCAGCCATCACAAACACAAGATGTCATGCAAAAATTAACCTTAATCTTCCTTTTTTCTCTTTCCAGCTTTTTGAGCGCTTTTGCTCAGGACAACTTCAGCAACTATAGCTTTTTACACGACAGCAGCGAGTACCGTAGCCTAGATCTAGATTATGCCAATATAATGGTCGAAATCGATAGCCTAGAGGATAACGGGATGCAGCTTTTGGGCTTTGGTTTTGATTTTCACTATGCAGGCCAAGATTTCAATCAACTGTCCCTCTTTACAGACGGGGAGATCCATCTCAGCGGTCCTAGCACTAATCCCAATCAGGCCTTTGTCATCTCGCCCCTTTCTACCAATCTCTACGACAAATTTCAAGATGCTTCGGGCGTCGATTCAAAAATCCGCTATGCTTTGAGTGGCGGTTTAATAGGGCCCAAAACGCTAAAAATCGAGTACTATCGCATGGGCTTTACCAATGGAAAGGTGCAAGACGAAGTAAGCTTTCAAGTTTGGCTTAGCGAAATGGACTCTAGCATTAGTTTTCACTATGCAAGTACCCAGTTGGCCGATATTATGGATGTTTATACGCCCACCTATTCGCCAACGATTGCGCTATTAGCGATTGACTGGGTCAGTGAGGATGCAACAGGGATTTATCTCGACGGGGAAGCAGACAATCCACAACTTGTACCCCAGCAGGGCAGTTATTTTCCGGTAGGAATTGACAGCCCTCCTGATTCGGGTACGATTTATAAGTTTTGTCCCGCTGGCTGCAATCTTAATGCTACCTCCATTGGAAAACTGGATCAACACGCCCTCCACTTTCTCGCTTACCCAAATCCCGCAGAAGACCATTTAACGCTTGAATTTACGCTCCCCAACCCGCAACCTTATACCATCGTTCTGCGCAGCAGTACAGGACAAAAACTTCTCAAACAACACTATCCCAACCCAAGCGGGACTCAGCAAAGTCTTGCTTATAATCTCTCCACGCTAGCCAGTGGCATCTATCTGCTCGAAGTACAGCTTGCTTCTGGACGGATGAGCAAAAAAGTCATTGTGCAGTAGCTTTCGCCGAGCTTCACCCACTCCCTATCGCTTCCTTCAATTGCCCTCCTCCTTGCAAAAGGAGGGGCAAGGGGGCGGTCATTAAGCTTCTCTTAGGTATGTCATCCTTCGGAGAACGCTCAGCCAGATTTCCCTTTTACAACAATCAACTTTTTATCTGATGAAACGCTCTATATCCCTCTTAATGGGCCTGCTATTGCTTTGCCTTGGCTTAAGTGCTCAGGGGCTCGACAAATTCAAAAACAAGCCCCCGCTCGCCTTATCAGGCAGTCTCCGCCTCTCAGCTAGCTACTATTCCATTACTGGTGCGCCTAACACTCAAAATCCCTTTAGCTGGGTACTGAGCGGCACGCCTACCCTCTCGGTCTTTGGCATCAAGTTTCCTGTTAGCTTTAGCTACAGGGGTTCCAACTTAGAGACTAATCTCCAGTTTCCCCTCAATCGCTTTGCGGCCAGTCCAAGTTGGAAATGGGGTCGCCTCCACCTAGGTCAGCGTAGCATGCGCCTTACTGACTATACCTTATCAGGCCGAGATTTTAATGGGGTTGGCGTCGAACTCAATCCTGGAGTCCTGCGTTTTGCGGCTCTCAGCGGCAATTTTCGCAACGTCCAAACCCAAGCCGACTCCTTGACGCAGCTGGCCCTGATTCTACCCTCATTTAAACGCAATGGTTTTGGCGGGAAGTTAGGGGTCGGCACAGCTCAAAACTACCTTGATTTTATTTTTATGAAGATCGAGGATCAAGAGGAAACCATCGTTTTTCAATCACCTGAAATTGCGACCCCAGTCAGCCTGCCTAAAGATAATGTCGTTCTGGGTTCCGATCTCAAATTGACCCTATTCAAAAGCCTTTCCCTTCGCCTCAATGGAGCAGCAAGCTTGGTTTCGGACAAAGACAGTAGTCTCGGGATCCCGCTTGACACCCTCAATCTAGATCGCTGGCTGGAGCCATTATCCAAGGTGATAGAACCCAATCTCTCTACCCGTTGGGGCCTAGCGGGAGATGCAGAGCTCAGTCTCAAACTTAAAGCCTTCAGCATCGGGGCAAAATACCATCGGGTCGATCCATACTTCCGCTCCTTGGGAACCTTTTTTATACGCAACGATATTGAATCTTATACTGGCAAACTAGGTTTACGACTCTGGGAAAACAAATTCAACCTCAACCTCCAAGCCGGTCGAGAGCGCAATAATCTTTCTGGCCTCAAAGCCCGCACCCAGAGCAGAACAATCGGTTCGGCTAGCCTCTTTCTAAATCCCATCAAAGCGCTACAGATTAATCTCAATTACTCCAACTTCCAAAGAGATAATGAATCTGGTTTCGTTGAGATTGAAGATACCTTACGTGTCGTCAACCTTACCCAATTACAAAGCTTGAACATCAGTTATCGAGCCAAAACCCAAGGTCCAACGCTACGGCTTAGAGCTAGCGTAAGTCGTCAAAGTATCGAAGACCAATCGGTCTATCGCCCCATAGACAACCACCTGAATAGTTTGGTGGGAAGCTTTCATGCTGGCCTCCACTGGAAGGAAGCTGGTTTTCGTCTAACACCCAGTTTACAATATCGCCAAATGGATTTTCGTGGCGACCTAAGGCAAACTTATGGGTTTGGCCTACAGCTTAGTCAAGCACTACTGGAAAAGAAATTGCGACTTCAGGCTCGCTTCAGTTTAAGGCAAACCATGAGTCAGCAAGGCAATGATAATACGGCCTTGAATCTACGCGCCTCGGGAAGGTTCAAGCTGAGTAAGCGACAAAATATCAACCTTAATCTGCATTACCTCAGTCGTCAATACCAAGCAGTAGATAGGGTCGACAGAAGTACCTTCAGACTCAACTTTGCCTACAGCTTCAACTTTTAGCGCATTCACTCAAACTCCATCCCATTTCACTACATCCCTTTTCTGAATTCGTTCCGCGCAGCGGAATATTGCCTCAGAACAAAAGCCTTATCCATATGAAACCGTCAAGATTTCACTTTCTCCTGCGGCGAACGCTTCTTCTCATGTTGGGGAGCCTGCTGTTTGTCTGCCAAATGTCTGCTCAGGACCTAAGTCTATCCATTACGGTCCTGCCGCCTTATCCGGCAGAAGCCGACTATTACCTCAACAATGCTGATAATCTCAGCATTGAACTCAAAAACAATACGGGCCGAACTATTGAACTCTATGCCGGCGCTAGTCTTAGTAGCGATGGCGGTGTTCAAGTGGCATCAAAAAGCGGAGTCAAACCTAGCATGCCCATCAGTCTATCTCCTTTCGAATTTCGAATTATTTCAGGTAGCATGCTCGACGAACTCGGCATGGAGGTCAGTTATCCTGATGATTTTGACATCTCCGGTATTAGCGAAGCCGAGCGTAATAAAATTTTGGAAGAGCGAGTGATTCCAGAAGACAATTATCGCCTCTGTATTCAATTATATGAATGGGATACTGATGCTTTGATCCTCGAATCTTGTAGCCAAGACTTCGAGATTATCTACGCCCAACCGCCGGTCATTTTAAGCCCAGATAATTACACCATTTTTGAGGACATCGCTCAGCCAATGTTTGTACAATGGAGTCCTGTACGTCCCGGTACAGAAGATCTGGGAGAAGTGGAATATGCCATCCAAATCATCGAAATAGAGCAAAAAACCCTAGATTTTGGGCAAGAATATGTACAGTTGATCCTCAAGTCTCGGACCAATATAGTCTATGAGATAGAAGGCCTAACGGGTTTGAGTGAGGTGATTGACTTTCAGGATTTTGAAAGCCTTCGCTCCGTTACCAAGGACGAGATCGTTTATACGATGCAAATAGTCGCCAAGGATGTCGAAAACGAATCGAGCATCCTTAATGAAGGAGGCAGTAATCTTATCGCATTTGGCATTGATAATGTGGATGAAGTAGATCCAATCATTGCAGAGCCCACCAATCCAAAGTTAACTGCTCCGCTTCCTGGAACGCATTTCTATACTTACGATCAGCAATCGATCACCATCGAATGGGAGTACGATGCACCAGCAGACGATCATATCCACTACTCCTATTGGATCATGGATTATACAGATCTTTATGAGCAGGGTCAGACGATGGAGGAAATGCTAGATGGCTTTGAAATCATTTCAAAAGAAAAATATGACCGTGCCGTCTATGGCTATGACGAATGGGATGTAGAGAAGCATGAAGTCCTGCCTGGCGCGGACTGGTTTTTAGACGAGCCTTGGTTTGAAGAAGGACATTATTACATCCTTTGCTTTTGGGTACATAATCAAGAGCATACCGCCATTTTTGCTGATAGTGCTATAGATTATTTCGAGTTTGCCGATTTTCACTACGGGCGTCAGGAGATCGACGATCCGATCCTCAGCATAGAAGACACAGTCACTGGCTACACCCCTGTATTAAAATGGACTGAGGAAGCTATCCTTGGTACGGATATGCAATATGCTATGTGGGTGGCAGACTTTACCGATGAATACGAAGCGGGGCAGTCATATGAACAAATGATAGCCTCTTTTCGAAACCCTTGGGATCACGATTATGTGATTTCAGATCAAAATATGGTGGGCACTACCAAGCGCTACATCCCCAATGGCTATCTCAAATCAGGCCATTATTACATAGTCTTATTCACCGCATTAGATCGCAATGGAGTGATCCAATTTGTTTCGACCGAAGAAGCGAGCACGAGTATGCATGAGGCTTTTTATTATCTCCCTTCGGGGAACTTTAGAGCTCCTAAATTACTGAATCCAAAAGAGGGGGGACACTATCTTCTTTATAACGAAGAGCCTTTTAGAGTGAGTTGGGAGTTTGAAGCCCCAGCTTCGGCCAAAATGCGGTATAAGGTATTTATGTACGACTATACAGACGCTTTTGCCTCAGGCCAAAGTTTTGACCAGATCAAGGCTGACTTTGATGTCAATGGTGAGGATTCTTTTGAGCGGCTGCTGTACACCACAGAGGTGGAAGCAGTAGACTTTATTGATATCGAGACAGGGGATGCAGGCTGGGTATATGAAGCGCGTAATGCCTTCGAAGAGGGCACCCATTACGTAATCTGGTTTGCCGCCTACGATGCCAATTATGCCAATCCCATTAGCTTTAGTGGTGGGGAAAGTAGGGCCGAACAATTGACTCATTTTAGCTATGGGGCGGCGGCACTCGATGACCCGATATTAAGGGTGGCCGATCATATTTATGGCAACACCATCGAAATCTCATGGACTGACATTGCTATTGCTGGTGCTGAGGTCGAATATGGGATCTGGATCGCGGACTTCACAGAGGAAAAAGCCAATGGTATGAGTCTAGCACAAATGGAACAGCTAATGTCTCAACAAGCGGCTAGCCTCACTTATAGTCAGCCCCAGATCAAAGATCAAAACGATTTATTTCTCATGGCTGCAGAGGAAGGATTTGAGGCAGGAAATTATTATGTGGTCATGCACTCGACTTTAGATGCCAATGGTGTCCTCAGTTTCCAGTCTACCAACTCTTCTGTCAGTTATCAGTTTGCCGACTTTTACTATGGTACTACGGGCTTGGCCGATCCGGTGATTTATTATCCCTTGCCAGAGGCTCAGTTTATGGGCGATGAATTGCAAATGGCTTGGGGTCAAAGCGAATTGGCTGAGATAGAAGGTGATTTCCAATATGTCCTGACCATTTATGACATGGACTACGAATTTGATCAGGGTATTTCACGCAACGAAATCCTTGCCCGACTCAACCAAGCCCGATTAGATTCCAATCTCTACACTTACGAAAGTGATGTTGTCTTCAACACTACGCTAGCAAGCAATCAAACCCTCTATAAACTGATTAAAGGAGATGAGAACTTTTTTGGTTCAGCAGGCTGGTTGGAAAAGGATCACTTTTACGTCTTCGAATTGCAACTGATTGATCGTTCGCAAACAAACGTCTTTGCCTCCACGATGCGCGCAGACAGTTGGACCTATGCCGACTTCATTTATAGCAACCAGAAAGGCCTAGCGGATCCAATAATTACGAGTCCTAAAGCAGATGCATGGGTTGCTGAGGTAGGTATGCCAGTTAATTGGGATTTCGAAGCTCCCGAGGATATACGCTTGTACTACGGCATCCGCATTTTTGACATTACTGGTCTGAGCGAAAGTGAATATCCCGATGTCAAAAGCTCTGCCGACTTTATTTATGATCGTGAATGGGAAAATGCCGGTGATAGCGTTTATATAGAAGCAAATACCAATCATTTTTCGGCTGAGCTGCCTGGCTGGTTTGAGCGCGGCCATAGCTACTTGCTTGCTTTAACGCTCACAGCCCCCCAAGGGGATACGACCTTTGCTTCGACAGGATTGCCTTACAGCCAAACGGTAACGCGGGTTTTCAAGACCGATTGGGATCGCGCCGGCAGTGTGGCCATTATCTCTCCGCTATCGGATGGCGAAATATACAAGCGTGAGCAAGCCTCTCTGCGTTTCAATTGGGAAGTATATCTCGAAGATCCATCCCTAGAAGAGGAGCTCACCTACACCTATGGTATATATGCCTTGCACGAAGCCAATGGGTTCCGCGAAGCGGATATCGAAAATATCGAGAACCTAAGCTTTGCCCAAATTCAGGCCATGATGACACAGCCTAGCGAAATCCGCCTTCAACCCGCTCAGCCAATAACCGAAAAGACCTTCCTGTTGGACTTTGATAGCCTATTTGCGGATGTCCCATATCTGTTTTGGGTAAAAGTAATGGCCGATAGTGCTACGCTGAAGCAAACAGGTCTTGAGCAAACAGCCGCTTGGCGAGTAATTGAACTAGATGGCTATCAAGAAAATAGTCGCCTCGCTATCACCAGCCCTACAGATCACTTCTTTGAAGCCCTTGCTGATGATCAACAGATCCGCTTTCAATGGGAGGCGAGTCTGCCAGATCCGGATATGCTAGATAGCTTACACTATGGCTATGCAGTTTATCGTCTCAGTGAGGAGACTGGTTTTACGGAGCAGGAGATATTGGCTTTGCCAGAACGCTTATACCCTGACTTTGTTTCCGACTTTCTTAGTTTCGAGGCTCCTTTTGAAGAAGAAGGCCCTTATCGAGAGAATTTCATTGACTTCCCCCTCGATTCTTTGACTCGCGGTGAAACCTACCTCTTCGTCCTTCATGCGATGAGCACGACCCAAGATCCCAAGAGCATAGTCTTTGATGATAGCTATGCCTTCCGAGTGTTTTACTACGAGAAATCTGGCCTAATCCGTGAGCCTGAGTTTGTAGAGATGGATAGTGTTTTATATGCTGACCCTTCGGGCAACGTTTCTATCTCATGGCAGAAGGCTGGTGTTCCCACCAATGAATCCGCCAATTATGACCTAGTTTATCGTCTGCGGGTATTGGACCTGACGGCCTCTGTTGGAGACACGCCAGGACGTGATCTTAATTACTTCAAAGAGCGCTATTTGACAGATCATGTAGCCCGCGAAGAGACCCATGAACTATTTCGTCAAGATGATATCCCTCAAAGTACCACTGCTTGGATCCTCAATGATAGTGAGATTGACAGTGCTCGTTCCTTTAATCCATACGATACAGAATTAGTAGCCCCTGGAGGCTGGGTTGAGGGTAGGCAGTATATGTTATGCTTGGAGGTAAGCGACCGCAACGAAAATCTACGCTTCGCCAAATCAGGAGTTGACACTTCCTACGCCGAACCCTTTTTCTTTACCTACTCTCGCCAAGCGATTGTCGATGCTTGTGCCTCTGATTGCTATTACCAAGAAGCAATTAGTGAGGCAGCAGCCACCAATCCTCTCAATTTCAAGACATTGAAGGTTGGTAAATTTAGCATCGAAGATGTGCAGTATAGCAGTAGCAGTACCAGCACCCTATCTGGTGAAGGCGTCATTACACTTAGCTTACTCAATGATACCAAAGTGGAAGTCGAGTTTTCAGGGGTCAAGGTCAATAATAACGGCCGCATCTTTGAGGGGGAGGTCAAAGCCAAACAAGGCAGCAGTAGTGATTTTAGTCTAGCCCAGCTAAACCAAGATCTAGCTAATCAGAATCAAATTGATGAAAGTAGTGCAGAGGCCCTACATCATTACATCCTCAACGACAACAATGTCAGCGCTCTTGCCACGGGACAAAAAGTAAGTATGCCCATCGGGCTTGATCAGCGTTTAAATGGCTACCGCTTTGCCCTTGGCTTCACGGAGATGAGCTTTCGCCCCGATCAGGCAGTTTGCAATATCATAGTCGTGCTTGATTTACCGACCCTCGGTGAAGGGCAGTACATCGCAATGGGAGCAAGCGAACTCTGCATGAGTGAAGCGGGCTTTGCCTCAGAGTATGTGCTCAATCTCATGAGTGATTTACAAATCCAGGCGGACGGTGAAGAGGTCTTTAGCCTCAAAGGCAGCAATGCAGATGCCGCTACAGTCAAAAAAGAAGCCACTTATCTTGCCGTCAACTGTGAAGGAATCGAAAGTTTTGCCATCCGAGGTAGCGTCGACTTACCCCAGAGTATGTTAGTGCTAGAAGACTCTGTTGGAGGAGTAGATCTTAGTCAAAAAGTCAAAGCCCACTTTGATTTCAGCGTGGACAAAGCCACCCAATCTGATAGTGTCTATGATCAATATCTTGATTCCTATGGTACCGGACTTCACTGGATCGCAAAACTTGATATTGATCCCTTTCAAATCAAAGGGGTCAAAGGCTGGGGCTTTGAAATTGAGGATGCCTATCTCGATATGAGCGACTTGGCCAATCCCGATTCTATGCGCCTCCCAGGCGGAGAGTTAGCCACAGCCAACAATGATCATGCTGAAGATTGGACTGGTTTCTACCTCAAGCGAGGCTACCTACGCACTCCAGCCGAATTTATGAATGGCAAGGAGCGTAAGCGTGCTGAAATCGCCAATCTCATCATCGACCCGATGATCTCTGCTGATATTCGACTTACTAACCTGATCAAAACCAATGAAGGCAATCTTGAAGGATGGGGCTTCTCGATGGATACCGTCTATTTCCGGATTGAAGAAAGCAGCTTCACCGCAGCCGGTATGATCGGTAAGATTTCGACGCCTGTCATGGATACCACCCAATATTTGGATTATACCTCCATCCTGACTTACGAAATGGGTGATGGACTTGAGTACGACTTTTTGGTCAAATCTAAGGATACCTTAAACTTTCCTATGTGGGCTATGGCAGGGGTGCAGCTAGACAGCAGCTCCTACATAAGTGTCAATATCTCTGATGAGGAAACCAAGCTAGCAAGCTTTATGAAAGGAGCCGTGGGGATTAATCTCGCCAACCTGCAAGAAAAGTCAGATGAAGAAGAGCCTGATTTCAATCTTTCTCTCTCAGGTATCAGCTTTGAGTTAGGCTATGATACAGAAGATGGCTTCCAAAATCCGGTATTTGGCTTTGCTGACGGCAGCAACAATACTGAATCAAATGGTACAGGCTATCGGGGAGGGGACAATCCTGTTTACTGGGCTAGCACAGATGAATTTTCAGCCTTCCTCGAAGAAGAAGAAAGCGCAAGTCAGCATAAACTCTCAGGTTTTCCTTTTTCCCTTGAAGAAATCGGTATTCAGGCCTCAGGTAATAGTGTCAGCCTTTCGATCACTCCGCGCTTTGCCTTAGTTGGTGATGAAGAAGGCTTTGCCGCTAGTACCATTGTTTTGATCAACTCAGAGCTCAACCTGACCGACCGTAATCTTAAGAAATTTGTCTACACAGGTGTATCAATCGAGTGTATCAGTCTTGAAGTTGACATCTCCAATCTACTTCTCGAAGGAGAACTCTGTTTCTACAAAGAAGAAGTCAATGGCGCCGTCAATAAAGGTACCCGAGGATCACTCAATGTGTTCGTGCCTGGAGTAGATGTAGGCGTCAATCTTGCCGCAGAGTTTGGCACGAGTATCACCGATAGTAATGCTGATTTTGGCACCGAAGATTATTATCCCTATTGGTTTGTCGATGGTCTATTTTATGTAGGCTCTACTGGAATTGTAATACCTCCGGGTTTTGTAACCCTCCATGGTATGGGAGGTGGCATCAGCTTTAATATGAGAAAAGTTGATCCCAATGCGACTGTTTCCGCAGATGCGATGCGGGCTACCGCCGCAGTAGATACGGCCGCGGTAACCGGGAATATGGATCTAGACGATGTCCAACGGTCTGAGGTTTCGCGGGTTCCTAGCTTTGGCTCTCGTAGTATCAGCTTCACCCTCATCATGGCCATAATCAAAGCCGAATTGATGAATATGGACGTAGGCATGGAAGTAGCTTGGCAAAAGGGCCAAGGTATCCAGTCCGTTAGCTTGCTCGGTGATGGGTATTTCTTTACTCCCATCAATGATCGTAACGATCCTCAATTACACGCTAAAAAAGCCTTGACGTGGAACCTTCTTGGTGAAGGTCAGCATACCGTAGATGCCAATCTGGACGTATTTATGAACTTTGGCGTGATCAAAGGTGGATACGATGACAACCAAATGATTCAGGGTGCCAACGCCCACTGGCAAAATTTCGGAGGCAGACGAGACAAGGGGTATTGGGATATCCAGTTGGGCACTTATGACACCCCTGGTAAAGCCATCATCGACTGGGGATCTGACAATCTCACCGTTACGGCCGAAACCTATCTCATGGCCGGCCACAATGTACCGACCGAGCTTCCTCCCCTACCCGATAAGATTACAGATCTACTCAACAATGGCCTGAGCGAAATTGAGGGCAATACCTTCGAAGCTGATGTCGAATTGGAAGAAGGAAGTCTTGATCGCCCTGCGGCAGACTTGGAAAAGCTCAGCAATGGTTTAGGGATCGCCAAAGGCTCACAGGCAGAGCTATCATTTAAGCTCAATGCAGGCCCATTAGCAGCAGATTTTAATGCGGTGATAGGCTACGATATACTGATCAATTATGATGCGGATCGAGTTTGCTATGCCGCTGACAATAGTACCGTAACTCCTGGCTACAAAGGCTGGTACGGCAATGGCCAAGTGTACGCTGGTCTAGATGGTTCGGTTGGAGTACGTGTGAAGGTATTTGGAGACGAACAGCTCATAGAGCTTATGGACCTCGGAGCAGCCGTTGTCCTTGAAGGAGGGGCCCCTAATCCTACTTGGATGGATGGTCGAGCTACAGTAAGTTATTCTACTCTTGCGGGTAAGCTAAAAGGCTCCCAACGCTTTGCGATTAGCTTTGGCGAGCAGTGCGAGACTAAGCAAAATAGTGATTTAGTCAATATCGATTTTATCGCGGGTGTAGCCCCTTCGGGTAACGCAGTTGATCCCTACAGCGATGCAGCGGCTACTTTTCATCTGCCGATGAATGAAATATTTTATGTACCTACCATCACCGATGAGGGAGATACCCTCACCCGTAAATATCGCCCTTATCTGCATCAGTTCAGCGTTGCCAAACAGGGAGAAGCGGCCCTGACTCCTAGTAAGGAAATGTGGAATGCCCAAAATACCTTGGTACAATTACGCTTTGATGATCCTTTTGAACCCAAAGAAGGTATTAAAACTGCCCCACAGTATAACATTCAAGTTGGGGTTCGTGCCGAAATCTGGGATGAGGAGAATTATGCGTGGATCCCATACAATTATGATGGCCAAGTCTGGGAAGAGTCTGAGAGCGTAAGTTTCCGTACCGCCCAGCATCCAGAGACCTTTGACGAAGATGACATCCTTTACAGCAGTCCGCTCAATCGTCAGCGCTATTACCTACAGGACGAAGCAGCGCTTTGGACAAATCGTTCTGCGAATAGCAGTCTAAACCCAAACAGCGGTAAATCAGGTACTAAATCCACTACAGTTATCAGGCACCAAGGAGGTATCTACTTCAAACGTAATATGGCAGGCTTTTTTCCAGAGACAGACCGAGAAGGAAGCTATGAGTACTTCCTCCGCTTTCGCGCCAATGGTGAGGAGGATATAGAAGTGGCTCTGAGCAATCTCGCTGGAAAATCATCTGTCAGCATGATTAAGTTTGAGATGCCCCGTCTCGAAAACGAAACCCTGTATGCGATCCAAGTTGTCCAGCGCAATACTGATAAGCAAGCGCTTGCCCAAAAGAATACAGCAGCGCAAATGTTGACCTCTTACCAAGCGAGTAATCAGGCTGAGGACACCTACGGCAGCTATCAGTTGTTGTCTCAGGCCGCCTCCGCCGAACGCTTATCCGAGACCGTAGGACGCGGTGAAAAGATGCTCTATGTCATGTACTTCCAAACTAGTGCCTATGACAATCTAGCAGACAAGCTGGCGGGCGCAGTGGTGAGCAATGGCATCGCCAATTTGGTCCTTGTTGAGACAGACGAGCAGTTTGATGAGTATGACCTCTTAGGCGGAAAAACCGGAGATGGCGAAGCCATTCCGCCTCGCGTGCATATCTACGACCCGTTTGAGAGCGACTATCACCAAACGATCGCTATCCCAGAGATGCAAAGCCCTTATCTGGATTATCTCGACCATATGAGTAACAATCCTGTAGTGCTTGGGTATGCCACTCCGTACGAGGCTGTTCCTGACTTGATTTTGCCCGGGCAAACTGGGGCTGCCGATGCGACTCACATAGATTGGAGTAGTACACAACTACAATATCAACTCAATCCTTCGGTGATGAGTGGCTATCAATCTAGCCTCAAAAATGCTGAAATCAACGCTCAGTTTGGTGCGCTCAGCCAAGTATTTGCAGGAGGCGTGACCTTAGCCGGCAATGGCTTTGACATGAGTAGTCTCAGCAGCACGAATGGTACTACCTCAAGTAGCAAACTAGCTTTTGCTTATGAGACGCACTTTGCTATCGATGAGGATGCTGAGACTATCGAAGATTGGGCCCAGTTTCTATTCAGCGAGTACTTTCAGTATCAAGGAGCGAGCAGTCGTCATTACTATCATTACTTCCTGAGCAATTATCGAGACCTCTTGACATGGCGTTACGATTTGCTGACCCGTCAAGATATGTTTACAGATTTCAGCAATGGTTTTAGCGCTACTAGTAGTTCCTCGAAAAGTAGTAAACCTTCGCAAAGCCCATTCTCTGGAGGCGGTAACGCGGCGCGTACCAATGCCACTTATACCTATCCTTTGCGCTTTGTCTCAGAAAGAGGATTTGAGACACAGACCTCAAAAGCAGGCTCCACCGTAGAGCTTGAAGTGGAGATTAATAATTAGCCCAGATAAGGTGTTTGTTGTGGCCGTTCGCTTAGGCGGACGGCCTTTTTAATGCCAAAATCTCCACTATAGGACGCTAGCCAAGAGAAGCGTTCGGCGAAGCCGGGAAAAAGCACCCATCAAAAGCATATCAGGCGATACTTGCTTTAGCCGCCAAAGGCAGACTAAATCGAAAAGTGGTTCCCACTCCAGGAGCGCTTTCCACCTCTATCTTCCCTCCATTTTTTTCAACATATTCTTTAACTAGAATCAAGCCTAGCCCAACCCCTTTTTCACCAGAGGTTCCTTTGGTAGACTTTTTATCGGTAAAGCAAAAAAGGTCTTTGATTTGGTTAGGACACATCCCAAGTCCAGTATCGCTGACAATAATTTTGACCATCTCTGGTCCCCTAAAGTCTGCGCTAAGGCTGACGGTACCTTCTGTAGGAGTAAATTTCAAAGCATTCCCCAACAGATTCCGTAGTATCACGCGTAATTGATTCGGGTCAGCATGCACCATAATGGGATCCTTAACGCTTTGCAGCAGACGGATCTCTTTTTCTACTGCTAGTGGCTCGTAAAGATTGGTAATTTCATTGCAGATCGTACTGAGATCAAAATCTGTTCTTAGCACCTTTTCCCCTTCTAATTGGCTAACTGACCAATGGAGGAGGTTTTCCATCACTTCCCCAATATTATCGATTTTACGATTGATATCTCCTTTGATCCGGTAGAGGTCTTCGGCCTTCAGGATGCCCGCATCTAAAAGTTTGACAATTCCTTTGAGAGAATAAATGGGGCTCCTTAGGTCATGAGAGATGATGGAAAACAGTTTGTTCTTTTGCTGATTGGCGAGGGCTAGCTGCTCCGCTTGTAGTTCAATCTCCTCTTTTTGCTGGCGCAGAGATTCGGTTTGCATATCTACCCTTACGGCTAATTGTCGCTTTTGAGTCTTGATGATCGCAAAGCGCAGCTGAACCAAACTGAGGAAAAATACAATGGGAGCAAACAAAAAGAGAAAACCTGCCCACCAACTTTGCCACCACGGTGGCTTGATCGTAATACTTAGCTCACGGGCATTACTCATCCACAATCCGTCTCGATTAGCTGCCCGCACCAAAAAGGTGTATTCTCCCGCGTCAAGATTGGTATAAGTGGCCACAGAGCGTTTGCCGACATAATTCCAATATTCGTCAAATCCTTCCAATTTGTAGGCGTACTGAATGTTTTCGGGATCTGTACCGCAGAGCCCTTGGTAGGATATAGAAAAAACAGACTGTTTTTTGTCTAATTCTAGATGAGTCAAGCTACCAATATCCGCTTTGAGGGGTGATTCGGGATCATTGATCTTTACATCTCGATAAAAGAGTTGAAAAGCCGTCAACTCTAGCTTGGGGGGATGATTGATTGGAATGAAATCGGCGGGATTGAAATGGTTGAAGCCATTGATTCCCCCCAAAAAAAGTTCTCCGGAACTTGTTTTGAGACCCGAGTTGAAAAAAAACTCATCAGACTGTAAGCCATCTGCTTTATGATATAACTCGAAAGAAAAGCCTGTCTGGCTTTCTCGCATCTTGGTGATGCCTTTATTGGTAGTGATCCAAAGATTGCCAAGATCATCACCGATAATCTCTTTGATCACATTGCCAGAGAGCCCATTACGGGTATAAAAACGCCGGAAAGTTTCCGTTTGGCGATCAAACAGATTCAAGCCTTCTGAAGTACCTATCCAAAGGCGGTTTTGCTGATCTTCATAAATACAATGGACGTTATGAGCGCTGAGGCTTTGCGGATTTTCTTCTTCAAGGCGATAGTGCTTGATCTTAAATCGCTTATCATCCAGCATCCGTACACGATCCAAACCCAAGACAGTCGCAACCCAAATGTCTCCTGTGAGATCATCGATTTCAAGATCGTAAGTCATCTTGTGAGAAAGTAAAGTATCGTTGTAGGGAATATATCCGATATTAAAAAAATCATCGGTGGCTCGGTTGTAACGACTTATGCCATGGTCCCAAGTGGTCATCCAGAGGTCTCCATTGGGAGCTTCTTTGATCGCAAAGACATTGTCGCTCCCTATAGCATTGGGGGACTTATGACTGAAATATCTTTTGAAGCTAGCTGATTGGGGATCGTATCGATTTAAGCCCCCTTTCCAATTACCAGTCCAAATGACGCCATAAGAATCTTTGTACAAACTGAGCACCTCATTGCTCCCCAAGGAGTGGCGATCATCAGGATCATGCAACAAAAAAGAATATTGATTGCTGCTCCGGTCCCAAACCGAAATCCCACCACCGTCGGTGCCAATCCAAATTTGATCTTCGTGCTCTAAGAAAGAAGAGACCGTCGAAAACTTAAGCCTTTGCCCAAATCGGCCATCTTTATGATTGAACCATTTGGCATAAGGATCATGAACAAACATACCTTGGTTATTGCTCCCGAGATACATACGCCCCACTCTATCTTCAAAGATCTCCCAAATTGAGTTTGATTTTAGCGCACCTGATTCGGTCAAATCCTTGTGATAAGCAAAAAAGCTTTCCGTTGCGGGCTGGTAAAGTAAAAGCCCTTTATTTTCTGTACCTACCCAAATACGATTTTGCGAGTCTTCAAACACTCTTCGAATCGGCTTATTGGACAAGGTAGATTGGGTGGCGGTCAGAAATCGCCGCATTTGCCATTTTGCGGGTTCAGGAGTCTGAGACAAGCGCAACAATCCTTCCTTCTCCGTTGCTAACCAAACTTCAGCCTGCTGTGAAGCCAGTATGTCAAGAATCGAAGCCGATAGTGTATGGCTGTCGGCCAATTGAAGGGGAGAGACCTTTTTTGTAGCAGGATCATAGATAAACAAGCCGCGATCGGTGCCTATCCATAGTTCTGGGCCGACTTTTTGGAGGGACTTTATTTGATAAGTACTTAGCGCTTTCAGTGCATCTTGCTCAGGCTGACGCAATGCTTGTTGCTGCTTATCAAATACATAGAGCCCATGCTGAGTACCTACCCATAAGTTTTTGTCATCGCCTTCCAGCAAACAATTTGCATCAATCAATTCTTCCCGATCGATACCAGCTGGCTTTCTAAAGGCATCAAATTGCTGCTGTCCTTCATCAAAACGTGCCAAAGCCATATATGCCGCCACCCATAGATTGTTGTCCGAATCAATCAATAAATCACGAATCCGATCATCGGGTAAAGAATGAGGGTCTTGAGAATCGTGCTGAAAGATTTTGGTCCCTAATCCATCATAACGGTTAAGTCCTCCATCCGTCGCAACCCAAACATAACCCTTATGGTCTTCCACTATGCGTTTGATTTTACTCTCAGACAAAGGATCTAGAACCTGCTCAAAATGCAGGCGTAAAGGAGGCATCCCATTTTGAGCCCTCAGCAGATTAGGAAAGGATAGCAGGCAAAGCGATATCAAGGATAGAGTAAGGCAATCAACCAGAAGTATGATTATTTTTTTCATGGAATAAAAGCCAGAGTATAATGCTTATCAACTGCATATTATTGACATCAAATTACAAGCAGAAAAATCATATAGAGAAGCTTATATCTATGCAAACCTTACCAAGTTTTGTCGAGATTACAGCGGAGTGTAGGCACTGCCAAGGAAGTCCTTAGCTCATTTGAGCCCATCATTTTGCTAAATGGTTGTAGAGGCAACATTTTTTTTCGCCTTTTTTATACCACATCTCACATGATTCGACATTCGTACTATTCACACCATAGACAAAACAAAGCCCCAGCTTACCTGATATTTATTACGCTTCTGTCATTATTGGGCTCAGCGCTTCGCGGAACGATTGGCTCTCAAGATCCTTGATCTGATTTCATTTGTGCCAAGTGGAGTTGAGATTTATTTCACAAAATGCTAAAGGCAAGTCACTATGTCGGAAATATGAAGCATGAGGATAATCCAGTATCTATTTGAGATGAGAGACAAAAGCGTTCTGCAGAGCAGTAATCTCTTAGTTTGACGCCCTTGTGATAAAACTCAGGATCGAAATATATGCGAAGTGCTTTTGTCGCTTTTGTATTTATTTCTGGGGGCTCAGTTTCCGCTTTCACCGAAGGCTTTTCCCACTTCACTGCATTGAAGGCTCAGATTATATCCTTATTGGGCCATAATTGGAATCAGAAACCTCCAATTTACCATTTACAATGAACCGCCTTTATCGCTTCAAAATTCTTCTTTGGCTCTGCCTTGCTCCCTTATTGGCCTGGGCCCAAGTGCCAAGCGCCAGCCTACCCGCTTCCCTTCGCCTCCTAGCTAAATACCATGCGGGTAATGTACTCCTACGTTGGGCCCCTGATAATCCAGCAGATTGGCAAATGGGACATAGCAATGGATACTGGCTGGAAAGGATGGAATTAGATCCCGCAAACCCTACAGCAGAACCAAATTATCAAGCCCTCCACGATGAACCTCTTAAGCCGCAAAGTCTTGCAGAGATCAAACGACTGTACGAGCAAACAACAAGCAACGATTACCTTCTCGTAATGGCCGAATGTATATACGGAAAAGGCCAAATCTCCTCAGGATTGACCGGCGATTGGCTCTCAGCCGCAGATGAGCTATCCAACCGTTACTCATTCAGTCTCTTAGCCGCGGATATGAACTTTGCGGCTGCCCTCGCTGCTGGTTTGGCCTTTGTGGATGAGGAGGTAAATCCCGATAAACAATACCTCTATCGTTTACGCTTGGCCCAGAAGCAATCTCAGCGACCGGCTTTTGAGCAAATCATCACCAAGGAAGTAGCGCCCTTCCAACCACAGATCCAAAGTATCCTAGAACAAGAAGAAAGAATCGTACTCCAATGGAATCGCCAACTGCATGAGCGCCACTTTTCTAGTTATGTGATTGAGCGTTCCCGGGACGGGCAAAGCTATACAGCCCTCAGTGAACGCCCCTACGTCCACGGGCTTGGGCAAGCCGAAGAAGTACAGACCCACCTGATCAGCTATCAGGCTTCCGCCCCAAACTACGAGCCTTATTTTTATCGGATCATTGGCATTGATCCCTTCGGGCAACGCAGCATCCCTTCCCCTGCGGTCAAAGCTATGAGTCGAGATCGAACGGCTCCTGCTGCTCCTACCCAGCTACAAGCCACGCCAGATCCTAAGCGCAAGATTGTACAGCTCAATTGGCAAACGGGTCTGGGAGCCGAGGCGCCAGCCGCTTATCAAGTACGCCGCGCTTTTGATTTTAAGGGCGAGTTGATACCGATTCATACTGAATTATTATCCGCTTCCCAATTGAGTTTTACTGATAAAAACCCCAATTACGTAGGGATCAATTACTATCAAATCGTTGCGCTGGATACAGCAGGAAATGAAGCCTATTCGCAGGTGGTAGCGGGCTATATTGTCGATCTTGAGCCTCCTACTAAGCCAACAGGACTAGCCGGCAACATTGATAGCTTAGGAATTGTAAGAATACTTTGGAACGAAAATCCGGAACCGGATATCAAAGGCTATAAGGTATTTTTTGCCAATAGTCGCTCTGAAGTATTTAACGCTCTCCACAACAAAGCCATCGCAGGCAATCACTTTCAGGATACTATAGTGGTCAAAACCCTGGCCCAAAAAATTCATTACCGAGTAGTTGCAGTTGATGCCCGTGGTAACCTATCCGCTTTTAGCGAAATCTTGAGCTTACAGCGCCCTGATAAAGTAGCGCCTGCTGTAGCTTTGTTTAGCCACTATAGTGTGAAGCAAGATGCAATCTCTCTGCGTTGGATTGCGAGTAGTAGCGTTGATCTGGAGAGTCAGCAGCTCTATCGCCAAGCAGGCAGCGGGGAATGGAAACTCTTGGGGAGTTTTTTACCTGACCGCAGCTCCTATTTAGATCAGGATATTAGTCCCAATACTGTCTATCATTATCGGATTAGCAGCACTGATTTTGCCCAGAATAGGTCAACTTCCAAGACAATCATGCTCCGCAGCAAGCTGCTGCAGCACTCCCAGCCACAATCCCTAGTGGCAACAGTTCAAGCAAAAGAAAGTAGAATTGCCTTGCAATGGCAAGCCGAACAAGAAGTCAAAAGATGGATCCTCTACCGCGCCGTAGGAAATGGGCCAATGCTTAGTTTGGCTTCGATAGATTCTCAGCAAAATCAATATCATGACACTAGCGTTCGGCAAGGCCAGACCTACAAATATGCCTTAAGAGCAATCTATCAAGACGGTCGTAGGGGTCCACTAGGATCGACCATAAGCTCCCGTTTGCCCTAATTGTTACAGGGCCCAAATGCCAGCGAAGCCCTTGTGCTCCACCAGAAATCCCTTATTTTGATTTTTGAATTGTCCTTCTGGATTGAAATCTTCGGTTTATGAAAATCACGCAGATCATCTTTGCCTTACTGCTGAGTATTTGGAGCCTTTTTGCCCACGCTCAAAACGCTTTGACGGACAGTCTTTATGGGGTTTATCAAGCCTCCGAAGACCCCCAAGAACAGTTTGCACTCATGCGTAGGATTACTTATCTGCTCGTCAAAAGTCGTCCCGACTCCGCGGCGCAATTGGCAGAAAAAAATTTACAGTTAGCTCAAAAGCAAGGCTTGGATAGTCTAAAGGCCGAAGCCTTGTACGATATCGGGGTATCTCTTCAACGACAAGGTAAACCAGCCGAAGCATTGGCCTCCTTTAAGCAAATGCTGGCCCTGCCGATCTTACAAAATTTGCCTCAGCTACAACAAAAAGGTCATCAGGGAAGGGGCATTGCCTATCGCCACTTAGGGGAGTACCAAAAGGCCATCGAAGCCCATCTAGAAATCATACGCTTAGGCGAGCAAGATGAAACGAGCCCCGAATTCCGCGCGAAGGCCTATAACAATATCGCCACGATCCACAGCGATCTTGCTGAGCGGGAAAAGGCCATTGAGTATTTGCAAAAAAGCCTCAAGGTTTGGCAAGAAATCGGTAAGCCAGAGGCAATTGCGATTTGCTACATCAATTTAGGCGGGCAGGCCGTGATGCTCAATCAAAATGAGGAAGCCGAGAAATACCTCTTACAAGGTCGCGCTATTTTTGACAGTATCGGCATGCAATATGGTGTCTCAGCGGCCAATGCTAATTTGGGAACATTATATCTCGAATCAAAAAATTACCCCAAGGCCAGAGTTTTGTATGAAAAGGCTCTTGCTCAAGCAAGAGAAGTCAAAGATGATGCTCGGATCGCGATGGCGCTGGGCAATTTGGGCGATGTTGCCATTGGGCAAGATCGTCCCGATGAGGCGATTACCTATCTTCAAGAAGGTTTATTGCTAGCTAACAAAACTGGTAAAAAAGCCGCCCTAAAAGATATCCTCGCCCAATTGGCGGACGCACAATTTTATGCCAACAAATCCCGAGAAGCCTATCAAACTTTGCTCAAGCACAATACCCTTAGAGATAGTTTGTTTGACGAAGATGTCTCTGAGACTGTAGAATCACTCAAAGCCGAATTTGAAACCGAACGTAAGGACCAGGAGATCAAATTACTCACCCAACAACAGGCTTTTGATCGGCAGCAAAAATTATATTTGTGGGGAGGATTAGCGCTTACTATCCTCTTGCTCTTATTCAATTTTCGTTCTCTGAGGGCTTCACAACGGGCCAATACGCAGCTCAAACAAGAAAGGGCTCGTATTGAGGCATTGCTTGGGGAAAAGGAAGGTTTACTCCTGCGACTTAGTGAAACCCAACAAACACTGGTGCAACAAGAAAAAATGGCTTCGTTAGGCAAGTTGTCTGCTGGTATCGCCCATGAGATCAATAATCCCGTAAATTTTATCTCTGGTAATGCGAGTGCCTTGGCCTTGGATTTGCAAGACTTGCGCAGTAGTCTAGAGCAAGGTAATACAGCGGATCAGGAAGAACTGATGACCGAAATGCAAGAAGCAATTCAATCCCTCCAAAGGGGCTCTCACCGCATCGAGCAGATCGTTTCGGGCCTCAAAATGTATTCCCACACTAGTCCACAAGGGCCGAGTTATAGCCCTCAAAATCTGAATGAATTACTCGATAGCAGTCTTGCTATCCTCAATCATAAACTAGAGACGCAGCAGATTCAGGTGCAGAAAAATTATCAAAAGCTCCCTGATTGCCTTTGCGATGGGGGTAAGATCAGCCAATTGTTTCTCAATCTGATCGAAAATGCCATTGATGCCATGCCAGAAGCAGGACAGTTGCAGATTAGTACCCAAGTAGACAAACATCATTTATGGGTAGACATTCAAGACAACGGCAGCGGGATTCCAGAAGCAATAGAGCAAAAAATCTTTGATCCTTTTTTCACCACCAAAAAGGTGGGCGAAGGCACCGGTTTGGGACTTTGGTTGAGCCAAGGAATCATTCAACAACACAAAGGTAATCTTATTTGGGAAAGGCTAGCGGAAGGAGGGACTCGTTTTCGGGTTTGTTTGCCTATCGAGCTAGATACATTTTAGGTCCTTAGACAAGAGTATTCAAGATTGAGACTTTGGGAGATAAAGCTATACGGTTCATTTAGACCTTTTTTTGGTACTGCATACTCCCCAAAGCTTTCGGGATACTTTATACTCTGTCTTTAATCTCCCGTCCTATTGTTCCCATTTCACGATTCTCCTTTCCGCTTTGGCTGCATTTTGTATGCTTACTGCTGCGCAGAACGCTAATTTGTAGCTGTTTGCCAAGAGGAAGCATGAGCTCCTTGCGGGCCCTTTGACAAGCAAGTGAGTTTAGTACTCAGTGAGAAGTTCTTCAAAATATTAAAATATTCTTTAATTTTTGACTCTGTAGAACTTCCAATGATGAAAAAATACCGCATTCTCTACGTTGACGACGAATCAGACAATCTCTTTGCGTTCAAAGCCGTATTTCGGCGTTCGTATGAAATACATACCGCCCTTAGTGGCCATGAAGCATTGGAGATGGTAGAAAACATGCGCTTTGATCTTGTGATTTCAGATCAAAAGATGCCGGGCATGACCGGAGTTGCTCTTTTGGGCCAATTAAAAGAACGCTTTCCTGATACCATCCGCATGGTAATGACAGGGTATAGCGATCTGCAATCGATCATCGACGCCATCAATCAAGGCCAGATCTACTACTACATTGCAAAACCGTGGAAAGCCGATGAACTCAAGCTCATTTTGGACAAATCGCTTGAAACTTACGACCTGAGAATGAAAAATCGAGAACTAGAAAAAGCGAATATTTTGGCCCAGTTTGAGATCCTCAAAAACCAGATCAATCCGCATTTTCTATTCAATAGTATGAACATCCTCAGCTCTCTCATCTTGAGCCAACCAGAGCGAGCGCTCAAATTTACCAATCACTTTGCCAAACTCTACCGTTCGGTACTCCAACTTAGAGAGCAACTAATCATTAGTTTGGAGGAGGAGTTAGATTTTGTCAATGCCTTTATCTTACTGCAAAAGATCCGCTTTGAAGATGCCTTGATCATCGAAACCGATATTCCAGAAAACGCCTTAGAAATGAGCCTACCGCCTTTTTCTTTACAGACCGTTTTAGAAAATGCCATCAAACACAATATCGTCGCCTCCGAAAGACCACTACGGATCCAAATCATGCTAGAAGGCGATAGCCTTTGCATCAAAAACCCCTTGCAACTTCGTAAACAAGTAAAAGATTCGACCAAAACTGGCTTACAAAACCTCTTGAGGCGCTACGCCTTGCTGGGAGAATTAACGCCTTCTTTTGGAGAAGAAAATGAACATTTTGTCGCCCGACTCCCTCTAATTGAATCTGACTAAGCCAAAACTATGAAAGCCATCATTGTAGAAGACGAAAAACACGCGCGAGACCACCTACAACATCTCCTGCACAGCATCGATCCAGAGATTGAAATCATGGCCCATTTGGAAAGCGTAGAAGCCACTTCCAAATGGCTAGCCGAGCATGAGCCAGAACTGATTTTTTTGGATATACATTTGGCGGACGATCTGAGTTTTTCTCTCTTCGAGGAACGCCAGATCGACTGTCCGGTGATCTTTACTACAGCCTATGATCAATATGCGATTCAGGCCTTCAAAGTCAACAGCATTGACTACCTCCTCAAACCCATAGATCCAGATGAACTACGGGCCGCTCTGGACAAGTTTTTGCGTTTGGCAAAGCCACAAAGTCTTTCTATCAAAGCCTTAGAGCAAATTTTCACACAATCTCATTCCCCTTTTTTCCAAAAACGGTTCCTAGTCAAAAAGGGAGAAAAAATCAGCAGTGTAAAAGTAAGTGATATCGCTTATTTTGAAGGAGAAGACCGCTACGTTTCTCTTATTAAACGGGATGGACAACGATACTTTGTGGATTATAAATTGGCAGACCTCGAGGCGATGTTGGATCCCAACGAATTTTTCCGCCTCAACCGTAGTTTTATTTGTCACTTTGACGCTATCGCCAATATGCACGCTTTATCAAAAAGTCGCGTCAAAGTCCAGCTTGATCCGCCTAGCAAACGCGAAATCATCGTCAGCACTGACAATACTCGCCTATTCAAAGAGTGGCTAAATCGTTAAAAAAACGGCCATGCGAGCTAAAACTCGATGGCCGCCTTAGTTGCAATCTTTGTAATCGAGATAAGCGTTCCGCGCTCCCGCGTCCCGACCATCGGGATCGGAAGGTAAGTAGTAAGACAATATTATTCAGTATTCAGTATTCAGTATTCAGTATTCAGACTTTGAAAAAACGACCTCAATGGGGTGAAGAAGCGATTTTTCTTCGTACTAGATACTCCCGATAGCTATCGGGAAACTTGCTACTCTACACTTAGGCGAGCAAATAACCTACTGCCCTATTTCCATTTATTCGTAATCGTAAAAACCTTTACCCGTTTTTCGTCCGAGATGCCCAGCTGCCACCATATTGCGTAGCAATGGACAGGGCGCATATTTAGGATTACCAAAACCCTCATACAATACATTGAGGATCGCCAAACAAACATCCAGCCCAATGAAATCGGCCAACTGCAAAGGCCCCATCGGATGGGCCATCCCTAGTTTCATCACCGTATCGATCTCCTCTACTCCTGCAACCCCTTCAAAATGTGCATAAATCGCCTCATTGATCATGGGCATCAAAATGCGATTGGCTACGAAGCCAGGGTAATCATTGACAGCTACGGGGATTTTGCCGAGATCTTCAGAAAGGGCCACAATGTCTGCTAGCACCTCATCGGTAGTATCATAACCGCTAATGATCTCCACCAATTTCATGACGGGCACGGGATTCATAAAGTGCATACCGATCACCTGTTGGGGACGATTGGTAACCGCCGCAATCTCCGTAATGCTGATCGAAGAAGTATTGGTAGCCAATATCGCGTGTGCAGGCGCGGCCTGATCGAGATCTTTAAAGATGCTTTCTTTGAGGTTTTGCCGCTCGGTCGCCGCTTCTACCACGATGTCGCGATCCGCTACGCCTTCCATCATATGGGTGGAGGTGGTGATCCGCCCAAGCGCGGCTGCCTTATCAGCTTGTGTGATCTTTTCTTTTTTGACTTGGCGATCCATATTTTTGCCAATCACAGCTAGGGCACGCTCCAAAGCCGCTTTGGAGATATCGATAAGCTTTACATCATAACCGCTTTGCGCAAAAACGTGGGCAATCCCATTTCCCATAGTTCCAGCGCCAATGACGGCTACTTTTTCGTACTTTTTAATCATTTGATAGTAATTCTTTTTTGCAGCTGCAATATACAGCTATATCTGCTGATAAAGCGGCAGGATTACGGGAAATCGCATTCAATCCTTTCATTATTTCCTATCGGATCTAAAGCAATGCGGTTCAGTGCAAGGGCTTGGTGTATGAGTATTATGTTGCTAATTCTTTTCTGCTAACTTTATTCTACTTTTTGAACTACTACTACGCTTGATGAAAAATTCTATTCTTTTTTGGTCCATCACGGTGGCCCTCGCAGGTTTTTTGTTTGGTTTTGATACGGTCGTCATTTCTGGCGCAGAAACCACTTTACAGTCCCTTTGGGGTGGGTTTAGTCTTTTTGGAGATACTGATTTGTTTCATGGTGTGGTGGTAGTTGGCTCTGCCCTATGGGGAACGGTCGTAGGAGCCCTACTGGGAGGTGTGCCGACAGACAAGTATGGGCGCAAAACTACTTTGATCTGGATTGGGCTCTTTTACTTTGTTTCAGCCATAGGCTCGGCTCTCGTTTCTGATCCTTGGCTATTTGCTCTCTTCCGCTTTTTGGGCGGTTTAGGGGTGGGGGCTTCAACTGTGGCGGCACCCGCCTATGTATCGGAGATTGCACCTGCCAGCCGTCGAGGAAGATTAGTTGCCCTCTATCAATTCAACATTGTCTTTGGCATCATGATTGCCTTTCTCTCCAATTACTTGTTGAGCGATATCGAAATAGATGCTTGGCGCTATATGATCGGGATAGAAGCCTTACCCGCCTTGCTCTACACCCTGATGGTGTTTACTGTGCCTAAAAGCCCGCGTTGGTTACTGGCCAAGCAAAACAATCGCGTTGAGGCGGCCAAGACGCTTAAACTCATTGATCCCGATATGGATGTCGAAGCCGAAATGGATCGCATCCTAGCGGATCAAAGCTCGGCTACTAGCAACGAATCGATTTTTGACCCAAAATATCGTTTCCCCCTCATGCTGGCCTTTTTGATTGCCTTTTTCAATCAGTTTTCGGGCATCAATGCTTTGCTTTATTTTGCCAAAAGAATTTTTGAAGAAGCGGGCCTCGCCTCTGAAGCAGCTTTATTAGGCAGTATTGGTATTGGGGTAGTCAATGTGATTTTTACCCTACTAGGATTGAGTCTCATCGACCGCTTTGGGCGCAAACAGCTCATGTATATTGGCTCCCTTGGTTATATCATATCACTATCATTGGTCTCAGCTGCTTTTGCCCTGAATTGGCAAGGATTTACTATCCCCATCTTACTGTTTGTATTCATTGCCGCTCATGCTATTGGTCAGGGAACTGTGATATGGGTGTTTATCTCGGAGATTTTTCCAAACCATCTTCGCGCCAATGGTCAGGCCTTTGGTAGCTCGGTGCATTGGGTCTTAGCAGCCGTTATCCCTTCGATGATGCCAATCATGTTTACCAAAATTGGAGCTTCAACCGTATTTGGCATTTTTGCCGCCATGATGGTCTTGCAGCTTTTATTTGTTTGGCGCATGATGCCGGAGACCAAAGGCGTTCCGCTAGAGGAACTAGAAAAACAACTCACTCAATAACCTACTCCTACACGAGTCATCAACATGTTGAAAATCATATCTCCCCTCGCCTGTGTGCTCCTATTAGTCGCCTGCCAGCAAGTACCAGAAGAGGCTCCCAGAGAGGATAAAGCGGCGCGAGGACAAGTTCTCGCTTATGATGAGCCCTACCGGCCGCAATTCCACTTTTCCCCAGCCGCCAAATGGATGAATGATCCTAATGGTATGGTTTATTATGAAGGGGAGTATCATCTTTTTTATCAACATTATCCAGATAGCACCGTTTGGGGACCTATGCATTGGGGGCATGCAGTAAGCGCTGACTTGGTCAATTGGCAGCATCTCCCTATTGCACTTTATCCTGATAGTATTGGGGATATTTTTTCGGGCAGTGCGGTGATCGATTGGGACAATACCAGTGGCTTAGCCCCCGCAGGAGAAGTGCCCATGGTAGCTATATTTACCTATCATAATATGGCCGGAGAAAAACGAGGCGATCTAGATTTCCAAACCCAGGGCATTGCCTTTAGTCTCGACAAAGGCCGTAGTTGGACCAAATATGAAGGCAATCCCGTCATCCCCAATCCCGGTATCAAAGACTTCCGCGACCCCAAAGTATTCTGGCATGATGCCACCAAAAGCTGGGTGATGATTTTTGCGCGAGGAGACCGAGTACAAATTTACCGCTCCCCCAACCTTAAGGAATGGACCCTCGCGAGTGAATTTGGAGAGGACCAAGGTAGCCACGGGGGCGTATGGGAGTGTCCGGATTTATTTCCCCTCAGGCTAGCGGACTCTGAGGAAGAAAAATGGATCATGATCGTCAGCTTAGGACGCGGTGGGGCCAATGGCGGCTCTGCTACGATGTACTTTATCGGTGATTTTGACGGAACGACTTTCACTAATAATAATCCCGCCGAAACAGTCCTTTGGCTAGATTATGGCACCGATAATTATGCAGGGGTTACTTGGTCAGATGTCCCGAAAGAAGACGGTCGAAGACTGTTTATGGGATGGATGAGCAATTGGCATTATGCTACCGTAGTGCCCACTGAAAAATGGCGTTCGGCGATGACGATGGCCAGAGACTTACAATTAAAGGACACAGAAGCAGGGCTCAGAATGGTCTCCGTGCCAGTCAAAGAAATGACGAAACTGCGGGAAAGTCCGCAAATGCTAGCAGCCAGAGAAATAGCAGGTAGGAGTCTGCTAACTGAAGGGAGCCCACTGGCAGAATATGAGCTCCATTTTGAATATGATCCCGAAGATCCGCCTCAAAAATGGGGTCTGCGATTTAGTAATGATCAGGGAGAGGAATACATTTTTGGTTTAGATGCAAAGGCAAAAGAATTTTTTACTGATCGTACCAATGCAGGTAAAACAAATTTCTCTAAGCATTTTGCCAAAGTACACACTGCCCCGAGGATTTGCACCAACAATTCCGTGAGATTGCATATTTACCTTGATGTCGCCTCGATTGAGATATTTGCTGACAATAGTGAGGTAGCCTTTACCGAAATTTTTTTCCCAACCGAGCCCTTTGGTAAGCTAGAAGCGTTCTCCGAAGGAGGTACAATAAAGCTCAGCTCCGGTACCCTTTACCCCCTCAAAAAAATGCAAATCACTACTTTAGCTAAATAGCTAGAGTCATATTTTATTTTTTATTGCTGCGCAGAACGCTTATCTCGGATCAAACTGATGAAGAATTTCAACAATAGACTTAAGGGGGGACATCCTAATTCATTAGGGGAAACTGTCGAAATTGTTGCAGAAGTACTAGCCGAGCCAGATACCTTTGCCGAGCTATTTGCTTGCTATTTCAGCGAAGATGAGACAGTCAGATTACGTACTTCCAATGCGATGAAACGCATCGGCAAGGCGCAAAAAAATATACTGATACCTTATATCGATCGCTTCTTGGAAGAGGTTTCCCAAATTGAGCAAGCCTCAGCTCAATGGACCCTATCTCAATTGTTTCAATTATTGGAGCAGGATATGCAGGACAAACAGCGCCAAAAAGCAGAAGCTATCATGCGCCATAACCTCGCCACTCACCAGGATTGGATTGTCCTCAACACGAGTATGGATACATTAGGTAAATGGGCCAAAAAAGATTCGACCCTCAAAGAATGGCTAATCCCACATCTGGAACGCTTAGCCAATGACACAAGAAAATCCGTAGCAGCTAGGGCCAACAAAACCCTCCAAAAACTAAGCTAGTTAAGTAGTTGGACAATAGTATTCAATATTGAGACCTAGGAAAATCGGTCATCTGTATCAGAGAAATCTTTTTCTTCTTCAATGAATACCATTTACTCTTTACTTAGAGGGATGAAATTCATACAAAAACCACAAATTTGGGCCAAAGGAGATTTGCTCCAAGGCAAAATCATGCTGGGCGTGAGCATTGTCCTTTTATTGGTTTCCATTGCCATATTTAGAGGCGAGAGTGAAGTATTGTGCGGAGGACTCATCCCCTTAGGATTGACCCTTGTCGTACTGATGGGATACAGCACTTACGTCATGAGCAGTCGCCAAATTTATATACAAGAAATGACTTCGCGGTACTAGCAAGATAAGGCCGAGGCCATTCAGGTGGAGATCACGAAACAGCAAAAGGATTATGATAGCTACAAAATGCTGATGAAGGTTTATCCTTTCCTCATGCTAGCTGGAGCTATCGCGCTAGCTTTTATTCCCTCAATTCAATATAAGAGCATGCCTCTAGGATTTATCGTTCTTTTTATTGTTGCTTTTTTGATCGATAGCAGCCTTGCCTCTCGATTTTATCCCTTTCTTCAATTTCGACAAGGACTGAATATATAGATTATTTTTGCCGCTATCTCTTCTGCGATTATATTGATGTATGAATAGTTCATTCGTTAGTATTAGCTACTTGCTTTTATTCGCCTTAGCTGCTTGTCAGCCTTCTAGCCATAGTGAGACAAAGTCTCCCGAAGGCATCCAAGTGTCTGCAATGAAGGAAGATCTGAACCGAGCAGCGACACCTAAAACTCAGCTTCTAGTGGTTACAACGCCGGCATGGGATCAATTCAACGGTAAGCTGCAAAGATTTGAGGGGGATAGTACTAATTGGCAAGCAGTGGGAGGCTCTATCCCTATTGTAGTGGGCAAAAATGGCTTAGGATGGGCCGTTCAAGAGACTGAATTACAAGCGTTCGGCGGGCCGATAAAAAAAGAAGGGGATCTCAAATCTCCCGCAGGGGTTTTTCAATTGGGTACTGCTTTTGGCTACGCCGCGACTCCAGATGCTGATTGGATCAATTATCCTTACTGGCCCATAACGGCCCAAACCATGTGTATCGAGGATGTCAGTTCTGAATATTACAATCAGATTTTAGAAGAAGGTGAAGTGCCAGCAGATTGGAATAGCACCGATCACATGCGCCGAACCGACGATTTGTACGAATGGGGGGTCTTTGTAGAGCATAATTTTCCTGAGCCAACTCCAAAGGGGGGTTCCTGCATATTTTTACACGTTTGGAATACCAAAGGAGGCAAAAAAGCGGGAGGTACGGCAGGCTGCACGGCTATGGACAAAGCTAAATTAGTAGAAGTACTAAGATGGCTTGATGAGGAAAAATCTCAGATGATGATCCAAATGCCATTGGAGGATTATCAAAAGATACAAGCAGCACGATCTTGGCCAAGCATCAATTAGATGCATAGACATTTATTTTTATTTATAATTAATTTTTCTCCGCAATATCCAACAAGGACGAAAACCAATTTTCGGTAATTTTTACCATTCGCACTGTTAGACAGACCTTTCAGTCAAGAGGAATGACCGTTCATTTTTTTGGCCCGTTCTGAGGATCATTTCGGCAAAAGATTTGCAATACTACCGACGTAACATTAATTGAATATTAGGGCAATGTACCGCATACAGAAAATTGGAAATGAGTGGAATATACGAAATACGCAAAGTGGCGCCTTTCGTAGCTTAAATCCAGAGGAAGTACAAAAGCTCTTAGAAGAGTTTCCCGGTTTAAAAAACAGCTATCAGTTCAATTATTTCCGTAACGAGATCCGTTCAATTGAAGATCTCCCTTAATAGAAAAAATATCATCCCTTTGGGGTTTGATCATAAAGATTTTTCATGGTGTTTGTTTGGGTTTGGACCGCTCCTCAGGGAGCGGTTTCTTTTTTATGGGCAATTAGCTAGTTTTGCCTCAAATAAGGTACTCATGAAGAAATTACTTCCCATCATTGCCCTTTTGTGTTTCATTGCCTGCCAACCCAATCGCCTTCCCGAGCAAGGAGATGGCTTGTATGCGATCATAGAAACATCAAAAGGAGATATAGTTAGTCGCTTAGAATTTGAAAAAGCGCCTTTGACTGTGGCCAATTTTGTCGGCTTAGCAGAAGGCACCATCGAACATAATGCCGGTAAAGGCAAAGGCTTTTATGAGGGGCTTACCTTTCATCGTGTTGAACCGGGCTTTGTCATCCAAGGAGGAGATCCTCAAGCCAACGGTATGGGCGGACCCGGATATAAATTTCGTCAAGAAATCAATCCCGACCTCAAGCATAATGTAGCAGGTACCCTCGCCATGGCCAACGCAGGCCCTAACACCAATGGTAGTCAATTTTATTTCACCCTCGCCCCTACTCCATTTTTGGATGGCGGCTATAATGTATTTGGTTATACGGTTGATAGTACTTCTCTAGCTGTGGCCATGCAGATTGCCGTAAGGGACACTATCAAGCATGTAGAAATCGTCCGTAAAGGTGCTGCCGCCAAGAGTTTCGACGCCCCCAGCGTCTTCCAAGAGCAGCAAAAACAGTAGACAATCCTGTATATAATTTGCGTCAATCCACGTATAACAAAAAATCATAGTTATATTCTAAACATTCTACCTAATTTTAGGTAGTAATAATTGGAATGCAGCTTTTTTTTACGAAATTTGTGAAAGATAAGGTGCGTGGTATTAAACATTACGCATTTTATTTTGGTTCCTTATCTAGAATAAGTCTAAATAAACATAACTTATGTCAGATCTTTTAAAAGAGCCAGAGGCGCTCTCCGAAAGTGAACAAATCATTCAGGAGGTAACTGAACAAAAATACAAGTACGGCTTCGAGACTGATATTGAGTCTGACTTAGCTCCTAAAGGCCTTAATGAAGACATTATTCGTTTAATCTCTTCTAAAAAGAACGAGCCAGAGTGGATGCTTGAGTACCGTATGAAGGCCTACCACCACTGGTTAAAAATGACCGAACCAGAATGGGCTCACATCGACTACAAACCCGTTGATTTTCAAGATATTATATATTATGCCGCTCCTAAACAGCGTCCCAAACTCAACAGTTTAGATGAGGTAGATCCTGAGCTTCTCAAGACCTTTGATAAGCTGGGGATTTCTCTAGATGAGCAAAAAGTACTTGCTGGGGTAGCAGTTGATGCAGTAGTGGATAGTGTGTCTATCAAAACTACCTACAAAGAGAAGCTTGGCGAGCTGGGAATTATCTTTTGTTCATTCAGTGAAGCGATCCAAGATCACCCTGAGCTTATTCGGGAGTACATGGGTTCGGTAGTGCCTCATACTGATAATTTTTACGCTGCGCTGAACGCTGCAGTCTTTACCGACGGTTCATTTGTCTACATTCCCAAGGGAGTTCGCTGCCCAATGGAGCTTTCTACCTACTTCCGGATCAATGAACGAAATACTGGACAGTTCGAAAGGACTTTAATTGTAGCGGAAGAAGGTTCATACGTGAGCTACCTAGAAGGTTGTACAGCGCCACAGCGCGATGAGAATCAATTGCACGCAGCAGTGGTCGAAATTCTCGCCAAAGACAATGCTGAGGTTAAATACTCCACGGTTCAGAACTGGTATCCTGGAGATCCCGAAACAGGAGCTGGGGGTATTTACAATTTCGTTACCAAGCGAGGACTGTGCCAAGGCCATCATTCTAAAATTTCTTGGACTCAAGTAGAAACAGGTTCTGCTATCACTTGGAAGTACCCAAGCGTAATTCTTCAAGGAGATCATTCAGAAGGAGAGTTTTACTCGGTAGCGGTAACCAACGGTCGTCAGCAAGCAGATACGGGTACCAAAATGGTGCATATTGGTAAGAATACTCGTTCTATCATTATCTCGAAAGGGATCTCAGCTGGCAAATCTCAAAACAGTTACCGAGGTTTAGTCAAAATCCAAAAAGGAGCCAAAAATGCCCGTAATTTCTCTCAGTGTGACTCCATGCTGATCGGAGATAAGTGTGGCGCTCATACCTTCCCGTATATCGAAGTTGGTAATCCAACTGGTATGGTAGAGCACGAGGCAACGACCTCCAAAATTGGAGAAGACCAACTCTTCTACTGCAGCCAGCGTGGTATAGACGAAGAAACTGCTATTGGACTCATCGTCAATGGTTATGCCAAGGAAGTGCTGCAGCAACTACCTATGGAGTTTGCTGTAGAAGCCCAGAAGCTACTCAGTATCAGCCTAGAAGGCTCGGTAGGATAAAAAATCAAAATCAAATTACAATTCTCAAATTCTGCAATAAATGCTTTCTATAAAAAATCTACACGCCTCTATTGAAGGCAATAAGATTCTAAATGGTCTCAACCTAGAGATCAAGCCAGGTGAAGTACATGCGATCATGGGTCCCAATGGCGCGGGCAAGAGTACTCTAGCCTCTGTTTTGTCTGGTAAAGATGACTACGAAGTAGAAGAAGGTGAAGTGCTTTTTAACGGTAAGGACCTACTAGAACTAGAGGTGGATGAACGTGCTGGTGAAGGTCTATTTTTGGCCTTTCAATACCCTGTTGAAATTCCAGGAGTAAGCATGACTAACTTCATGCGCAGCTCTCTTAACGCAATTCGTGAATACCGTGATGAAGAGCCGCTTTCAGCAGGTGCCTTCCTCAAAATGATGAAGGAAAGAAGTAAAATTGTTGAGCTGGATGCATCTCTGACCAAAAGAGCCGTTAATGAAGGTTTCTCTGGTGGAGAGAAAAAGCGCAATGAGATTTTCCAAATGGCGATGTTAGAGCCAAAATTGGCCATCTTAGATGAGACTGATTCTGGTTTAGATATCGATGCTCTCCGTATCGTTTCCGAGGCAGTAAATAAACTGCGTACTCCAGATCGCTCTTTCTTGGTGATTACCCACTACCAGCGCCTGCTAGACCACATTGTGCCTGACTTTGTGCATGTACTTTACAAAGGTAAGATCGTGAAGTCTGGTCCTAAAGAGCTAGCGCTTGAGCTAGAAGAAAAAGGTTACGACTGGATCAAAGAAAGTATCCCTGCCTAAGGCATCCCTCTATTCTCACTTCAAATTTGGATTTCTTATGGCTAGTACGCCTACCATATCACAGGATAAAAATACTGTGGCCTTCATTGCGCCACTCACTCATACATCCCCTTCTCTCGGGGAAAGCGTTCGGCAGCAGGCCAAAGCAAGCCTAGCCGAAATGTCGCTACCGACCCGCAAAGTAGAAGAGTGGAAATACACCCCTCTGCGGACGGTCAAAAAGCGAGTATATCAAAACTATGCTTCGCATAACGCCATCGACATTACTCCTTTTTTGATCGAAGGAATAGACGTAGACTTTCTCGTTTTTGTCAATGGCCAATATCAGGCAGAATTATCGAGTATTCGCCTCAATGGTGATACGGTCTATATTTCAGACTTAGGCTCGTTAAGCGCAGCCGGAAAAGTAGCCTTTGAAGCAAATTTTGGTAGTGTCGCCAATGTGGATAGCGATATCTTTGCCGCTTTGAACAGTGCCCATGCAGAGCAGGGCGTGATGATCCATATCCCTAGAGGGCAAGTAGCCAAAGCTCCCATTCACATCTTACACATCACTGACGCAAATGGAGATGCTCTGGGTATGCAACATCGCAACCTAGTCGTGATCGGAGAACAAGCCGAGGCTAAAATCATCGAAACCACGCACACGCTTGGTTCAGGGCATACGTTCCGCAACGCGATGACCGAAATCATCATCGGCGACAATGCTGGCGGAGAATATATCAAGATCCAAAGAGAAAGCGATCAGGCTTTTCAGGTAGATCGCACCGAAGTGAAGCAAGGCCGTGATAGTCGCTTTTCGATCTTTACTTTCACTTTTAGTGGTGAACTGATGCGCAACAACCTGCGCATGCGCCTCATGGGAGAAAATATAGAATCTCACCTAATGGGTCTCTATCTCCTCGACGGCAATCAGCACGTGGACAATGCAACCATGGTAGATCATGCCCTCCCTCACGGGATGAGCAATGAGCTCTATAAGGGAATCATGGATGAGCAATCTACGGGCGTATTTTCTGGACGTATCCATGTTTATGAAGACGCTCAAAAAACCAATGCTTATCAGACCAACCGTAATATCGTTCTTACCGAAACGGCAAACGTCAGTACTAAGCCTCAGTTAGAGATTTATGCCGATGACGTAAAGTGTAGCCACGGTGCTACTACGGGTCGGCTCGACGAATCATCCATGTTCTATCTCATGGCTCGCGGTATTAAGGAGGTCGATGCTCGCAAAATGTTGGTCCACGCTTTTGCGATGGAAGTAGCTGACAACATTAGCATTGAACCGGTAAAAGAACACATCGCTCAACTGATTGAATCACGTTATTAAGTAAACTTAAATGCTCCAAACTTCATTGGATTTACAAAAAATTCGCGCTGACTTTCCGACTCTACATCAGACCGTACACGGCAAGCCTCTCGTTTATTTTGATAATGCTGCGACTTCGCAAAAGCCCAATGTCGTCTTAGAGCGTTTAGAAAAGTATTATCGGCAGGAGAACGCAAACGTTCACCGTGGCGTTCACCTCTTGAGTCAGCAAGCCACTGACGAATATGAAGGCGTGCGAGAGCAAGTGCGAGCCTTAATCAATGCTGCGCATACGCACGAGATCATTTATACCAGTGGTACTACCGAAGGGCTCAATCTTTTGGCCCACAGTTTTGGGCATCGCTATCTCAAAGAGGGAGATGAAATTATCATTTCCCATATGGAGCATCACTCCAACATTGTCCCTTGGCAGTTATTGTCTCAAAGCATGGGAATCGTCCTCAAGGTGATTCCAGTTAGCGATGATGGGGAGTTGGATATGGAGGCTTATCAAACCCTCCTCAGCGATCGGACCAAATTGGTTTCAGTAGTCCACACTTCCAATTCGTTAGGGACCATCAATCCTGTCAAGGAAATCATTAAACTAGCTCATGCAAGAGAGATTCCCGTTATTCTAGACGGGGCACAAGCGGTGCCCCATCAAGCAGTAGATGTCAGGGATCTAGACTGCGATTTTATGGTCTTCTCCGGTCATAAAATGCTCGGTCCCACGGGCGTAGGCTTTGTTTACGGCAAAGAAAAATGGTTAGAAGCTATGCCTCCTTATAAAGGAGGTGGTGATATGATCAAGACCGTATCTTTTGAGGGCACTACCTTTGCCGATTTACCACATAAATTTGAGGCGGGGACTCCCAATATCGCAGGAGTGATCGGCATGGGAGCAGGGATATCCTACATGGAATCCCTTGGTTATGAAGCAATTGCCGCCCAAGAAGCCGACCTATTGGCCTATGGGACTAAGCGGCTGGGCGAGATTGAGGGCATGCGGTTTATCGGGACGGCGGCTCACAAGGCGAGTGTGATTTCCTTTTTGTTGGGTGATATTCATCCCTATGATGCGGGTACCATTTTAGATCAATTAGGCATCGCCATTCGGACGGGCCATCATTGTACTCAGCCGCTTTGGCAACGCTATAATATCCCAGGTACCGCGAGAGCTTCTTTTGCATTTTATAATACGCGGGAAGAAATTGACCAACTGGTAGTTGCCTTGCAAAGAGTTCAATCCATGTTTGGGTAGAGTGTTTGCTGCCACCATTCCCCGTACTGATTTTTCTCGATGATTTCCGTATCGGAACGCCCCATCCAAGCGTTCTCCGCAGGAGTCAGCCCCCCCTCGATTGAAAAAAAAGCGTAAAGCGTTAAACTATCGGAACGAGGTGCTGTTTGTACTCCATCTAGTCCAAGCTCTGCTGGTACACTGACAAAGCCAAAAATTTCTCCTATACGGCTATCTTCACTATTATAAAGGAGAGGGAGTGTCTTATGGGGGTTTTTCCGCTCATTCGCGGAACGATAGATCTCAGCAGCGCTGCTCATCAGGAAGGTAGCACTCACATCTTTTGTTTGGTAGATGCGGTACTTTTGGTACAAACTTACCCCTCCGCCCGCCAAGAGGGCTCCAATCACAAACATTTGCATCCATAATCGCCCCTTGCCTTTTCGCATCTGGGCCAGTATGCCCAATACAGTCAAAAGCATGGGAGCAGCATAATAGCGGGTTTCCATCAAAAAGGTCCAGAATGCAATTTGATTCCAAGTTTCGGGAGCAACCTTAATGGAAAAGTAAATCAAAAGAGAAACCACCATTAACATCGTTAGAAAAAATATCATATTGAAGAAGCCATCTGAAAAACGAATAATGCGCACCACCAGCCAACCAGAAACAAGAAAGGCCAAGGATTTTAATGCTAAAGAGCCGTAGCTCCAATACTGATCAAGGGCTAATTCGTGAGGCAAACCATAGTAAAAAAAACTCTTGAAAGGAAAGGGTTCTAGCCAGACTAGATGTTCGGGGTACCATTGCTGGGTAACGGCATCTGTCATACTTCCTTCCAGTCCCTTGAAACCCAAAAGTAAAGCGGCTACCATCAAAACAGCGGGAATACTGCTGAGCATCACGATTAGGGATACACGATTCTTTTTTTGCCACCAATTAAACGCTAAGGTCAAGGGCAAAAGACCCAAGAGAGCTAGGTAAGCATAACGAAAGCTAATCGCCAAACTGAGTCCCAACAAAGCAAGAAGCGAAGCCCCAAGCAATCTATCTTGGATGCGATATAAAGCATAAGCCCCCCATATAAAAGCAGTAAGGCTCAGCATATCCGTGGTAGGAAAATAATGTAGGGGCGCAGGCGAAAAACCCAAAAGAAGGAGACAGACGCCAAGTTCAACCGTCGCGGTCTCTCCCATCAAACGCCTAAACCAAAACACCACCGCGGCAAAAAACGCCACTATCGCTGCGACCTCTATCCCCCAAGCAGCCCTGAGCCAATCATCAGTCAACTCATTGACCATCAGCAATAAGTAGGCGTATCCGGGCATTGCCGCTCTCTGCTCCAACACGATAGGTTTGGCAATATCTTTTTCATTCCAGTGGTCCAACACCCCGCCCCGCCCCTGCTCTATATGCGCTGCCATCGCCATGATGATTTCTGTATCAGGATTGAGTTTGCGATAGTGGTAGCGGTGATCTATACGCGCCCAGAGGCTCAAGATGGCGACGAAGCCAATTAAGAAATGGCGATATGACAGACCTTCAATCAAAAGCGTCCTCCTTAGGTAAAATAATGAGTTGATCGTTCTCCGCAGGAAGCGCCACCTCAGCCCCTGCAAAAGGGATTATTATCGCCCCCGCTAATCCGGCAATACTAGCTATATCTTGCTCTGCGATTAGTTTGCCCTCTCGCCAGTAAACCGATTTTCCAGCCTTGCATAAGCCTACAACTTCCTCATAAGTTTGCATGATTTTTTGTTCTTCTAAGGTCCAGCGCGTCCCTCTTTGCTCTTTATCCCAGAGACGGTAAACATTATGGGTAGCAGCATATAAAAAGGCCAAGATCAAGAAGGATTTTGTGATGCCTTGGGTGATGGCAGACTCCTGCGGAGAACGCTCAGTCGCATACTGTAAACTTAGCAATTGGATGACCACCAAAAGGGGAGCAAAATAGCGTGTCTCTTTCACCCAAGTCCAAATCCATTGATCATCATGCCATTCTGGCGGTACCACAACTGATAACACTGTTAGAAAAAATACCATTCCAAAAATCACAGCCCACCAACTCGTCTGAATGTAGGCAAAGGCAGTGCGTTTGGGGCTAGAGCGAAATAATCGCCAGAGGAGTGCGAGTAAACCTATTGACAGCAAGCACAACAAAGCTTTAGCGAACCATAAAAAGCCACTGGCCGCAAGCGCACCTTTATTTATCAGGCCTTCAAGGCTAAAAAAGGCCCAAGCTTTGAGCGGAAAGGCATCAAAATGGAGCAAGTTGTCCAGGTATAAATGTTGGGTTTGGATGAGTTCATACCAGCTTGCGCCATCACTAGTGGTAGGGCTAAGTACCCAAAAGCTACCGAGGCCTACTGCCATGAGACCCAATGCACTCAATGCAGCCTGATAGCGCCAAGGTTTTTCTTTGAAGCGCCCCATCACGATTGGCATCAACAACAAAACCCCAGTAGGAGCATAGGCATAGCGCATCGAAAAGCCCAAAGCAATGCTAAAGGCCAATAAAAACCACCATCCCCAATGCCACTGAGTAGCTTGCCAAAGGGCTACGCTGGCGATACTCGCCAATAAAAAACTAGCTAAGGCCCATTCTTCAATGCCAAAAGTATAATAGAATGGCGTAAAACTGATGCCCCAAAAAGTAAAGAGTAAGGGATAAACCCAGGGAGAGAGCCACTGATCTAGTTGAAGTAGTAAAAAGTGCATGGCCACAAAAACTAACAAAACACCTATACCATTGAACCAACGAGCCGCTAAAAACCAGTCATGGGTCAATTGATAAAAGCCTCGGATCAAAACGCTAAAGGCAGGTGGCCAACCACTTAAGGCCTTACAATTATATCCTTCGGCGCTAAGTTGAGGAATGCAATTTTGCCCACTTTCGAGATGAGATTTTGCCGCCAACATTTGCAGGTTACGATCAGGGCCAGAGTAAGTAAAATAATGGTCTGTTTGCCATAGCTGAGCCAGCAAGGCCAAAAGCCATATCAATTGTCGGATCGTCCGCGAACGCATTAGCTGCATATACGAATTTGCTGATAATCCGCAATATTCCCGAGCAAATTTTGTAAAAGCTTACCTGTGTAAGATCAGATCAGGGGCCTAAAAGTTTTTTAAGCCTAAAAACTTTTAATTAGAAAAATAAATGATTCCAAAAAGCATCTTTCAACTTAGACGATTATGTTTCAAAGAAGCCACCTGATTCTTAGTTCATTCTTACTGCTTCTTGGCTACTTGCTAAATGCCCAAGACGTCAGTTATGCCTCTGCCAATGTAACCGTAAATATCAGTACCCAAGTTACCGACGCTTGGGAATTGAGCGGTAATATCATTGTCAATAAGACGGTGATGAAAGGCGATGGTACGCCTACGATTACGGTTCATTCCTTGGAGGTTCAAGATGAAATTCTTGCCCAGGCAGTGGAAGATTTAGAAGTGCCTGCTGTGCCCTTGGCCAATTTTACAGCTCAATACAGGGACCGACATGTAACCATCGATTGGACCTCAATGTTACCGCCAGAAGATGGGGCAAAAGCCTTCTTTGTGCAAAGATCATTTGACGGCAATAATTGGGAAGATATTGGCATGCTGAGAGGCGCCCTGAAAGAAAACGTCATCAAGGCCTACTCCTTTGTCGATAATGAACCGATGGTTGGTTCCAATTTCTATCGATTGAAGCAAATAGGCAAAGAAAGTCAGACAGATTACAGTGATGTGATTGCTGTAGAGGTTATGGAGAGCGGTTACCACATCACTTATCTCTACCCGAGTTCGGTCGTTTTTGGAGCTAATATCGATTTTGAATTGTTTCAACCCGCCAGTGTAGATGTAAAACTTTTGGATAGTAATGGCAGCCCCGTGGGAACCATATATTCGGATTTGACGAGTATTGGCCATCACAGCCTTGAGCTCAACCTAGATTTGCTGCCACGCGGCGTGTATGTATGTCAAATCAAAGTAGGAAATACCTTGAGTCAACGTACGATCATCAAATAATAACTTATTGAAATTCTTGGTTGTAAGCTTCGATTGAGCGATACAAGCCATTGGCAACCATCTCTTGGCCTTCCTCGGATCTGAGGAAGGCTTCTTCTTTATCATTGGTGATAAAACCAATCTCTGTCAAAATAGCAGGCATACCGCACATGTATAACACGATAAACGGAGCTTGCTTTACCCCTCGATTGTTACGGCCTTTGGCTTCAGCATAATGAATTTGCACCTTCTCAGCAAGATGCTTGCTTTCAGAGCGAAGCGCATCACTAGTAAGATCAAAAAGGATATTGGCCTCGGCAGAACGAGGGTTAAAACCGCCGTAAAACTTTCCGAAATTATCTTCAAATAATACGGCTTGATTTTCTTCAATGATACGCTCGTAATTTTCTTGGCCTTTGTTGACACCTAAGATGTAAGTTTCTGCGCCATGGCTATGCTTATTTTCGATACCATTGCAGTGGATACTAATAAAAAAGTCTCCATTGTTTTCTTGAGCGATCTCACCTCTGGCATAAAGGGGAATAAATTCGTCAGACTCTCTTGTCATAACGACCTTAACTTGGGGCAGATTTTGGTTGACAATTTCTTTTAGTTTGAGACCGACTCCTAGGGTAACATCTTTTTCGTAGGTATCTCCTCCTACGGCGCCTGGATCTTTGCCGCCATGTCCAGGGTCAATGATAAGCGTTCGGATTGGTCCGGCCAAACCTAAGTCTTGCAAGGGAGGCATAGGTGCTACAGGAGGATCGTAGGGTTCTGGCCCTTGTAGATGATAAGATGAACTAAACAGCCCTAATAGACTCAATAAAATTAAACCCAATCGCATAGAAACTTAGTACTTTGACCAACCTTTTTGTCGATTTGCAGCACTCTGAAGAAAGAATCCGAAACTCCCTGACTATATTTGCAACCTTTGAGTTCGAAAAATTTGTACCTGTTTTCTCACATACTGCTAACTAACGCTAAAATAGGCAAATTATGCCAATTTGTGATGCTACTCGCGGGCTTGTTCTTACATTCCAGTCTGCAAGCTCAGCAGCCTACGCAGGACAGCCTACAAATGCCCCCACTTGACAGCCTTCAACTAATCGGAGATACGTTGACCGAAGGTATCCTCTATGATAGTTTAGGTAATCCCATCAGCGACAGTCTGAATATGATGGTATTTAGTGCTGACACCAACCAGCGTACCGTTTCGCAAGCGTTTGTAGATTCTCTCAAGGCAACTAGTGATCTCAAAGCAGCGGTACCTTATAAAGCCGTTGATTCGATTGTTTTTGACGTCAAGTCAGGCATGCTCATGATGTACGGTAGCGGGGAGTTGACCTACACCGATATAGAATTAAAAGCAGAGCGCATCACCGTAGCGATAGATAGCCAGACCCTTTATGCCAATGGCATCAAAGATAGCTTGGACAACGAGATAGGTTTTCCTCGATTTACGATGGCAGGCTCACAATATGAAGCCGATGAGTTGGCCTACAATTTTAAATCCGCCAAAGGCCGGGTAAAGGGGGGACGTACGGTACAAGGGGAAGGCTTTATTTTGACCGATGTCGCCAAATATATGGAGGATGGATCCATTTTTGGAGCAGGTGGTAAATACACCACCTGTAATGATCCCGACCACCCTCACTACTACATCAAGTCCAAAAAACTAAAACTTACCAATAACAACCAGATTATTTCAGGGCCGCTCAATCTAGTGATCGGAGATTTGCCCCTACCAGTAGTGATCCCTTTTGCTTTTATTCCTACTCCTCCAGAAGGAAAGGTAAGCGGTATTTTGCAACCTAACTATGGCAATGCACAAGACCGCGGATATTTTCTCCGAGGCCTAGGTTATTACAAAGCGATCAACGAGTACTTTGATATTCAAGTTGATGGAGACATTTATACTCGGGGCGGTTGGCGAGCGGGTATCGCCTCAACTTACAGAGTGCAACATAGTTTTAGCGGTAATTTGCGTTTTCAGTACGGCGTACAACGCTTTAACGAACCTAGCGACCCAGACTTTAGCAGGCGTGCTGCTTGGTCGGTTAATTGGAGCCACAACCAACCCATCAACCCCAATACTCGATTGAGTTCTTCAGTCAACATTTCTAGCTCCAATAGTTTCCAGCGAGAGATTAGCTATAACCGCCAAGATTTCTTTACCAATGACCTCAACTCTTCCATCAATTTTCAAAAGACCTTTGCCAATACGCCTTTTAGTATGAACCTAGGTCTCAGGCACCAACAAGACCTCAATGATGGGCTCATGAGTATGTCTTTGCCAGAGTTGACGGTAAATATGAACCGCCAAAATCCTTTCAAAAACTTGCAAGGCAAAAACTTAGGGTTTCTCAAACAGTTAGGCGTTTCCTATAATATGAGCGCCCGTAATCGGGTTCAAAACCTCCCCGATAGTCTATTCTTGCCAGTATTGATTAATCCAGGCGACTCAGTCTGGACTAGTGTTGTAGAAAATGGAGATACTTTAGCCCAGAGAGTCATTGGCTCCTCTTTTTATCAAAATGGTATGGAGCACCGCGCGACTGCCTCAACCCAAATTAAGCTATTTAACTACCTCAACATTTCCCCAAGTTTTAATTACCGTGAGATTTGGTTGACGGAGTCAGAGGAGCAAGTATTTAACCCAGAGACTAATTCGATAGAAACACTCCCTGTAAGGGGTTTTGAAAGGGCATTTGACTATAATACCTCTGTGAGTGCTACTACCAATTTTTACGGCATATATGGGCTCAAAAACAGTAAGAAAGAAATCGTCTTTAGACAGCGCTTTACTCCAAATGTCAACTATAATCTAAAGCCAGATTTCGCTGCTGAACAATATGACTTCTATCGAACGGTACAAAAAGATACTCTCGGTAATACCCAGACCTACAGCCGATTTAGGCGAGCGACCTATACAGGACCCAGTCAAGGAGAAAGTCAAGCCATAGGCTTTGGGCTTTCCAGCGTGATTGAGATGAAATATCGTACGAAGGAAAGTTTTGATCCCGAATTTGACGAAAGCGAGGATAAATACGAGCGGATCCGAGTGATCGACAATCTGGGCATTAGTGGCAATTATAACTTTGCTGCAGACAGTTTTCGGCTTTCGACCTTTAATTTGCGGGCGAGGACGAGTCTATTTAAAAACAAAGTAAGTATTAACGCCAGCGGTACGCTTGACCCTTATGCGATTCAATCATTTACCAATATTGAAACCGGTGAAATCACAAAGCGGAAAGTAGATCAGTATATGATCAATACCGATGGTAGATTAGGGCGATTTACCCGCGCTCAAATCAGCTTTTCGACTTCATTACGGGGGGAAGAGTTGCGCAAAAAGCAGGTTGATTCGGAGGAAGTGGACCAAGCGGAATTTGCCCAAATTCAGCGCACAAGCTACCAATATGTTGATTTTGACATCCCATGGGATGTGAGATTGAGATACTCTCTCTCCTACACCAATAATGGCATTAGTGAACCCAGAATTGTTTCGACGGTCAATGTCGATGGTAGCTTAAACTTAACCCAAAATTGGAAAATTCAACTAAGCAGCGGCTTCGACTTGGTTGATATGGAAGCCACCAATACCTCCCTGCAAATATTTAGGAATCTTCACTGCTGGGATATGTCTTTTCGCTGGGTACCCTTTGGGCCGCAGCGTAGTTATTCCTTTGTCATCAATGTACGTAGCTCTACCCTACAAGCGCTTCGTCTGACCAAAAACAACTTCTGGCAAGACCGCTTTCAATAAAAAATATCCCGTACCGAAGGGAAATTCAGCACGGGACAAATTCTACAACACTTATTGCTAGAACCAATAACCGACACCTGCCGTCAGCAACACTCTGACAAAAGGTCCGTCATATTTTCCATCACCAAGGAAATCATTTTCATTGACCACATCAATAACTGGGGGCAGCCAGAGGGTAGGTCCAAAATATAAATCAATGCCTTTTTCTTGAGGTCTGTAGTTATAAAACAAATCTATCATCGGCATTACTACAAACTTCCTTCTTTCAAATAAGGGCTCATCAATAGGATTGACCGAAAGGTATTCGCGCCCAGCAATCAGGCTTAAGGCGGGTTGGAAGCCATGTTGTCCAGTACCAAAGCGATAGGCCGCCTCAACGGCTCCACCAACTACTGCTCCTTCAGAGGTTTCTCCAATCGCAGTGAAGCCTCCCCCAAAACGCCAAGCATCTAGCTCATAGCGATACATAAATTGGCCGGCTACTGGCACCGCAGCCGCATAAAAAAAAGTGCCATTCAGTTTTACATAAGCTCCGTGCTGAGCTTGAAGGCTAATCAGCACAAATGCAAAGACAAAAAGCAAGCTGAGTCGTTTCATAATGATATTTTTAGTTTGCAAGACTTTTTCCAAAGACAAGCCTATTGCCATCAGGGTCGCACAGCTCAAACTCTCGCATCTGATAATCGGTATCTTGCGGTGGTCCAAGGACTGGGGTCTGGCGTTCGAGGAACTCGGCATAAAGCTCATCTACATCATATACAAATATATAGAGGATAGCTTTAGGACTCACATTTTCCATCTCAGTCTCACTTAGATGCAAACTGACCTTATCGCCTCGGTGCAAAACCCCATAGCTCGGCGGATCTTGCCACAGAAAGCCAATTGTAAAACCCAGCTTGTCTTCATACCACTTCGCAGAAACACCGACATCCGCAACGGGGAAAACAGAAGCTGAATGAGAAAACAACTCTTTTTTCATCCTATCAAGTACTTAGACAATAGTATTTAGTATTAAGACCCAGGAAAAGTGGACTATGTAGTTCAGGGAGACCCTTTTTCTTTATACATAATACTCCCGAAAGCTTTCGGGATACTTTCTACCCTATACTTACTTCTTGAGTCCCCTTAATATAAAAGTATTCATCGGCTTAGTAGCCGCATAGTATTCCAGCACCTTTTCTTTCCAGCCATCTTCCATGATCGCCTTGGCGGGAAACTTGGCGAAGTAATAAAAGCTTTTGTTAAAAAGTAAAGGCTGAGTTTCGGCCGCCTCAGCAAACTCTTTGGGAATACGTTTATTTTTTTCTCCTTTGATCTCACCAAACTTCTCTACAAAGGTCTTATCCATTAACAGCTCAGCAAATTCTTTTGGATGAGAGGCGATGTGTTCTCGCAAGGAATAGAGTGGTTCCTTTTCAATCTTGTAAGCCCCACTGTAAATACTAGCTTCATTGGCGTTAAACTCTACATATAAGCCGGGATGATCCATTGACTTTTTACCTCCCGCGGATATCAAAGCTGAAACTTGAGTTTTATAGGGAGATTTATCCTTGCTAAAGCGAATATCCCGGTTGATGCGAAATATAGCGTCTTTGGCATCCATTTGGATATCGTCCCCTATATCATTGAGGCCTTCAATAAGATCTTGGACAAAAAGTTTGAAGGGATTTTTGACGTAAGTTTCGTAACGCTTTTTATTCGCGTGAAACCAATCTCGGTGATTGTTCTTCTCCAGTTCTTGGAAGAAATTGATAAATTCTGCTTCAAAATAGGGCATAGGGATTTACATTTCGGTAAATGATTGCCCTGGTAATTGGGAAGTTAAGATACAAAGTATCAGTTGATATATCCGCACACATTTCCTAAAAATGCCTTTTCCATATTGGGGCAAAGTTGTTAATTGCACAACTTATATATAGGACTTTCTGCCTGCATGATGAAAATACGCTTCAAAATTCACTACCACACCCAGTGGGGGCAAAATCTTTATGTCTCCGGCTCATTCAACGAATTAGGACAATGGGATCCCCAACTCGCTATCCCCATGTTCCATCTAGCTGATGGTAACTGGGAGGTACAAATTGAAGGGGACAAAATCCCCCATGATTTTCAGTACAAATACCTCATCAAATCCGATGCTGGCAGCAAAGTCGAGTGGGAATGGGGTAAAAATCGTCAGTTCTCAGCCCACGGCCTTGATTATGAAGAATTAGAATTTAAAGACTCTTGGCAGGTAGGAGGCGATCAAGAGAATGCTTGGTTGAGCTCAGCCTTTACCGAAGTCCTCATGCGTCGGAAAGCCCGAAGGACTAAGCTCAAAGTCAAAGACGCGGAAGCTCCCCAACATCGTTTTCAAATCGTAGCCCCAAGAGTCGGCAGCGACTATCAAATTTGTCTCATTGGCGAAGGAAAAGGTCTGGGTAATTGGGACGAAAAAAAAGCAATCGTCCTTGATGACGCCAATTATCCCATCTGGCAAACCCAACTCTCTTTGGGTGAGTTTAGTAAACCCATTGAATACAAATACGGCATTTACGACAAAAAGCAAAAACGCATTCTCACTTGGGAAAGCGGCTTCAATCGAGTCCTTCGCCCTACGGACCGTCCAAGCCGTAAGCGCCTCAGCATCTTGACCGACACTCGCTTTCGCTACCCTGATGGTAATTGGAAAGGAAGTGGAGTAGCCATTCCGGTCTTTTCTCTACGCTCTGATAGTAGCTGTGGTGTCGGAGAGTTTTTAGACCTGCGTGCCATGATCGACTGGTCGGTAGAGGTAGGGATGAAACTAGTCCAGATTCTCCCCATCAATGATACGAGCGCTACCAATACTTGGGTAGATTCCTATCCCTACAGTGCAATTTCCGTCTTTGCCTTGCACCCCATGTACGCCAATCTAGAGGCTATGGGTGTACTTAAGGCCCCTGGGCAAAGAGCGGAGTTCAAACGTATCGGCGAGACACTGAATCAATTAAGCGAAATTGATTATGAGGCGGTCATGGAAACCAAAAACCGCTATTTCAAGCTGATCTATGAGCAGGATAAGGCCAAAACATTCCGCTTGAAGGCCTACAAAAATTTCTTGGACGAGCATGAAAGTTGGCTTAAGCCCTATGCGGTCTTCTGCATGCTCAAAGAGCGCTATGGCACTGCCGACTTCAATCAGTGGCCTCAATACAGTACCATAGATCAAAAAACCATTGATCAGCTAGCGGATCCTAAGGGTAAAGATTACGATGAAATTGCCCTCTATTACTTCATTCAGTATCATCTGCATATTCAGCTCAAATCTGTTTCTGATTATGCCAACGAAAAGGGAGTAGTCTTTAAAGGCGACTTACCGATAGGGGTGTATCGCCATAGTGTTGATGCTTGGCAGCATCCAGAATTATACTTCATGAACGCCCAAGCGGGAGCACCACCTGACGCTTTTGCCGTCAAAGGACAAAACTGGCGCTTTCCGACCTACAATTGGGCAAGAATGGCTCAAGATGGCTACGCTTGGTGGCGCGCCCGACTCACGCACATGGCGCAGTATTTTGATGCCTATCGCATCGATCATATTTTGGGCTTTTTCCGCATTTGGCAGATCCCCGATCACGCTGTTGAGGGGCTTTTGGGACAATTCAATCCTTCTCTTCCTTTTTCTGTCGAGGAACTGCAGCATTGGGGTATTTGGTGGGATGAAGCGCGCTACACCAAGCCTTACATCCTAACCCATATGTTGGAGCAGTACTTCGGTTCCAATGCGGAAGGAGTCAAGCAAGAATTTCTAGATGATCTTGGCTATGATATTTGGCAGCTCAAAGAGTCGGTCAATACCCAACGCAAAATCGAAGCCTATATCCATGCTGAAATAGAGAAGGATGCCAGTCGCTCAGAGTGGTTCCACAGCATCCAAGAGGGCCTTTATGGGCTTTGCTCAGAAGTGTTGTTTATCCCCTCCATCACTGGTAAAGGCTTTGATCCTCGGATAGCCATGCACCACACTTACTCCTATCAGGAGCTAGACGACCACCACAAATCTAGGCTCAACGAGATTTATAACCACTATTTCTACCACCGCCATGAAAGCTTTTGGCGCGATCAAGCCTTAATTAAGCTTCCGGCCATTCAGTCGGCCACCAATATGTTAGTTTGTGGAGAAGACCTTGGTATGGTACCTGATTCCGTGCCGGGAGTGATGCAGGAGCGAGGGATTTTGAGCTTAGAAATCCAGCGTATGCCCAAGGATCCGAAACAAGAGTTTGCCCATCCTGCAGACGCACCTTATATGTCAGTAGTTTCCCCTTCTACTCACGACATGGCTACGCTTAGGGGTTGGTGGGAAGAAGAGCGCGCTGTCAGCGAACGCTTCTACTCACAAATTATGGGACAATCAGGAGAGGCCCCTTGGTTTTGCGAGCCTTGGATCGCAAGAGAGATCATTGCACAGCATATGTATAGTCCGAGTATGTGGGCCATTTTTCCGCTGCAAGACCTCTTAGCCATCGATGGTGACATTCGACGTGAGAATCCCCATGATGAGCGCATCAATGTCCCAGCTAACCCTGAGCACTATTGGCGCTATCGCATGCACCTAAGCCTTGAGCAATTGGCTGCTAGTGATAGCTTTAATACCAGTCTAAGGCATTTAATCAAAGATTCAGGGAGAGATGAGGCTTATTAATTTCCTTAGTTACAGAGGCGCTAGCCTTCTAATGCTGGGCCTTTTCTGGTCTCAAGGCCTATCTGCTCAAACTATTAAGAGTAAAAAGTACTTCCCTTTAGTCGAAGGGAGTCGATACACCTATATTGGTCTGTTCGATAAGAAAGAATACACCAAAGCCATCATTTGTCAAGCTCATACTACAGAAGAAGGTGTCAAATTTTACTACTTTAGAGAAACTGCAGATCCTAATAGTATCATTGGATCCAATATGTTTGGGCTGGGCTCATATAGTATTACCAAAGATGGGATTGTAAACGCAGAAACCTTTTGGTGGAGAGATTTAGCCAAACTAGATCAGTTGGTCCCTCAGCTCCTGCTACCCAAAAAGTTCAGATTGCAAAATCCGCCGATTTTGCAGCTAGATGCTGGCAAAGCACAAAAAACAGTCAAATTTCTTAGCCTAGAGGATGTAAGCGTTCCCCAAGGGAAATATAAAAATTGCCTCAAAGTGCATATCAAGACTGTTTGGGATTCTGGTACGGTCTATAATGAGTATATCTGGCTGGCTAAAGGGGTAGGCATGGTCAAATGGCAGAAGACTACGGGCAGAATTGATGAACTGACCTATTTTAAGTAAAGAGTAGAAAGTATCCCGAAAGCTTTCGGGAGTATTAAGTACAGAGAAAAGGTCTCTATGAACCATATAGCCCAGTTTTCCGAAGTCTATATACTGGATACTATTTTCTAAGTACTTAAGTCTTAAATCTCTTCGATTCCTTCCAAAAACAGAGTCCAAACATATTGCTTTTCCTTGCCAAATTTTTTGGGGAGGTATTGCAGACTGATTGCGGCCTCATAGGTTTTTCCCCGCTCATCGCGGAACGCTAATCTTCCTAGCTGTTTCTTTTTGCTGGTAGTGCCTAATTTTTGCTGCCAGGCAAAACTGTTGGGTTCTATCTGAAAGGGAGGGAGTTGAGCGTTCCGCAAAGCGGTAAAGTACGCCTCTAAACTCATCCCTAGCACTTGACCAGCATCCTCACCAAAACTAGCGCGAGCCATTCCTTCTAGGTGATCCAACATTTCTGCTGGATAAGCAGTATCAGCAAGCACTAAAGTGTATTCACAAAAGTCTTTAAGCTTTTGCTCTGCCCGTAAGCTAAAGGCTTCTAGTTGGGATTGATTCAAGCGATTGCGACCAAAATCTCGCTCCAAGCGCTCCATATTTGAAAGCGGTTCCATCGCAGATTGGCCTAGTAGCGAACTCGGCAAAAACAACAATATGTAGATGAGCTTTTTCATGGCTTTTGTTGAAAGCGGAGGCCTACAATTTTATCTCCTTGGTAAACCGTCTCGATAATCTCTAGATTCCTTAAACTATTGATAGGCGTAATCAATTTATTGATAAACTCCTCTTTGTTAAACATTTCCATCCCTACTTGGCCTTGGGGTAGCACCTGAAATATACGTGCATTGTCAGCAAATATTTGATTGAGTTGCTCCCGTCGCTTGGTCCAATCCTCTAGCTTTGCGGTAGAGAAATAATGGATCATGAGGGCATAATCATCCTTTTGCAAGAGGATCTTTTCTCCCTCCAACCATTCATTTTGGATCGCCGCCAAAGTATCCGTATGATAGTACGGTGCTTGTATGATCAAGCTCTGGCCTCGATACTTTTTGGCGATACTCACACAGCCACTACTATCGACTTCCAGCGGCACCACTAGCTGTTTATTGGCTTGCCATACGCTGACTTTAATCTGACTTGGGTACAGAAGTGGTCCTCCGTCTGCGTCGGCAAAACATAAAGAACGTTTTTTTACAGGCCACATAAAGGCCATCAAGATTCCCACTAAACCTAAACCTCCTACAACCGCCGGCCACCATTTGAAAGTTCGCTGGCTTTGGGAGATCGGTATTTTTTCATCCCTACGGGGAACGCTTTGACTTTGCTTGAAGGTTTCCCAATTCGCAAAACCTGCGTACTGGCTCAGCATATTGAGCAGATCGATCCGAGGTAGTTTGTCCCCCCGCGATTGTTTGATGTGGGTATAAAACCACTTTTCGCTCAACCGCCCCTGCACCTGCTCAGCTAAGTCTTCTTGAAACAAGACGATTTCCTGGCCTTTCCACTCTTGAATAGGGGGGCAATGCGGATAGCTTTGGCGAAACCGTTGTTCAACCGCAGCTTTTAAGGCTTGGAAATATCCTTCTTGCATGCATTCAAATTATACAATTTTCTTGGCTCAGCCTTCATAGAAAATCGCTTTTTACAATTGTAAAACGTTTTACAAAGGCTTTACGAGCCTTTTGCAAAGCTTTTTAGCTCACTCTTCCCTATTTGGAGGAAAACGAAAATCATGAAACGACTATTTTTCCTGCTTTGTGGAATGGGACTTTATTCTATCCTTACAGCCCAACATGCTGGTAACATACATCAACAACAGCCCATTAAAAGTCAGCATTTACAACAAGCTCCCGCTCAACAAAGTAACCAATTTGCCCCGCCCACTTTAGATCCCAACTATTTTTACGTCAACGTAAAGGTACTCTACAATCAAGTGCCGGATGCTTTCCTCGCCATCTTCAATGTCATGCAACTGGGCCAAGATGCCGAGGATGCCAATGCACAAATGGGTACCCGCATTGAAGCTATTTTGGAAGGTCTAGCAAAGATAGGCGTTCCTCGAACAGAGGTCTTTATTGATATGATCTCTCAAATCCCTATTTATGAATACGAAGTGCAGAAAAAGGTATTTAGTAAAACTTATCAGGAAATACCCGCTGGGATTGAATTACAAAAAAACCTGCACGTGAGATTTAAAGACGGCAATTTGATGGAGAAAATCGTGCGCCTAATGGCGCAGCAAGAAGTCTTCGAGCTCGTCAAGGTCGATTATCTCATCAAAGATCAAGGCAAAATCCTGCAAGAGGTCCGCAAAGCGGCTCTTGAATATAGTCAAGAAGAAATCAAGTCATATAGCGCGTTAGGCGTTAAATACGACACCCTGCCAGTTTTATTTAATGACAGCCGTAAGGTGATTTTTCCACTCACGCGCTATATGAGTTATCCTTCTAAAGCCAGCAGCTCTTTGAAGGAAAAGATCAAAGACCCTTCTCAAGTCAAACAGGTGCGGACGCCAAAAGTGGTTTACTATCAAGCTTTGCCAACGGATGATTATTCGGTAGTCATCAATCCTTTGGTAAATGAGCCCTGCGTACAGTTTCACTACGAATTGATGCTGCGCTATCAATTGTACATCCCTCCAGTACAAGTACGAGTGGAGCAAAAAACCATACGCGAGAAAGAATACATTATTTTGACTCCTGACGGTAATGCGAGGACTTTGGAGCTAAACCGCACCGAAGAAAATGATGATAATTGAGTTAAAAGGCAGAAGCAATCAGATCCCATAAGCCCAAAAACTTACTAGCAGATACCAGTACTATCAGTACTAATAAACGATGAATCCAGAGATTGGCGTTCGGGACCTTCGAAGCAAAGCGGACGCCAATCATCGCCCCAATCGATTGAAATACTGCCATCGATAAGCCAAAGCCAATGTGAACCTGCTGATTGATAAAAAAGATGATTAGGGCTGGAATACTAAAGCAAAAGACAATCAAGAGCTTGATCGCATTGGCATCTTTTAAGCTGTATTTGGCGGCTAGAACCAAACCCGCTAGGAGAAACAAACCGACACCCGCTTGGATAAATCCGCCATATAAGCCGATAGCAAAAAATATCAGTAATCTTTGCCAACTGCGATTTTTGCTAGGATCAGGCTCCGACTCTCGGATCCACCTTTTGGGATTGAGCAGTAACACAAAAAACATAAAAACCATCAAGCCACCGATGGCATAGTTCATCAATCTTTCATCAAAAGTGGCTGCCACACTTGAACCAACAATGGCCCCAAAGATCGTAGGAGCGATTAGCCAAAGGCTATGTTGGAAGCTTACCCCACCCGTTTTACGGAACGCTAATATCCCTACGCCACTTTGAATCAATACCCCTATCCGATTGGTGCCATTGGCAATCGGTGCAGGGAGTCCACAGATAAAGATAAAGATCGGCAAGGTGATTAAGGAGCCACTTCCAGCCAAGGTGTTAATGACACCCGTAAAAACGCCAGCAAAGCCAAATAGCAGCCATTCTGAAAGGCTAAGGTCTAGACTAAACATTTCCCCAAACATGGCGCAAATTAGCTTTTCGCCTACTTGAATTCCTAATTTCTTTGCGAATCAATTTACTACGCTATTCACCGCTGAGCATAAATCGTTTTACCTCCCGCAAAGTCTCATCGTATAGCTCTAAACTATAGATTCCAAGCGGTAGATGACTGAGTTCTAAACGGATTTGCTGTTGGGCAGGGCCCTGACCTAGGCTAAATTGTTTGATCAACTGACCATTTTGAGCGATCAATCTGCCCTGCAATAGCGTTTCACTTTTGTGGAAGTAATCAATCAAGAGACTTCTGTCGGGCAGTACGCTCAAATCAAAGTAGAGATCTCGAAAACTAGGTAATTGTAATTCTAGACGGGGAGAATAAATGAAGCCTCCATTGGGGTCTATCACCTTGAGGCGATAGTGGATCACAGCAGAGCTTAATTGAGCAATCTCACGGTCCTGAAAAGTATAACGCCTTTCTATATCAGAATAAAAAGAGGCATCTACTTTACCAAGAGGTTGATAAATCAAGCCGTCAAATGAGCGCTCCACAACAAAGGATTCAGTGTAGCGTTCCCGCAGGGTAGCCCAAGACAAATCGATTACCGGCGCATCGACCAAGCCATCGAAGCCACTCCACTGCACATCCATGAGGGGAGAAACTTCTGAACTAAAGCTCAAGTAATTGTGCAAAGAAGGATCAAATCGCACTCGATATTGGCCATTTCCCAATTGTTCCAATGGATATACTTCAATTGACTCATCTACAGGCAAATTGGGATCGTCGGGATGGACAATCATCGTTTTAAGGCCAGTGGGAAAGCCTTCTAAATCAAGCACCGCATCAGTTGCCTTATCTTGAGTCTGCCAAAAATGCCAAGTCTTGGCTAAGCGGTTATTCTTGCGAGGAAAAATATCTGCAATAAGACTTAGTTCCCTTCCATTGTCGGCCCAAAGTAGTTGAGATTGATCAGGTAAATTCTCAGAGGCGACGCTCATTTTGGCATCTCGGTAGAGAGAGAAGCCTGCTACTCGATGTAGAAATTGGGCGCTATTGACACCTACGGAGCCTACCTTATTGACAAAGCCTGGGTCATATACACTAGAATCTCCATTAGCAAAGCGATAGATCGTGCCTTCTAAAGGAATCTGATACTTTAGGGACAGATAGGTGTGGATATACTCAATTTCTTGAGGCCCAAGGCTACGATCAAAAAACAAAATTTCGGCAATGTCGCCATCTAAATAACCATAGTTAGCCTGACCACCAATCAACAAATGACTCAAAAAGTCATTATGAGCATTAGTGGGATTAGCGCCAACATACTGACCATCAAGCCAGACGCTTCTAAAACTCGAGTCGGGGACTTGGACTAAGCCAATATGAAATTTTTGGTCATCAATCTTAAAATAGGACTGAGCATAGGTGTTTTGCCCGTTAAGATTGAGTCGGTGAATCATATGGCCGTATCGAAAACCGGTTTCGGATTGGTGAATCGTAGCGTTGAAGACAGGGGTATCTGCTTGCGCTACAAGCGTTCCATAATCATTGTTGGTACGAAATACTACAAATTGCGAGAAACCACTTTGGGGAAGTGCAGAGCCCTAGTCGATACTCAACATATCGTTGACACCATCAAAATGGAGAAAAGGCTGTCCGTGTAGGTAGGCAGGATCTCTGGTAAGCCTTGGTTGTTGCCCAATATCTGCCTGCTCTGCAATAATCGCTTCTTCGCTCAGACTCCGCCACTGAGCAGTTTCTTGACCATCTATCGGCATCGAAAGGCTTGCGTCAGGGCCAAAGGGCCCATCGGGATTGAGCCATAAACTAGGAGGAGCACTAAGCTCTCCTAAATCAAAAGTAGGGCATCCTTTTTTCTGAATCCCCATAAAGATCACCTTTAGCTGTCCCTCCGTGCAAGCATCGGCCCAGTGTAGTTGGAGGTGACTAAAATTAGATTGATAGGGAAAGTCTATGCGGTAGATCCCCGGCTGAAGCTCCTGATTGTCAATCAGCTTTAGCACTTGGCTCGCGCCACTTAAGCTTAAATCGAGCCCTCCCCCACTATACACACCTCCTTTGATCCAAAGCAAAAGTTCATACTCTGCTTGGTTGTTAAAGGGCATGTCCGCCTCAGCCAAAGGCATAACGATGGCCTCTGGGAAGCTTAGCTCCAGATGATTTTGGCGATAAATACCAGCGGAGAATGACGATAGTTCGAACTGGTAATTACAATTTTGTGCGTTGGAAATGGACGCGAATCCCACCACCAACGCACTTGTAATAAAAACCTGAGCAAGTTTTTGGTACAAGCGATTCATATTTTCCCCTCCTACTAGGAGTCACAAATATAATCGCTTCGATATCTACTTCACAATATAGAGCTTGTTTTCTTGCAGCTGCACCATTTTGGCTTCTTCGATATTTGCAAGATCGCTCTTTTCAAAATTGATAATAGTATTCAACTTTAAACCTTCTCTGATCTCAACTAAAAACTGGTCAAGCAGCAAGGCTTCGAAAGCATTGATCACAGCAGGACGATTGTCCACGCATAACATCAGAGAAATTGCACTATTTTGCAATAAATTGACCTTTAGCCCAGACTTGTTGACGTGATAAAAAACCTCTTGCATCAGGTGCTCTTCCATAAAAGAGAAGTCTCTTGGTTTGATACGGATAAAGACTTGGTTCTTTTTGACAATGTAGGAGGTAACTAATTCAGGATTGGTTTGCTCAGAGATGACCGTTCCCGGCAGGGAGGTATCCAAAAAACATTTTACCCGTAAGGGAATCCGCTTATTGAAAATCGGCTTAATCGTTTTTGGGTGGATGACACTCGCGCCGTAAAAGGTCATTTCTACCGCTTCTTCATAGGAGAGATTATCTATTTTGATCGTATTCTCGCGGATACGAGGATCACCATTGAGGATACCCGGTACATCCTTCCATACTACCAAGCTGCTCGCATTGAGGCAGTGAGCAAAGATGGAGGCAGTATAGTCAGAACCTTCACGGCCAAGGGTGGTGGTCTTCCCGTCCGTGGTAGAACCAATAAAGCCTTGGGTAATCAAAGCACGGCCGCGGCGGCTCAGGCTCATGACTTGGGTCCGGATATTAGCTTCGGTCAAAGACCAGATCACGCCCGCTTGGCGGTAGTTTGCGTCTGTCTTAAGATAGTCTCTGGCGTCTATCCAAACTGCTTCCTGATCCGCCAGCTTGAGGTATTCGGCTACTACAGTGGTGGATAGGAGTTCTCCGAAGGAAACAATGCGATCATAAGTCCGAGGAGGAAACTCCTCTAGCATTAAAATCCCGCTGACGATCCGTTCAATCTTATCCAAAAAAGCGTCAACCTTCGACTTTACCTCTGCCTGTTTATCCCCAAATAGATCCGCCACGATCTTGAGGTGAAAACGTTTAATTTTTGCAAACTGCTCTTTGACCTCAGCTTCCTTACCATCGCGGGCAAGATAAGCGAGGTTTTCTAGATGATTTGTGGTTTTGTCCATGGCCGAAATCACCACCAAAAGGGCTTGTTCTTGGTGTTCGGTGATAATAGCTGCGACATTACGGATGGCGGCGGCATCTTTGACTGATGCGCCTCCGAACTTCATTACCAACATGTTTTTGAAAAAATTAATTGAGGTAAAGCAAACAGAAGCGCGACCTAGGGTCGTTTAATGATCTTAGTGTAAAAATGCTTCTGTTTGGACTGCATATGTAGAGTATAGTATCCAGGGGGCAAAGATAGTTGCTTTAAGTCAAGTTCCCATACTTGGCGAGGATTTTTGCCTTTCTGTCCCAGAACGCTTCTCCCGAGTTCGTCAAACAAGTGTAGTTCCCAATTAGCAATAGGTTCAGGGGATTCTAGATATAGCTGATCGTCCATAGGATTGGGGTAAGCGTTCAGCGACAAGCTGTACTCCGGCTCCACACTCGTCTGAAAAGGCCCAGTATAGCCAAAAACATAAAGTCCTGTCTGCATATCAGAGGCCAGAATACGCCCACTAGGTAAAAATGGATAAACTCCCCAAGCACCTTTATATTCTTGGTCGTTAGGAGCCGGATATGTATCGTAAAAGCCCGCTACCTGAGGGAACTGGGGATCCGAAATATCGAAGATATAGACTCCATTATAGTAATAGCTACTATAAACAAAGTCCCCTTTGATGATCGGATTGTGAGCAATCGCATTGGTGTCCCGATTGTTAAAATCCATCGAGGGGAACATATAAGATCTAATTACTGGGTCTGAATAATCGTTGAAATCCAGTAGTTTCAGCGGCATACCCCAAGTTTCATCGGCCATCACATAGTAGCGACCATCCTCAGAGGCCCAGCCGCTATGGTTGTAGCCTTGGAAAGGATAGCTCACCATATTGGCGATGGTTACTGGTGCCAATGGATCTTTCATATCTAAGACATACAGGCTCGTCTCAGCATTGAGAAAAACGGTATCGTTGCGAGAATAAATATCATGGATATTGCCGTATTCATTATAGAGGGCAATTTCGATTGGATTGACCGGATCGGAGATATCATAAACCCCAAAACCAGCGGTACGATTAAAGCCCCATTGACCAGGAATGCAAACATAGAGACGATCGCCTTCGACCCAGACATTGTGGGAGATTTGAAAGAGCGTATCACTATCATAAACGAGGCTTACGCTATCTGGCAGGGTGGACATATCAAAGATTTGCAGACTGCTTTCAAATTCGTCAGCCACTGCGTATAGATAATGCCCTTTGTTTTTGTAATCTCGGTGGATCATCTGGTCTGCTTTGCCCGCTACGTAATCTACCTGCTGGACATTGGACTCATCTGTGATATCAAAAAAGTGAGTCCCGAGCGAGGAGCCAATGATGGCATATTCCCTTTGGTTGGTGCTATCGTACCAGCCCCAAATTTCATTATAGGGGTTATTGACAAAGACCGCTGGCGGGATGCTGGGGTCTTCCCAATGGTAAATCTGGTACATATTGAGGGAATCCTGCGCCAAGAGGGCGGTTCCGCTGAGGGAAAGCAAAAATGCGAAAGCAAGAATTCGTTGCATCATATCAAGTAATTAAATAGCATATGGTTATCATTAACCAACTGGAAGTTAACCTTATGTGCTTCCATATTTGCAATTAATCTTGCGTAATCTTCTGCATTTTCTACTTCGATACCGACTAAGGCCGGTCCGCTATTGCGGTTATTTTTCTTTGAGTACTCAAAGTGAGTGATGTCGTCAGTGGGACCTAAGACCTTGGATAAGAACTCAATAAGAGCACCAGCCCGCTGGGGGAAACGGATCAAAAAGTAATATTTGAGACCTTCATAGAGGAGAGAACGTTCTTTGATCTCCTCCATGCGGGTGATATCGTTATTGCCACCACTGACAACGCAAACGACTCGTTTGCCTTTAATTTCTTCTTTGTATTGATCAAGGGCAGTAATAGCTAAGGCCCCAGCAGGTTCTACCACAATAGCTTCCTCATCGTAGAGATGGAGGATGGTAGTACAGATTTTCCCTTCGGGAACGATTAGCATATCATCCAGTACTTCGCGGCAGATTTGGAAGGTCTCCTTCCCTACCCTTTTAACCGCCGCGCCATCGACAAACTTATCAATTTCATCAAGGGTTACGATTTCGCCCTTTTCCAAAGAACGCTTCATTGCAGGCGCTCCGCTGGGTTCGACCCCAATGATTTTGGTGCTTGGGCTAAGCTGTTTGATATAACTGCCTAAACCAGAGGCCAATCCTCCTCCTCCAATACCGAGAAAGACATAGTCGATTCCTTGGACTTGATCGAGGATCTCCATTCCCACTGTGCCTTGGCCAGCAATCACCATGGGATCATCGAAGGGATGGATAAAAACAGCACCACTATCTTGGCTGTCCTGCATAGCGGCAGCATAGGCATCGTCGAAAGTATCGCCTACTAATAAGACTTCTACTTTGTCTTTGCCAAACAACTTTACCTTGCGTACTTTCTGACGAGGGGTGGTGCTAGGCATATAAATTTTGCCTTCAATCCCTAGTTTATAGCAAGACAAAGCCACTCCTTGCGCATGATTACCAGCACTAGCGCAAACGACACCTTTGCTTTGGTCTTCATCATTTAATTGGGACATACGGTTGAAGGCCCCTCTAATCTTGTAGGAACGTACGACTTGGAGGTCCTCCCTTTTTAGGAGAACCTCGCAATCGTAAATATCAGATAGATTCAGATTTTTCTGAAGCGGAGTGGGTTCCACTACCCTTTTGAGGCGTTGGTTAGCCTCCATGATGCGGGCTAGTGGTAACATTCCTACAGATTCGCTGATCATATTGTTAAGTAAAAAGTAGAAAGAGTAGAGTATTTAGTAGAAACAATAAGGGTCTACATACTAAATACTTTTGTCTAAGTACTTAGATTATGGGCGCAGTTTACGTACCATAGCGCCAGCTTGCCACATTTCAGATTCACGGATTTCACGTAGCTCTTCGCCTAGTTTTTCGCGATAATCATCTTTGCTATTAGCCTCAATGGTGATATTGGCTTCGTTGCCAGAAGCTACACTGTCGTAAAGCTCTTCAAATACTGGGGCTACCGCGTCGCGGAACTTTAATCTCCAATCCAAAGCACCTCTTTGGGCCGTAGTAGAGCAGTTGGCGTACATCCAGTCCATACCGTTTTCAGCGACGAGTGGCATCAGAGACTGGGTAAGTTCTTCTACCGTTTCATTGAAAGCCTCAGAAGGAGAGTGTCCCCGCTTACGAAGAAGATTGTACTGTGCTTCCATAACACCCGCTAATGCGCCCATTAGGACACCGCGTTCACCGGTAAGGTCAGAAAATACTTCCTTCTTGAATGTAGTCTCAAAGAGGAAACCAGAACCTACACCGATTCCCATAGCGATCGCCTTTTCACGGGCATTGCCAGTAGCGTCTTGGTGTACGGCAAAGCTAGAGTTGATCCCTTTGCCTTGCTGGAAGAGACGACGTACAGAGGTACCAGATCCCTTGGGCGCAACAAGGAATACATCTACGCCTTCAGGGGGTTTGATACCCGTAGTATCATTATAAGTCAAGCCAAAGCCGTGGGAAAAAAACAGGCTTTTGCCAGGAGTCAGATGCTTTTCGATCATCGGCCAAGTGGCGATCTGACCAGCATCTGAAAGTAGATTCATCAGGATGGTTCCTTTCTCGGCAGCAGTCTCGAGATCGAACAAAGTCTCTCCAGGTACCCAGCCATCCGCAACAGCTTTGTCCCAAGTAGAAGAGTTTTTACGTTGTCCAACGATCACATTGAAACCGTTGTCGCGCAGGTTTAGGGCCTGCGCAGGTCCCTGAACACCATATCCAAGAGCAGCAAGGGTTTCGCCTTTAAGCGTTTCCCGAGCTTTTTCTAGAGATACTTCTTCACGGGTTACGACGGTTTCTTCTACGCCGCCAAAATTGATTAATGCCATGACAAATTTTGATTGAATTATAGGTAATAAGCATTCGAGAGTATGTGCATCAGCTAGTGAGATTTTCCATTTTGACTGATGCGGGTTTCGCCCCTTTCGGCCGCCTCTAAATAAGAGCGGAGGTGAAGCGGTTTTTTGGAAATTGCAATGATACCAGAACGAGAGAAGCCCATGACGCCATAAGGTTGTAAGGCTTCTAGTAGTGTACGTGTCTGACTGGGCAGACCCGTTTTCTCGATCATGATGTAATCAGGTTCTATTTGTAATACATGAGCATGATTGTCGCGAATCACTTTTTCGAAAGTACCACCAGCGAGATTATCTGTAGCTACTTTATAAAGGGCCAGTTCCTGCTGCACGATATCTTCTTCGCGTAGCAAATAAGCCTTGATCACGCCAATGTTTTTTTCAATTTGTTTGATGAGCTTTTGCGCATTTGCCTCGGTCGCATTGATCACGATGATAAAGCGGTAGATTCCTTCCACTTCTGACTCAGAGGTAGTTAAGCTCTCAATATTGATATGTCTCCTTGTAAATACCGTGGTAATCCGGTGCAATAAACCGATTTGATTTTCGGTAAATATCGACAAGGTAAATGACTGGATTTCCATTAGGGTTCTAGTTTGATTTCTGAGATACTGGCGCCGCTGGGAACCATGGGGAAAACATTGGATTCTTGTTCGACGACCACCTCAAGGAAATAGGGCCCATCGAAGGCGAGCATTTTGTCGATTTCAGTGGATAGATTTTGGCGTTCCGCGACGCGGACCGCTTCAATACCAAAGCCTTTACTGATGGTAACAAAATCAGGGTTTACTAGCTCTGTGAAGGAATAGCGACGATCAAAAAACAGCTCCTGCCACTGTCTCACCATCCCCAAGAAATTGTTGTTGAGGACGATCACTTTGACTGCTGTATTGTTTTGGAATAGACAACCTAATTCTTGAATCGTCATCTGAAAAGCGCCGTCGCCTATGATGGCCAAAACTTCGCGTTCTGGCGCAGCCAACTTAGCCCCAAAGGCCGCTGGAAGGGCAAAACCCATAGTCCCCAAACCGCCAGAAGAAACCCAAGCGTCAGTATCAGTATACTTATAATAGCGGGCGGCCACCATCTGATGCTGTCCCACATCCGTAACTACCACTGCTTTACCTGCTGTTTTTTCGGAAAGCATGTTGACTACCTCAGCCATGTGGATTTTTGGCGTATTAGGGGCAAGGTCACCTTTGATGACCTTCTCATATTCCATCTTTGCACAGGCCTCAAACTCAGCTAGCCATTGTGGATGAGCATTGGCTTGGATCATAGGCATGAGCGCTTTGAGAGTTGCTTTGGCATCTCCCACTAGTGGAACGTCTGCCTTGACATTCTTATCGATTTCGGAGGGATCGATTTCGATATGTATTACTTTGGCCTGCTTTGCATAACGCTTGAGATCGCCGGTTACTCGGTCGTCAAAACGCATCCCAATGGCGATTAAGACATCACATTCATTGGTTTTGACATTGGGTCCATAGTTGCCATGCATACCCAACATACCCGTATGCAAGGGGTGATCAGTAGGCATGGCCGATAGTCCCTGTAGTGTACTACCAAAGGGAATACCTGCTTTTTCTACAAAGGCTTTAAATTCAGCTTGCGCCTCTGAAATCAGCACCCCATGTCCAAGCAGGATATAAGGTTTTCGAGCTTCATTGATCAGTTTTGCAGCAGCTACTAGCTCAGGTACCTCAGGGCTTGGGTAGGGCTGGTAACTTCTAATATGAGTGCATGGCTCGTAAGAAAATTCGAGCTCTTCAAACTGAGCGTTCTTGCAAAGATCAATCACGACAGGACCAGGACGCCCGCTGTTGGCGATATAAAAGGCTTTGGCGATCACCCAAGGAATTTCTTCGGCCTTGGTGATTTGATAATTCCACTTGGAAATAGACATGCTCACCCCAATGACATCGGTCTCTTGGAAGGCATCTGAACCCAGCAGGCCTTTGGGAACCTGGCCGCAAATACAGACCATGGGAGTAGAATCTACCATTGCGTCTGCGATCCCAGTAAGTAGGTTGGTGGCACCGGGACCGGAAGTAACTAGGCAGACACCTGTCTTGTTACTCACTCGGGCGTAGCCTTGAGCGGCATGGGAAGCACCTTGTTCGTGCCGCACTAAGTAGTGCTTTAGTTGTTCTTGATAGTGATATAGGGCATCATAAACGGGCATAATTGCTCCGCCTGGATAGCCAAACATGGTATCCACCCCTTCGGCCAATAAGGAGAGAATGATAGCTTCAGCACCACTCACCTTTTTGCCAGTTTTGGCCACTGCTTTTTGTTGGGCCTGTGTTAAAGTTGCCATTGAGAGTCGGTTATTTGTTATTCCTAAACTCAGCGTATGATTTCAATCCAATTGCTAATTTATTCGTCGGTTACACAGCCTTTAGAGGCTGAAGCAACGCTATTGCGGTATTTGTAAAGCACACCTCTTTTGATGCGTGGTTCGGGTGCTACCCAAGCAGCTCTACGCGCGGCAATCTCTGCCTCACTCAGCTCTGCTTCTATCCGGTTATTTTCAGCATCGATAGTGATTTTATCACCATCCTTGAGCAGCCCGATTAGGCCGCCAACTGCTGCCTCTGGCGTGATATGTCCGACCACAAAGCCATGCGTACCACCCGAAAATCTACCATCAGTGATAAGGGCGACTTCTCCTCCTAAACCGGCTCCCATAATGGCACCCGTAGGCTTGAGCATTTCAGGCATACCGGGGCCGCCTTTTGGGCCTTCACCTCGGATCACCACCACATCACCGGCAGAAATCTCTCCCGCTACAATAGCATCATTAGCGGCAAATTCCCCTTCATAGACTTTAGCCGTACCCGTAAATTTCAATCCTTCTTTACCTGTGATTTTAGCGACAGAGCCATCTTCGGCCAGATTACCGTAGAGGATTTGCAGGTGTCCAGTAGGTTTAAGTGGCTTATCAAATGGGTAGATAATTTGCTGACCTTCGGCTAGGCTAGGAAGGTCTTTGATATTTTCAGCGACGGTTTTACCCGTAACAGTCATACAATCACCATGTAGATAGCCGTGCTCAAGCAGGAACTTCATGACCGCGGGAATGCCACCAATGACATGCAGGTCTTCCATCAAGTATTTACCACTTGGTTTGAGATCAGCAAGCAAGGGGGTCTTGTCCCCGATACGTTGAAAATCATCTAGGGTCAGATCCACCTCTACTGAGCGCGCCATGGCGAGGAGGTGCAAGACGGCATTGGTAGAGCCACCAAGTACAGTTAGGACTGTTAAGGCGTTTTCGAAGGCCTTCTTGGTCATGATGTCCCTTGGCAATAGATTTTTTTCTAGCAAAGCTTCCATTGCCTCTCCTACTTTGGTGCACTCGAGTCTCTTATCTGCGCTCATAGCAGGATTTGAAGCGCTGTAAGGCAGGCTCATGCCCATTGCCTCAATCGCAGAAGCCATCGTATTGGCAGTGTACATCCCGCCACAAGCACCAGCGCCGGGACAAGCATTTTTGACAATACCTTTGAAATCATCTTCGCTCAATTGTCCGGCGACTTTTTCTCCGAGGGCTTCAAAAGCAGAAACGATATTGAGGACTCTATCTTTGTATTTACCTGAAGCGATGGTCCCGCCATAGACGAGGATCGCAGGCCGATTGAGGCGGCCAATAGCGAGCATAGCTCCGGGCATATTTTTATCACAACCTACCACTGCCACTACAGCGTCGTACCATTGGGCATTGACTACCGTCTCAATAGAATCGGCAATGAGGTCTCGAGAGGGGAGAGAAAAGCGCATACCCTCGGTTCCCATAGAAATCCCATCACTCACACCGATGGTGTGAAAAATCAAACCCACCGGTCCCGCAGCTTGTACTCCTTTTTTGACCTGAGCAGCTAAAGCATTAAGGTGCATATTGCAAGTGTTGCCCTCATATCCCGTAGAGACGATTCCCACTTGAGCTTTACTCATATCTTCCTCCGTCAAGCCAATACCATAGAGCATCGCCTGCGCAGCGGGTTGGGTTTCATCTTGCGTTAGTCTACGGCTATAACGATTTTTCATATCCAGAATTAGATCAAGGTTCCTCTAACGTTATCAACAAGGGTCACGAGTTGGCGGTATTGGCGGGAGATCACAAAACCGATCGTATCTTCCCATTGCATTTTGAATGACTTACGGTCCAAGGTAGCCACACCAGCGATTTCGGTAGCCGTTCCCGCAAGAAACATCCCATCTACTCCATCAAGCTCCTCGGGCGTAATGGTTTTTTCGACCACCTCCACGCCCATTTTTTGAGCCATTTCAATCACAACTGCCCGAGTAATACCCTGCACAATATGCCCGATCTTAGGTGTATAAAGTACCTCATCCTTTTCGTAAAAAAGGTTTGCCCCACTGGCGCAAGCCACATTACCTTCCACATCAAGTTGTAAGGCATCATGATAGTTTTCGGCTCTGGCCGCAGAGCTCGCCATCACTGCAGTGACGTAAAGTCCCCCCACCTTTGCATCATGTAAAGGAGTATCAGGATGAGGACGACGATAAGCTGAGGTTTTGAGATTGACAAGGCTGTTGCCCAGCAATAGCCCCCACTTAAAAGGAACAATCATCAGATGAGACTCGCTAGTCATATTGAGGCTCATATTAGGTGCTGAAAATAATAAAGGGCGCACATAGGCGTCCTCTAGTTTGTTCAGCGTCAATAGCTGTTTGGATATTTGACTAAGTTCCTCGGGGGTATATGGCAGGTTTAAACCCATTTGCGAGGCCGTCTTTGCAAAGCGTTGGTAGTGTTCAGTCGCTTTGAAGATCTGGGCCCCTTCTTCAGTGGCATATGACCTCATACCATCAAAGATACTATTGCCATAGTGCAATGACTGGGTAAATGGATTGATCCGGATCTCAGCGATCCGGCAAAACACCCCATCATAAAACACTATAGTATCTTCGTTTTCGTACATAATTGCTTCTTTCTTGATTAGTATCCCTTTAAAAAAAAGCCTTTCCAGTAAGAAAGGCTTTGCATATTATTTTCGCGTACATAATGATCAAAGCCCTTGTTGTCGATCGCTAATCACGACCAGCACAATAATTCGCTCCACTAGTATGTACACTCTATTTTTCATTTTTATTGACAATAACAAATTATCAAGCTAACGAACGTTAGGTTGATAATTTATCATTTAAACAACCTTTGTTTTTCAAATATGACAATCAAATATTAAGCTTCCAAATATATTTAAAATTTCTACTATGAGTTTTTCATGAAATTATCAGCGAGGAGATTACAAATTATACTCTAACAAAAAAGCCTTTCTCGAAAGAAAGGCTTTTGATATATCATTAAAGTAAACGAGCACCATTATAGCCTTTCCTCTCGATAGCGAATCACTACCAGATTAATAATTAGCACAATAATGGATACTTGATTGATCATTTTCTACTCGAGAAATAATTTCGATTGAGGCCAAATATCGAGAGCATTTCTTTTTACTCCAAAATTTTCTTTTAAAAATTTCTAGACCTGTGTTTTCGCATGCTTTTGTAGAAAGGCTTTGAAGCCTTCAAAATCCTTGCCTAAGAAATGAGCCACCTTCTTGCGATCCCGTAAAATTGCGAGCCTTTCGGGAATTTCCACGGGCCTAGCAATTTGCGCTTCAACTTCCTCAATAAATTTAGCAGGGTGGGCAGTTTCTAGGATTACGCCAATGCTATCCGGATGCTCTTTTTGATAAGCCTGCCAAGCCAAGTATCCAACTGCACCATGCGGGTCTATCACATAGCCGAAACGATCGTAGACTTCTTTTATCGCTATACGAGTTTGGGTATCATCAAAAGCGAAGCCACTTATTTCATTTTTGAAAGCTTCCCAACTCTCCGCAAACAAAGCTTGCATACGAGCAAAGTTGCTTGGATTCCCAACATCCATAGCATTGGAGATCGTTCTGACCGAAGGTCTAGCTTCAAACTGACCAGAGGCGATATAATCAGGTACTACCTTATTATCATTAGTAGCAGCGATAAAATGAGAGATGGGTAAACCCATTTTTTGAGCGATCAAACCTGCGGTCAGATTACCAAAGTTGCCCGAAGGGACAACCATAACCACGTCCTTATCAATTACTTGAAGCTGTTGCCAAGCGCGGAAATAGTAAAACATTTGCGGGACCAGGCGGGCAATATTGATGGAATTTGCGGAGCTCAATCGTAAAACCTCAGCTAGATCAGGGTCAAGGAAAGCCTTTTTGACCAAAGCCTGGCAATCATCAAAAGTGCCATCAATCTCAATAGAGGTAATATTTTGGCCCAGAGTAGTCAGTTGCTTTTCTTGCAAATCACTCACCTTACCGCTAGGATAGAGAATGATTACTTCTATGCCTTCGGTGCCTAAGAATCCAGCAGCTACCGCCCCTCCCGTATCACCAGAAGTAGCCACTAATATGGTCAGTTTACGTTTATTCTTTTCCACAAAATGCCCCATCAGTCGCGCCATAAATCTGGCGCCAAAATCCTTGAAAGCAAGAGTCGGTCCGTGAAATAACTCCAACACATGTGTATGCTGGTTGAGTTCCACGAGTGGAGCATCAAAACCTAGAGCGCCATATACGATTTCCCGTAAGGCCTCCTCCTCTACACTATCCCCCAAAAGGCAGCGACAAACTTCAAAAGCCATTTCCTCAAAGCTTAGCTCAGGCATTCTTTCAAAAAAAGAAGCAGGGAGTTGAGGTATTTCTTCCGGCATGTACAGGCCATTGTCGGGAGGCAGTCCTTGCAATACAGCCTTTTTCAGACTTACTTTTTCTTGGGTATTTTTGGTACTATGTAGTTCCATAATGCAAAGCTATGCGTGTATCTCTATTTTGTCTATCTATTTTGGTTTTCTGCTGCTGCAGAACGCCCATCTCTCAGGAAAGTCAGGGCTCTGAATCTATGTCTCGAGCCCAGAGAGCCAATGTAGGACGGAGCGAATGGGTTCCCAATCCAGAAGCAGTCCCCGATCCGTCTCAAACATTGGCGAATGTATTTTCTCCCTGGGACGGGCATTGGAGAGGGGTATTTAGAATTTTCGCCGATACTAGTGGGCTCAACAAACATGAAGCGCAGCCACGGATTGAAGACCCTGCCTACATCTTGGAGGGACCTTTTAAGGAGACAATGCGCATTGAAGTGGAGCAATTTTATGAATCGGTTTCGCCTTTTCGGCAAATGGTCCGCATCATTGATACTTATGTTGATGGTGCTGGTCAAACTCAAAAGGTGGAAAGTAGTGGTTTCAATGTAGTAGTCGGAGACAGCCTCTTTTGCGTAGTCAATAAGCCCGACGAACAAGTTGTACACACGGGTATTTCCCGAGAGCCACAAATTATTATTTGGGAACGCGATCTGCGCAATCCATTGAAAATCGAGTATTTCTTTGAGAAAGTGCAAGCTGATACCTACAGTATATTGGGTTGGGGTTATTATGGCGAGGATAATCCCAACCAAGGACCCAAAAGTTGGTTTTTCGGCGAATACGTGAAGCAATAAATTATTTGATGCGGACGGCACCATGAGTATTGACAGTACTCACAAAACGCTCAGATTGAATATCATTGTCAAGGAAGGCCTGCTGCATCGCAATGGCGACTTGAAAAGCAACCTCATCACCCTGACAGAGGGCGAAGATAGCAGGACCAGCCCCTGATATGCTACAGCCTAGAGCCCCAGCGTTAAGCGCAGCTTGTTTGACCTGATAAAAGCCTGGAATCAACTTTGATCGAAATGGCTCAGCGATCGTATCGTGGCATGAACGGCTTATTAGGCCATAATCTGCCTGCATTAAACCCGCGATCATCCCCCCAAGATTACCCCATTGGGTAGTAGCATCTTTCATGGGAATTTCGCTACGCAGGATATTACGGGCTTCCACCGTCAGAATTTCTAGCGCAGGTAAAACCACGGCGGCATGGAGATCAGCGGGAGTGGGAATATTAACCGTATCGAGATCCTGATTGCTACGTACTAACACCATCCCTCCTAGCAAGCAGGGCCCCACATTGTCAGCGTGAATCGCACCTCCACTAGCCAAGGCCTCTCCCTTAAGGGCAAAGGGCAACAACTCTTGTTTGCTCAAAGGACGTCCCATCAATTCGTTGATGGCCAAGGCTCCGGCAACTGCACTGCAAGCAGAGGACCCTAATCCACTACCGATGGGAATACCCTTGTGAATTTCCATTTCGACTCCTTGCACTACCCCTAATTGCTGCATCAAGGCAAGTGCAGAAACACCGGCTGTATTCTTTTCTGGTTCAAGGGGTAGTTTACCTCCATCCCCAGTAATGGAGGTGATCGTTAGCCCCGGCTTATCACCAAAACGGACAATCACATCATCTCCAGGCCTTTGAATGGCAAAGCCAAGGGTATCAAAGCCACATGCAACATTCGCGACACTAGCAGGGGCAAAAACGTGAACTTCATTTCTCATTGCTGCCAATATTGGGGAGGGCGAGGCAACACAAATTATTTTGTACGGAAAGGCGCGTCAACACAAGATTGTACTGACGCGCCCGACAAAGATATAAAAGTTCCCTATTCTATCAAGAGCTTACGGTAAACGGCATTACCGTCTACATTTAGCTTGAGGAAATAAATTCCCTCGCTCAGATTAGGGAGATCAAATTGTTCTTGGTATTGACGGACGTTACCTAGTTCCTTTTCAAGCACAATCTTTCCATTCAGGTCGTAGATACTTAGATCAAGCTCATGTGCCTTAGGTAAGGTTAAGTTCACTTGAAAGCTCCCTTGGTTAGGATTGGGGAAAAGTTCTAGTTCCAAGCCGAATTCTTCTTCGATGCTCTGGACAACAAAGATGCCTACTTTGATTGAATCGCATACTGAATTGGTACAAATCCCGTCCGTTGCCGTCATACAAACTTCAAATGTACCCAGCGCTTGATAAGTGTAGGTTGGATTTTGCTGAGTAGAAGAATTTCCATCACCAAAAGTCCAAGTCCAACTAGTCGGATTACCGCTACTTTGATCAAAGAACTGCGTGCTTTCGTATAGATCGACGCTATCATCGATCATGATACTGGCGGTGAAGTCGGGTTGAGCAGCAATCACAATGTCATCGGTAGCAATACAGCCTGTGCTATCTTCTACGGTAACCGTATATGTTCCTCCCGTCCCAACGCTTATCATTTGGGTCATTTCTCCAGTATTCCAATTGTAGGTATCGCCAAAAGACCCAGCATCTAAGGTAATCGGTACTCCTTCACAAATGGTCAGGTCAGGTCCAAGATTGACGGTGAGCGGGGATAAAATCACCTCTACACTATCGGTTGCTTCACAATTATCTCCGGTAGTAACTACTACAGAATAGTTGCCAGGAGTGCTCACTGTAATGCTTTGGGTAGTAGCTCCATTGGACCAGAAGTATTGCTGACCGGGATTGCCAGCATCTAGGGTTACTGTAGAACCATTACAAATCACTTGATCAGGACCAACGTCCACTTGTGGTACTTGCCCAGAAGTGATGACGACTGTATCATAACCGACACAAGTAGCTTGATTGGTAACGGCCACCCAATAAGTACCGGGGAATGGAGTAGTAATGCTTTGGGTCATATCACTCGTATTCCAAAGATAGCTGCTACCGGGATTGAGAGCATCTAATACAAATGTGCCACATTCCACCCGATCAGGCCCTAGGTCTACTACCGGCGAAAGCTCGACGACCAGTTGCATTGTATCAGTAGCTAGACAGCCTGCTGCAGTGGTTACCAGGACGGAGTACTCGCCTGGGGCCGAAACAAATACCGTCTGCGTAGTTGATTGTCCCGAAAAGTTCCATTGATAGGTGGTTCCTGGATTTCCCGAACCAGCATCAAGGATAATCGACTCACCAATACAGATGGTGGTATCATTGCCGAGGTCCACCACGGGTATCACATCCACGGCGATATTGATAGAATCTATTTCTACACATCCCAGATTATCGGAGACGATTGCTGTGTAAGTGCCGGCGGTGGTAACGTCTATCATTTGTGAGGTATCATTGGTTGGCAGCCACAAATGATTGGCAAAGCCATTCATCGCATTAAGGGTAAGCGTATCACCAGGGCAAATCACAATGTCTGGTCCCAAATTGACAAAGGTAGGCGAAACGGTTACTTGAATCGTGTCCTTGGTTTTGAAACCAAGTGAGTCTTCTACAGTGGCGATATATATCCCAGAGTTTACTACTGTCAGCGTGCACAATGTATCAAAGGGATTATTAGTATTCCAAGAATAATCAATGCCTTCAGGTGCACACATGTTGAGGATCAAGGTATCCGCAAAGCATAGTATGGTATCATTTCCTAACTCAATATTGGGCAAATCACTAATGATAACATTGTCAAAGGCAAAGCCATCGAAATTGGTAGAGAAATCAGAAGCAAAACAAAAACGCAAACGCACATCAGGTTCACCTGCTAGTCCGTTTAATTCATGCTGTACATTTACCCATCCTTGGCTACCCGCCCCATCAGAAGCAGTACCCGTCCAGCCTAGGCCAGAGTTACAAGGCCCCCCAAACTGCCCTCCATTGATAGTATTATCATTGTACCAGTTGACTTGGTCAAAGACAGCTCCGATAGTATTGAAGGTCATACCGCCATCGGTCGAGACCGAAAATGAAGCCCCATCCCAGCTATATTCCGTCTCCCAATACGCCATAAACGAAATCGCAGGGCGATTTAAGTTGGAGAAGTCAAAGACCGGACTTTCGATATAAGAGCTATTATTGCCAGCATAAGTGCCTGTCGTATTTCCAGTCATCCAAGCGTTGGGCGCAGAGAAAGCCGTATTGATAACTGCTTTGGCTGGAGTGCCCCTTGTCCAACCATTGATCCCTCCTGTACTGGGGACCCATGGATTAGTGGTAAGTCCATCAAAATTTTCGAAATAAGGAAAATTCGTTACCTGAGCCTGACTGGCTAGAGGCAAGGCCGCAATTAAGCCCAAGAGAGCCCAAATTCGAACTGTAATAGTGAGTGTTGATTGGTACTTCATTGTAAGGATTGGTTACGAACCGATGATCTGAAGATTCGCTAAGATTCAAAAATAGCATTTTCTGGATTTCCCTCTATCTATCATTACAAAAAAAATACGATTGACCCTAACTACATAGTATGATCGATAAAAAATAGCGCATTCCTATCGCTAGAAACACGCTATCTGTTGTATTCACAATTATTTATTGCAGGTACTGCTCAACCTTATGCCAAGGGCCTCCATTTACCGCTTCAATACCCGCTGCTCTCAGCTTTGAAGCCGCAGAGCCACTTCTTGCTCCCGAAGCACAACAAGTAATTATGGGTTTATTCATCTGCTTGATCTTTTCTATCTTACTCCCCAATTCATTGAGAGGAATATTTTTTGAACCCTTTGCATGCCCTCCTTGGTATTCCCGAGGAGTGCGTACATCAATAATGACTGCCCCTTTTTGCACCCATTCGCCAATATCTTCTTTGGGACCACCGCCCAGCATATTTTTCAAAAATCCTAGCATATCTTTTTTATAGCTTGAAGTAATAAGCCCAATATAAAACAGGATTTTTTTCTCATGCTGTGATTTCGGTCACTTTCGCTTTTTTTCTACCTTTGGCTAAGCCATAGCCAGTCTATACCGCCACTTTCTCTATGAACCACACTTCCCGAAAGCTCCTGCTCAGCTTTCTGACTACTTTTTTTATTTCCTTCCTGCAAGGACAAATCGTGCGGCTTAATCCCCCAAAACCTACCGCTGACGATACCGTCTCTATCATTTTTGACGCTAGTCAGGGCAATCGTGCCCTCAAAGGCCATCTTGGACCGGTTTATATGCATACGGGCGCCATCATTGGGACTCCCGAAGAGGCCAGTGGTTGGCGCTATATACAAGGTGAATGGGGTACCGATGACCCCCGCATGCGAATGAAAAAAATCGGTACCGATCTCTATCAGATCAAATTTCACGTCCGGAGCTTCTATGGTATCCCTACTTCTGAGCCCTTGCTGCAACTTTCTTTTGTCTTTCGTAACCAAAACGGATCTATTGTCGCCAAACAAATCGGCGAATCAGACATCTACTATCCCCCATTAGAATTCTTAGAACACGGCCCCATTGAAAAGGCTAATGCTGCCAATGCGCGCTTCATGTCTCGCCTAGAGAGTATCAAGTCTTTTGACGACGGGAGTATCTTGCTAGGCGCCGGAGAGCAGGCCCTTTTGTTACGCTCCTTCGGAGAACGCTCATTGCAGTTGGTTTACTACCCGCTAGGCTTTACAAAAATCCCCGATTCGGAAGCCATCGTCGCTTCAGCAGAAGTTTTTTCCCACGCATTCGACCTCTATGGTAATAATCCCATTAGGATTCCGCTTTCTAGCCAGTATGAGCTATACATTGAACGCGAGCCCTTTTATCTTGCGATCAGAAAGGCTGGGGAGCTTCTCTGGGAGTTTGAAAAAGGTTTCTTTTTCGATAACAGTGATCCACAACTAGGCACCATCACGGGTATTAGGGCTCAACTTACACCAGCTGAGCAAATCTTTGGCGCAGGCTCCAGAGCGCTTCCGATCAATCGCAGAGGTCAAAGGCTATATGCTTACAATACAGCTTCCTATGCATATACTTTAGGAGAAGATGACCTCAATATTAGTATCCCCTTCATTCTTTCGGACAAGGGATATGGCCTCTTTTTTGACAGTTATCGCAGAGCCTACTTTGATATCGGACAAGGCGATACAGAAGTGTTAGAGTTTGGGGCTAAAGATAGTTTACTTTCTACTTTTGTCATCTTCGATGAACGCCCAGCCTACCTGCTAGCAGAGTACACTCGTCTTACGGGTCGTCAGCCTTTGCCTCCCCGTTGGGCTTTGGGCTATATTCAATCACGCTTGGGATATCGAACCCAATCCGAGGCCGAAAGCATCATTCAAAAAACCAAAGCAGCGGGTTTTCCCATAGATGCTACTTTAATGGATTTGTATTGGTTTGGTGGTAAGGAACGCATGGGTGACTTAGAATGGGATCGTACTGCTTTTCCCGATCCAGAGGGTATGATTACTAAATTTGATAAGCAAGGCATCAAAACTTTGCTTACTACCGAACCCTATTTTGTCGAAGGTACAGACCATTTCGCAAGTCTATCTGAAAAAGGACTATTTGCTAAAGATGAAAACGGATTGAGTCTAAAAATACCGGATTTTTGGGCCGGTCCTGCTGCACTATTAGACCTAACACAAGCCGAAGCCAAAGACTGGCTCTGGCCTTATTATCAAAGGCAAATTGATCTTGGCGTAGCGGGTTGGGGGACAGATTCAGCCGAACCCGAAAACCATCCCCTCAAAATGCGTCATGAGCTGGGTAAGGCAGAAGAAATACACAATGTTTATGGCTCATACTGGGCCAAAATCCTCTTCGAACAACATCAGTTCTACAATGCAGATCAGCGATTTTTCAATTTGACCGGCTCTGGTTATGCCGGCATGCAACGTTACGCGACCTTTCCTTGGTCTGGGGATGTAAGCCGTACTTGGGATGCCTTTCGGGCCCAGCCTATGATCATGCTTGGGGCAGGTCTCAACGGATTGGCCTATATGCACGCAGATTTGGGAGGCTTTACGGGTGGACCCACAGATCCTGAATTATTTCGCCGATGGCTTCAGATGGGCGCCTTTGTCCCTATCATGCGGGTCCACGGAGATGCAAATAACTTCGATCCCGAGCCAATATTTTATGATGATTTTACCCAACAAGTAGTTAAGCGCTTTATTAAGCTTCGCTATCAGCTCATGCCCTACAATTATACCCTAGCTTACCAAAATCATACTCAAGGAGCTCCTCTCGCTAGACCATTTTGGTTTCATTTTCCCCAAGACAGTACTGCTGCCAGTATTGACAATGCTTATCTGTGGGGCGAGGATATTTTGGTTTATCCCATTTTTGAGCAGGGAGCCACTAGCGTGGAACGCTACCTTCCGGCTGGGCAATGGTATGATTTCTGGAATGATGAACTTTGGCAGGGAGGATCTTTCAAAGAGTTTAGTGTTAGCCAAGAAAGTATGCCTTTATTTGTAAAAGCCGGCGCTTTTATTCCGATGCATGCAAAAGCGGTGGAAAATAGCACCCAAATCAGCGGCAATACCTTTGAGATACATTACTACCTCAGTGAAAGAAATTCAATTGGACAACTTTTCTGGGATGATGGAATCAGTACTGAGACCCTGAGAAGTAAACGCTTTCAACTGCTCCAGTTTACAGCAGCTCCATCTCGAAAAAAACTCTTTATCACCGCCTCCAATTCACAAAGAACCTATTATAACAAGCTAAAAAAACTGATGATCACCATCCATGGGCTCGATTCTCCGCCCAGTAAAGTCAAACTCAATGGGAAGAAGATTCCCCTGGTGGCGGTAAATAGTTGGGATGAGGATCGCAAAATATTTCGGATTCCGGTAGCCTTTAAAGGCGAAATTGTTGAGATTGAAATCAAACGATAATATGGAGGCCTGGAAAAAGAGCTATAAGCAATTTGACCCCAATAGAGTAAAAGTTGAGGAGACCCTTATGGGGCTTTCCAATGGCTTGCTGCAAAGTAGGGCCTATTTTGCCGAAGGCTACAGTGGGGATAGCAGTAAAAATAGTTATCTGCCCCCCTATGCAATGGTTCATTGGGCAGAGTTAGGCCTTGAAATAGATGGCGAAAAGATCGATTTAGCGAAGGCTAAGGTTGAGGATTATGAGCATCAGCTCAACATGCGGGAGGGGAATCTTAAACGCAGCTTTACCATCAAATTGCAAAACAAACATCATCTCCGCATCGAATGTACCAGCTTTTGTGCCTTAGAGAAGCCAGAAATTATTGGCCTTAGATATAGTGTTATCCCATTAAACTTACCTGCGAGGCTACAATTGAGCCTTGATCTAAAAGCTCCAATAAAAAAATCATGGCGTGAGGTGAGTCGGCAAAACCAAGCTAATGAGGGCTTCTTATTGCTACAAAAAAACCAAGACTACGTTTGTAGTGGCATGCGTTACGCCATATTTCAGGATGCCTATAAACTTGATTGTAACCCCCAAACTGATAGTCCAAGCGGCCATATTAGACATCAAATTAGTTTGACCCTTCCCAAGGGCTCTCAGACTACTATTTATAAATTCACTTCGCATCTCCATTCCGGTCAATACCCACCAGAAAGATTACTTCACCATTGTCAGCAAAGTCTGAGCGATGTTTTTAGCAAGGGCTTTACTTTACTTTTAACAGAGCAAGCGGAGGCATGGCGCAAATGGTGGGATAGCCAATCTCTTAGCATTGAAGCGAGTCAAGCAGTACAACAATACTTTTGGTACAACCATTTCCAGCTTAAGCAACTGGCGGGTAAGGAAAGTCAATTACTGCCAAGCCGAGCCTTTAACCTCAATCAGCAAAAAGGCCAAGATTGGGGCCAAGAGGTATATTTGCTACCTTATTATTTATGGCAGGGAGAAAATCGTTCTGCGCAGCAAATCCTTGAATCCCGCTATAATACGCTAGCGGAGGCCCAAAAACTAGCCGCTGAACTTGGCTTCGAACGCGGGGCAGCCCTCTACCCTGCTCAATCTTGGTATGGTAGAGAAACCGAGGAAAACCAAAGATTGAGTCAGCAACAGATTTTCCGCAACGGCCTCATTGCTTGGGCAATCAAATTTTTCCATCGCCACACTGGAGATACTCGTTTTTTGGCTGAAAAAGGAGCGGAAATCCTCATCGCAATCGCTCGTTTTTTTGCTGATAGAGTCAATTATTCGCCTCGCAAGCAGCTATATGTCTTACTCGCAACTACTGGTCCCAATGAGTATGAAAGCAGCGTTTCCAATAACTGGTTGACAAATTATCTGTGTCAATGGACTTTGACTTATGCCGTCGAAGTACTCCAATGGTTGCGAGAAAACGAAGCCGTACAATATGCTGGCTTAATCGGAAAAACGGATCTGGATTTTTCTGCCGAGACTCGCAACTGGGAACGAATTGCGGAAAGTATGTATCTCCCTCAATATGAAGAGATGAATCTAATCTTGCAGCAAGATGGCTTTCTAGACAAAGTCCAATTGCAAGAGATTCCACCAAATGCATTACCACTTTGGCAAAATTGGTCAGAAGATAGACGCTTGCGTTCCCCTTTTCTCCAGCAAGCTGACGTTTTGTGGGCTTTCTATCTTTTTCCTCATACTTTTGATCCTGATATTGAAAAAACCACTTTTCAATTTTTTGCGCCAAAAACGGTACACGAAGCACCGCTATCTCGTTCTTTGCACAGTATCCTTTTGGCTCGACAAGGCGAAATCTCCCAAGCACTCCAGCAATTGACAGACGCACATGAAGAGCTAGAAGATCCCATCATTTTGCGAAAACGGGGAGGGCTAAATATCCCTTCTCTTGCGGGGCCTTTTTTGACCTTAGTAAATGGCTTCGTACAAGCGTTCGTCGAAGACGGCAATCTCCACCTAAAACCTCAAAAGCCAAAAGCATGGGATGGCTTTGCAGTAAAACTACACTGGCTCAATAATAGCATCAGAGTGAAGCTGGACAAGCAGCAGCTCCAGATCACAAATCGTGAGAATACAGAGATAAGCCTAGTGGTAGCGGAAGAGGAGGTGAAGCTGGGTCCGCATCAAACTTGGCAAAAGGCTTTGGCCTAGGACGTGCTTAACGGGAAAATAAGAGTTCTCGGTATTTCGGAAAGGGCCATTTCTCGTCCGGCAAATTTTGTTCGAGAAAATCTATTTGCCCCCTAATTTGATCAAAGAATGGCAAAATACTCTCAGCATAGGCATAGGCTTTTTCTTTAAGCTCCTTAGTATTCAGTTTAGCCTCGACCTTTTTCATATTCTCCAAGAGACGGTAAAGCTCATTGACAGACTTCCCAATTTTACCCGCGAGACTTCTTTGAGTAGTAACTGACTCGTTTTTAAAGCCCGCCGCACCAGCTAATTGAATGCTCTCAAAAAGCGTTCGCTGATAATCCAAAGCTAAAGGGATCACCTGAGTGGTGCCTATTTCATACAGGCTATCTGCCTCAGCGGAAAGTTGATTTTGGTAGCTTTCTAATAATATTTGATGACGGGCGCTTATTTCGGCATCTGAAAACAACTTAGTTTCTGCAAACAGCTTGCGCGCCGATTCAGAGTTTAATCCCTCTAGAGCTGCGGGCGTATGGGGAGGATCAAATAGCTTACGCTTTTTGGTCTCTTTGATCCAAGCCTCACTGTAGCTATCCCCTTCGAGTACGATATCTTTACTCTCGCTGATATATTCACGGATCATATCAAGCAAAGCAGATTCTTTGACTCTACCACGGTTCATTTTAGAATCAACCCTTCGTTTAAACCGCTGCAATTGTTGGCTCAGGGTAGTATGCAATACTGTCATTGCGAAGGAGCTGTTGTCTGCGGCTCCCACTGCGCGGAACTCCACCTTATTGCCAGTGAAGGCGAATGGTGCGGTGCGATTGGTGTCGGTATTGCCTAATAAAATTTCAGGAATTTCACTGATACCAAGGTGCATCAGTTCGCTATTTTCGTCATTGCGACGACGGCGAGGTGGGTTTTCGATATCCTGCAGAATCTTGCCAAGATACTGGCCAACAAATACAGACAGTATCGAAGGCGGGGCCTCAGAATTGCCCAAGCGTAAATCATTGCCCGCAGAAGCTATACTCGCTCGAAACAATTCACTATGGGTAGCGACCGCTTTAAGCACAGCCACAAAGAAAGTCAAAAACATGAGGTTACCCATTGGATCTTTGCCAGGAGCCAATAGGTTAATACCGGTGTCGGTATGTAAGGACCAATTACTATGTTTACCAGATCCATTGAGGCCTTGGAAGGGTTTTTCATGTAAAATGGCCCGAAAACCATGCTCTCGAGCAAGCTTGTCAATCAGTTCCATAAGCATAAGCCCATGGTCGATAGCCACATTGATGGGTTCGTATTGAGGCACCACTTCAAATTGTCCCGGAGCAAGTTCGTTGTGCCGAGTTTTCAAAGGAATTCCCAATTTTAGGCAGCGACTTTCTAGACTGCTAAAAAATGCCCTGATCCGCTCTGGAATCGCAGCTGCATATTGCTCTCCTGACTGAAAGCTATGTGCCTGATGATAGCCAAAGAGGGTACGCCCCGTCTGTACTAAATCAGGGCGAAGCTCATAAAGTGCCTCATCGACGAGGAAGTATTCTTGTTCCATCCCTAGAGAGGGATAAACACGCTTGACGTTTGGCTCAAAATAATGAGCCACTTGAGTAGCAATTTGATTGAGGGAAGCAATAGATTTTAACAAGGGGATTTTGTAATCCAATGCTTCTCCATTGTAGGAGACAAATATGGTAGGGATGCAGAGGGTCTTACCGTAGTCCGATTCAGAGATAAAAATAGGCGAACTACAATCCCAGGCAGTGAAGCCTCTGGCTTCAAATGTTCGGCGAAGCCCACCAGAAGGAAAAGCAGAAGCGTCAGGTTCCTGCTGGCTCAATTCTTCTCCTGAAAACTTTTCGATAACTTCTCCATCGGTAAGCGCTAGAAAAGACTCATGTTTTTCGGCGGTGCGCCCTCCTAGTGGCTGAAACCAGTGAGTATAGTGGGTAACGCCATGATCTATAGCCCAAGCCTTGATCCCATTGGCGACAGGCCCAGAAATAGCTCGATCGAGGGTTCTTCTTTCGACGATGCTCTGTTGAAGCGCTTCGAAAATGTCTAAAGAAAGATATTTTTTCATCATCTTTCTTGAGAACACATTGACCCCAAAGAGTTCACTTGGGCGCACACCTTGCTGCTCAGGCTCATGCTTGGAGCGCTTACGAATAAGTGCGAGGGCCTGATAGCGTGGTGTCATGAAAGCTAAGTCTGACAGACTGATTGGGGGCTAGTCGCGTTTGAGCAACTTGAAGGCAATCTCATTGCCCATTCCAAGGTTATACCCTAACCGAATAATCAGGGCAGCCATAGGCTCAAGCATACGGGCGCTATCTAAAGGACCACAATCTACCGGTTCAAAACCCACTGCTTCGATTAGTTTGCAAACGGCTTCTTTGGCTTCTTCATCGTCACCGCAATAAAACATACTAGCATCATGCGGACCAAAGTATGGTCCGTTTTCCATATGGTTGGCGAAACTAGTGTTAAAAGCTTTTACGACCTGGGCCCCAGGTACCATTTTTGCGATTTGCTCAGCAGCAGAAGTTGTATGCCCAATTGCCAACTCAGCCATCTCTCCAAAAATAATCGGGTTGGTACAATCAACGATGACTTTGTCGCGGAAGGTATCGATATTTCGAAAGGTAGCTTCTACGGCTTTGTAGGGAACAGCCACGATGACTATTTCACCATAGTGAATGGCATTTGCTACGGTGCCTCCTTGGGCAAAATGTTCCATTTCACCAGCAAGCGCCTTAGCGTTTTGAGAGTCGCGAGAACCGAACATTACATGATAGCCATGATGAGTCAGTGATTTGCCGAGCCCTCTGGCTACATTTCCGGTTCCTAAAATTCCTATTTTCATTAGCTTTTAATGTCGGTATATTGGGTCCTAGGCCGCAAATATAGACGATAATTTGAAATAAAGGAAACCCTAATTTCAATCTAGCGGGCTAGCGATCCCTACCCTTTTATTTAAGAACTTATTCTCAAAACATTCTTTGATCATAAAGTCGGCCACCCCTTTTACAGAGGCTTCGTTTCTAGCGTTTTTAGGATAGTAATCAGCCTTGACGATATAGTCATCGATTGCTTTTTCGGACTGGTGCATAAATGCAGGACAAACAATTGTCCAATCCAGATCACTAATCTTCAAAAGCTCCCATACTCTCAAATGATCCAAAGAGATATTTTGCAAGTTGGGGGGAAAACTGAGGGATTCCATTACGATCTGCCAATCATTTTCTTGCAGGATACCTGCCCCTGTAATGGTAACCAGTCGCTTAACTCCTTTGGTTTTCATCGCGCTGATAATATTGCGGATACCCGTAGAGAGTAGGGTGATAGGCCCCCTGAACTGCCGAATACCAATTACAGATAAGACAGCATCATGTCCGGGTAGGGCGGCTTCAATTAAGGCAGGATAGAGTACATCCCCTTGTTTCAAGCTTAATTGGGGGTGAGTTAAGGGAAATTCGTCAATATTGCGGGCAAAGGCAGTAACCTCATGCCCAGCCTCTAAAGCATGTTCTACTAATTGACTGCCTAATCGTCCGGTAGCTCCTATTACGAGGACTTTCATATGTAGTATTTAGCTAAGTCCTTGGGTCTCATATATATGCCCAAGCAGGGCGAAATAAACAAAATCCCACCGAAAAAGCTAACTATGCCAATTTAGGGGAAATTTATATGGGTCCGGAAGAGTTCTACCGCCTTCTTTACCTTCCAAGGAGTGCGGTTATTGATTTTAACCTCAATTCGACTAATTTTTATAACCGCCTCATAGGTATCAATTTTTGCACGTAAAACTGGTATGCGATTAGTCTCGATATATTCTAACTGTTCAGTGCTGAGTTCTCCCTCACCGGTGACAATGATCCCTGATAGGGGCTGCTTTTCTAAATGGGCTAAGCGTTCAACTTGTTGGATCTTTTTAATCGCCTCCCCTAATCGCTTATAACTCACGACTAAAAGTTGGTTACAAAAGTCAACACTGTTTTTTAAATCGATCAAAGAGCCCGCAATTATATCACTCACTCGATTGTCGAGTTGATCTTCATTGTGCAGCACCCTAGCTCCTACTGCCGAAGCAATAGTGGCCATTACCGGTAGGCCCAGTTCTTCTTCATAAGGCAAAATGCCCAATAATGGAATTTCTTGTGCCGCTAACCAGTTGCCTACATAATGTTTGACTTTATCAATTTTTTGCGGCAGTGCTTTATTGATAATGATCCCAACTATGGGGATATTTAGAGAGCGGAAGAGAGATAGATTTAAAGTAAGTCGATCGATAGTATTACCTACCCCTGCCTCTACTACCATAATTACTCCTGCGCCCAAAAGGCGAGCTACTCTGGCATTAGACAATTCTACCACACTGCCCACCCCAGGATGACCAGTCCCCTCATAAACCACAATATCGTGGTTTTGCTGCAGGATTTTGGAGGCCTTTAAAATTCTATTTTCGTAATTAAACTGATCAGGATTGTCGAGATAACTGGTGGTGGCCCCAGAACCTAGGATTACAGGGCTATGAAGTTCTGGTACTAACTCAAATCCCATCGTACCCGAGAAGAGGAGAGCATCTTTGTCTGCCCGACTAGGTCCTACATCAATAAACTGTTGCCCCACAGGCTTGCAGTAGCCTACATTCAAGCCATTTTCTTTCAATACCGAAACAATCCCCAGCGTAGAGGTAGTTTTGCCAACGTGTTGGCTTGTAGCAGCAACATAAATTCGGTTAGGCGTCATAAGCCAGATATTTTTATCCGTATTTCTCAGATATCATGCGTAATCCTTCTAAGGTAAGCTTGCGATCGATATGATCAAATCGTTTGTGGACAGGTTTCAGTATTGAGGACAAGCCACCCGTTGCAACAAGAGCGGCTTCCCCTCCCATTTCTGCCATCATACGATCCAGCACTTCATTGACCAAGCCTACATAGCCCACTAATATGCCGGCCTGCACGGCATGGGCAGTGTTCTTGCCGATGACGGAATCAGGCAAGTCGAGAGGAACCATTGGCAATTGAGCGGTATTGGCAAATAAAGACTTCATCGCCGTTTTTAGCCCTGGGGCAATTGCAACTCCCATAATCTCACCAGCAGATGAGACGGCCGTAAAGGTCAAAGCAGTACCAAAGTCCACGATGATACAAGCCTTTTGAAACATTTGATAGGCAGCATAAGCATTTGCCACTAGGTCAGAGCCTATTTCCTCTGGATTATCAATATCCAAAGGTAGTTTTTCATACAATTCCATGCCAAGGATAAGCGGATCAATGCCAGTGAGCGATTTGAGAGAAGCAAGTAAGCTGGGAGTTACGCCAGGCACTACGCTACTGAGCACCACCTTATTGATCAAATGAGGGCTTATACTATGCTCAACCAACCAGTTTTTAAATGTTTTACCAGCAGTAGTATAATGTGCTGATGGATGACGCATCTCTGCGCCCCAACCTTTTTCCTGTTCAAAAAAGCCAAATACAATGTCTGTATTGCCAATATCTACTGCGAGAAGCATAGGAGAGCTTTTGTTTTCGACCCCGAAAATAGAAAATTCGCCTAGCTAAAAAAATAAAAGCGAACCGAAGTCCGCTTCAAATCATAAAAACAGCATTTGTGTAAGCTATTTTTACCAGTCAGTATCAACATACCAATCCTGAGTTGGGTACCAACGATTGTACTCAGGCTCCCAATCTGGTTTGACAAACCAATCCTTGCCTTTTTCCCATCCTAAAGGAGGTGTCCAGGAGCTTTGGGCATTTTGAAAATGCTGTGGATACAAAAACAACTGTCCTTCTAGTAACCTAACAATATCACGTTCTGGCACCTCCAAACCATCAGCAGTAATCACCACTGCCAAAAAACCAATATCATCTGGATTCATAGTTTGTAAAAACCTCCCGTGAGTAAAGTGATTACCATGACCATATACTTCCACTCCCGCTACCAAATTTTCTTGTAGCATCCCATCTGGCTGTTGTAAAACTGTATCTAGCAATAAGCCTCTTTGTGAAGTATATACCGCGTAAACTGGTCGTCTTAAATCTCGCATCTCGATCCGAAACTTATCTTCAAACTGCATCACATCCATTTCAAACTTTTTCGCCAGTTTCCTCACACCCACGGGTACTTGATTGTGGTTGAGCAAGCTTATCGTGCTAAGCCATTCTCCGTTTTCATCGTAGCTAATCAGTTTAGGACCGCGTATAGTTTGAAAAGAAAAGACATATTTCCCTTCTGTCACCGCTTCTCTGATGTCTTCTGCATCCCAGTATCGCTCTTGCAAATCTATTTTTGCCAAATCTCTGGCAAAAGTTTCTGACTTTTTGTCGAGCTTTTTCCTTGCTTGTTTGAGGGCAGAAAGCTTTAGTTTTTTCTGCTCCTCAAGGGTATAAATACTATTGGGGCCAAAGGTCAATATACTGTCTTGCGCTGTTATTGCGGCGGGCGGCTCTGCTTCATTTTGAGTCTTTTCTATTGCTGCGGCTTCGCCGAACGCTTCTTCGAGATCATCCGAAGAGGCCTGCGCTGCCGCTTCCTCCCCTTGCCATTGATTGGCAAACTCAGCAGCTTTGCGGGATGCTTTTTTTCTTTCGCGCTTTTGTTTTGCACGTGAAGTGGTTTGGGCCTTAGCCGTAATTGGCCCTATTATCAAAAAGGTCAGAAGGAGGGTGAAGAGCAGTGGGTATCTTTTCATTTAATAATGATAATGGACTTTACATACTTCAAAATTCCCATTATTCGTATTAACTTAAAAACCATTTAAGTCGCTTATCTTTCACCTTTCCGGACTAGTTTGGCAATTTTTACAGATAGGATTTTAAGGCCGCATTACCTAGCTTTGAGCATAATTACGACTCAAATTACTAATGCAAAAAGAAATGAAAAAAGTACTCACCCCTGTTTTCGCATTCTTGCTGACACTGGGCCTATTCACTAGCGTTGATGCGCAAATCCAAACACCAGCGCCTAGTCCATCTTCTACAGTTGAACAAGCAGTTGGTCTAGCTACCTTTAGCATTGACTATTCTCGTCCTGCCATGCGGGGACGTACGATCTATGGCGAACTAGTTCCTTTTGGTAAAATCTGGCGCACTGGAGCCAACGCATCTACCAAAATCAGCTTTGACCGTGATGCCAACATTGGCGGTGTAGATATGAAGGCTGGTACCTATGCGATCTATACTATGCCTGGAGAAGAAACTTGGACTGTGATGTTTTATAGCGACCTCCGTCTCGGTGGAAATGTCAATGGTTATGATGAAAAAAATGAGGTGGCCCGTTTTACCGTTGAACCTCAGGAATACCCTGTTACGGTAGAGTCATTTTCTATGGGCTTTAGTAACATCACTGGTAACTCAGCCAACATCTTCATTATTTGGGAAAATACTGCGGTAAGCATACCGGTAAAAATAGATACAGAGACAGAAGTTATGGCTTCTATCGAAAGTACTATGGCGGGTCCGAGCATGAACGATTACCGCGCTGCGGCTAACTTCTATGCCAACAATGACAAAGATATGGATAAGGCTTTGGAATGGATCAACATGTGTATGGAGCTTGGGGGTAAAGACCGCTTCTGGATGGTAACTGACAAAGCACGTATCCTCGCCAAAATGGGCAAAAAGGAAGAAGCTAAAGCCGCTGCTACTATGGCCATGGAAATGGCTAAGAAAGCGGGCAATAACGATTACGTTAAAATTAACGAAGACATTATTTCTGGATTGTAGGCTGCTACAATTTGGTAAAACGCAACATGAGTCATCCCTAACGTAGGGATGACTCATGTTGTTTACAGCTACCTTAGCCAGACAGACTCAGACTCACGTATGGCCAAACGGCTAATCGCTTAGCTTCATAACTATTTTCAAGGATAGTTTGCGCGTGCCCAAGAAATGAGTGCTGAAAGTGCAGGCCCTCCACCTGCTTCATTGTCTCCAGCGGTTCCTGTTCCAGGATTAGAAGGACTCGAGCTATCGGCCCCCACTACTCTAGGCCATGGTTCGTCGGCCCACCATCCCCAATAAGGTCCTCCTGAATGGCCGCCTACAGTATCCATAAAATGTCCTAGTACGAAACCTTCCTGACCAGCTGTATTGCGAGACTCTACTGAGGTAATCGCCCCACCCCCAAAGAATGCTGGTCTTTCTCCGCCAGAAAGATCTGAAGGATACCCCAATTGTTGCCAGTAGTTTCCATTATTCCATGAAGAATTATAAGTGCGATAACCAGCATAGCCGGTAAGATCTCCCATATTGCGGTCAAGTACCAATACTACGTAATCAAACGCAGATTCGGCATTCGTCAATCCATCAGATCCATCTACCCGTGTCCAATATATCACTCGATTGGCCCATGCGACTCCGAAGGGGGCATCACCATTGTAGTATGCTGGGGTAAACTTCACCCAGCCCGCTCCATCATCTGTCCAATTGATGCAATGATTGGCGGTAAGCATCAAGCGTTTGCCTATCATAGTACCGGTGCAATACCCACTTTCAGTATCCACTCTCCCAACAGTACACCAAGGAAAGGAATTATCTCTGTATATATATCTTGAGTCAGGGGGAAATACTGAATTGGGTATATCCAATTCAGTATTTATCCTTCGAGGAGGTTGCAGTAGTTCTGGTTTGAATCTTGTCTTGAGGAAGTCCGAACTAGCGCCATCAAGCTCCGATTTTAGGTCAAAGTCTCGGATCAATTTGAGATCTAAGGCTTGTGTTTTAATTGCAGGAAACTCACGTTGTTTCAAAACAAAAGGTGCTTCAAGGATATAAGCACCCGTCTCCTTTTCCCTACGCAACCGGATATCAAGGTCCTTATTGTCAATGGAAAAAAAGCGATCTAGTTCCACATATATTCCCTTAGGCAGCTCTTTCTTCGCAGGTATATCTTTGAGAACCTCCAATTTTTCTTGCATCATTGGAGATCCCTCTAAGGGTATAGGAGAAAAGGAACCCAATGATTGTCTATCAATTTCCAATTCAAAATGTTCCACCTCCTTGGCTCCAACGCGAATTTGTTCGTCGGTTTTCAAGAGTAACCTTCGAGGAGGCGCATACACCATAAGATAGATATCTGGTTTTGCGTCCCAAAGCTCTTGAAAATCCTTGGCAGAATAATCCAACTCAAATTTTCCTTCTTGATCTGAATAAGCTACCCCGAGTAAGTCATCCCAAAGTAGATCCTTGTCATAAGCGCGAACTTTTAATCCCTTGACGGGTAGTCCGCTTTCTTTTTCCCGAATTTGTCCAGTGATTCTGAATTCCATAATCGTATATGTATTTGAATAAGAACTCTGTCCGAAGAGGCTGCTTTTTACCTATTATCAGGCAAAAATGTCTTCGGGCTTAAAGCTTAATTTTGACAAATCACTTAGGGAAGAACAATAAGCTACCTAATCAGATTCATAAAAGCAATAGGTCACGCCACCAATACACTCCATTTGACAAAAAAGAGACATATTAGCAACAATTAACTCTATTGCTAGGGATAAAAAGTACTTTATTCAAATCACCTAGCGTTTCGCGGAAAGGAATTACCGACAATGATGTAGAGACTAAACGCATGAGCCACTTCCAACATTCAGGCAGATCAATGCTTTTGAACTATGTAGACAGAAATATTTAGACCTAAGAAAATTGGGCTATATGGTTCGTGGAGACCGATTCTCCGTATTGGGTACTTTTTAATTTCTACTCTTCGCTTAAATATTAGCATTTTTTAATGCTACCTTGCCCAACAACTTACTTTCATTTGAGTATATACGGTATGAGGTATTGTATTCTGATTCTGTGCCTAGCTTTTTCAATTACACCTGCGCTTGGACAAGAACTATCCTACCGCACTAACTTACCTATTACAGACAGCCTTCAGCAAGAAGTACGGCTTCAGTTCAATAAACTTAGCGAACCGCTTGGCCTAGGACCTAACTCACAACCTCAAATCCCCGCTTATTTCATCCCTTCCTACGCCCGAGCTAATCCTAGCGGCTACAGCTATTTGTGTCGCCTTGAATTAAAAATTGAAGATGAACTACCTTTGGGTATTTGGATAAGAGCCGATGAGAAGGCCGCTCCAGGTGGAAGCTTATATCTGAGAATGAAAGTATTGCGGTTTTAAGATATCTATGTACTTTTCTTTTCCCTCTAAAGATCAATTTGCCTACATACTGAGTCGAATCCATTTTTAGGAATCGAATCGTTCCGCGCAGCGGTAAGCCTAATCTTGGAGTCAAATATAATCCGTAAGTCGCACAACTAGCACGATTTATTTATTCATTGTCGGCACCTTTCTTCGGTCAGCCGCATAGCATATCTCATGCAGTTTTTGATAGATATCCATCGCATAGACCTTCCGGTTGAGGCGCGTTGGGTGCACGCGGTTAGACATAAAAACGATCACTAGATCCTCTTCTGGGTCCGCCCAAGTAAAAATGCCCGTATAGCCAGAATGTCCAAAGCTACTCTCAGAAGCACTGGGAGCAACATACCCACTTTCCCGATTTTCTAGCATAGGCTTGTCAAAGCCTAATCCTCTGCGGTTGCCCGCTTCGCGGAACTGATAAGCGGTAAATTCACGCATACTGGCCTCCGGAATCACTTGCTCTCCACCATATGCACCCATATTGGTGTACATTTGCATGATCTTAGCAAGGTCATTAGCCGTCCCAAAAAGACCAGCATTACCCGATAGCCCCCCCATCATAGCGGCTCCCTCATCATGTACATAACCATGAAGGAGCTCTTGGCGAAAAAAGGTGTCCTGCTCTGTAGGGACAATGCGCTCCATCGGAAAATGCTGCCAAGCGTTCCATGTAATGGTATAAGCCCCAAGCTTACGATAAACTGCATCTTTGCAATAGGTCTCATACTCTCGACCCGTCATTTGGGTGATCATATCTGGATATAGATAAAAAGAAAGCCCAGAATATAAATACCCAGGGGCTTCATTGAGAGGTGATTTTTTGATAGCCTCGTACATCTTCGCTCGATAGTCCTTGTGGAGATAAAGTTGAGAAGACACTTTGATCGGAAACATAGCCGAAGAATCCATCGCAAAAGTATTTTTCTTAAACTTTAGGGGCTTCTTTAGGAGCCATTTGTTCCACCAAGGGACAGTAGAAGTCCAATATGGAATCCAAGCTTTTAAGCGTGCATTGTGAGCCAGCACATTGCGCCAAGTCAAATCGGCCTTGTTACTCCCCTCAAAATCTGGCCAATAAGCCGACATAGGTGCTTCTAAATCAAACTTTCCCACACCGTGTAGTTGCATCAAAGCCGGCAGTGGGCCTGTGATTTTAGTTACCGAGGCAAAGTCAAATATATCATCCGTCTTAGTAGCAATTTGTTTGTCGTAGGTATGATGGCCATAAGCTTTTTGGTAGACTACTTTGTTGTTTTTGGCGACAAGGAGGACCCCTCCGGGGAACGCTTCTGCTTCCAGACCGAGGCCTACGATAGAGTCAAGCTGCATTTCTAGCCAGCCGCCATCCCATTGTACTTCTTCGGGAGCACCATATTGCAATCTCAGACCCCCTTTGGTTTCAATCCCAAAACCAAAAGGGAAATTTTTGTTGATAGTTACGGGTAATTTGCCACTACTACCAATCGCACCGAAAAGCATCTGCGCGCTCAATTCCTCACTGACCTTATTGCCTTGATAAGCCACTAAGATCCCTTCTGCCTTTTCGATTCCCTTAATCTTGTCCAAAGTATAGGGATTGCGCAAGGCGACAATCACGGCTTTACCAGAAGCACTGAGCTCAGTCAATAAGTCTTGGACCGCCTGATTATAGATAATTTTGTTGCGAGGCCGACTCTGTAATTGATGTAAACCGACGACTAGCACGTCAAAATCGGCAAGCTTTTGTCGCAAAGCTGTCGTTTGACTGCTGCTAGCGTCAGGCTTGAGATTGGCGTAATCCATCTTTGTGTAGCGCCCTAACATATTCTGAAAATCAGTCCGCTGTCCATTTTTACTAATCGAGAGCGCTAGAAAGCGCTTACTTTCAAGATTTTTGAAGGGTAAAATATCGTTGCGGTTACGGATCAGAGTAAGAGAGGCCGCCACTAACTCCCGATTGAGCAGATGGGCTTCCGCAGTGTTCAGATCCTGATAAAGACTCTGGCGTTCCACGGAGTGGGCCTCCGCTAAACCCAACCAATACTTTGCTAAAAGCAATTTGCGACATTTACGATCGATATCCATTTGCTGGAGCTCACCGGATTTTAGCGCAGCTGTAATCGCCGCAATCGCTTTAGGGACGTCTTGTGGAAAAACCAAGGCATCGTTGCCCGCTTTAAGGGCTTCTACCTCTACCCTACCAATCTCATAGTATTTGGCTACTCCCTGCATGTTGAGCGCATCAGTAAAGACAATACCTTGAAAGCCCAACTCTTTTTGTAGCAGATCTGTAACTATAGGATTGGAAAGTGTGGAAGGCTGCTTGGGCCGAGCATCTAGGGCTGGGATATTTAGATGCGCCACCATCACACCACCTAGTCCGTTTATCATCAACTGCTCAAAAGGATAAAGCTCAATATCACGCAGTCGATTAATATCATGATTGATTTGGGGCAAATCATAATGGGAATCCACATCCGTATCGCCATGGCCAGGAAAATGCTTGGCCGAGGTCAAGATATTGCCATCTTGTAGGCCGTGCATGTAGGCCATGCCTTTGCGAGCGACGAGTTCTTTGTCTTCGCCAAAGGATCTATAATTAATTACCGGATTAGCAGCATTGTTATTGACATCCACTACGGGAGCGAAATTGACATGCAAGCCGATACGTTTGAATTGGCGGGCGATCTCGAGACCCATTTTATAGATGAGTTTATCATCTTGGATCGCGCCTAAGCTCATCTGGTAAGGAAAGCTAATGGTACTATCGAGGCGCATCCCTAGGCCCCATTCTCCATCCAGTGATACTAGGAGAGGCACTTGGGCCATGGCCTGATATGAATTGACCTGCCGAGCTTGGCGGTCAGGTCCTCCTTGAAAGAAGATTACTCCTCCAATTCCATATTCCGCTACTAATCTCTTAATCTCTCTTTCATGCTCTGGGCCTCTATTACTATAAGCAGCCACTTGAAACAACTGCCCAATTCGTTCCTCTGGACTCAAACTTTGCATGATTGAATCAACCCAGGCATTAGCTGCGTCATAAAATGGGGGTAAAGCCGCGAGATTTTGCGCGTTTGCGCCGAAAGTTGCGCAAAATAGCAGTAAACCAGAAAAAAAAGAAGCTTTTAGCAGAGACATATACTTGTATTTGAGGGAAAAATGCGGGTTTCTGCGGACTTTGTCAAAAAAAATTGCCAACATCTGCATGTTTTTGCGTTTTTATCTTTATAATTGCGAAAGAAATGCGCATCAAACCGCAAAATCATGCTTAAAGACGAAAGACATCAGCTCATTCTTGATACTGTTAGGCAACAAAACAAAGTGCTTACGGTAGAATTGAGCCAAGTCCTGCAGGTTTCGGAAGATACGATAAGACGTGATCTCAAAGAACTATCCGAACAGGGGCAAGTCAAAAAAGTGCATGGCGGGGCCGTTTCTCATTCGCTAAATCCCTACAGCTATCAAGATCGGAAGGTTTACGCTGACGCAGAGAAAAAACAAATTGCGACCAAAGCCACGAAGCTTTTTCGATCAGGGCAGGTAGTCTTCATGGACGGAGGTACCAGCAATTTAGAATTGGCCCGCCAGTTTCCACAACATCTCGAAATCACTTTGATCACCAATAGTCTGCCAGTAGCAGTCGAATTGGCTGATCACCCAATGATTGAAATCATCTTTATCGGAGGCAAGCTACTCAAGACAGCCCAAGTAACCATAGGCCCCGAAGTAATCGAAACGGTCAAAGGCATAAGAGCGGATATTTGCGTTCTCGGCACGAGATCCATCCACCATCAACTTGGCATCACAGAGATCGACTGGGACGAGACCAAAGTCAAAAGAGCTATGATGGAGTCATCTGCAGAGACAGTATCCCTCGTCATCAAAGAAAAAATAGACACTGTACAGCCCTATATCATAGGAGAAAGCAAAAAGGTCGATATCCTGGTGAGTAGCCTGGATAAACATGACCCCTTATTGAGACCATATATCGCATTAGGCATAGAAATAATCTAAATCAGTACCATGATCCAAACGGTTGCCCCCACACTGTATCAATTTGAAAAGATCCCCACTAGGATTTATGAAGATGCTGGCCATGCTTCTAGAGAAGTGGCACAACAGATTGCAAACCTAATCCGCCACAAAGCTTCAAAAGGTGAAATGGCAGTCTTAGGCTTAGCAACAGGCTCCACCCCTACTGGCGTTTACAACGAACTTACTCGCATGCACCGCGAGGAGGGACTCTCGTTTGCCAATGTGATGACCTTCAATCTGGATGAATATTATCCCATGCAACCAGATGCGCTCCAGAGTTACGTTCGATTTATGAACGAATATCTGTTTGACCATGTCAACATTGATCCTGACAATGTGCATGTGCCAGATGGTACGCTAGCCGTAGAGGAAATTCCGGCTTACTGCGCTGCTTATGAAAGCAAGATCGAAGCCGCTGGCGGCTTAGACATTCAAATCCTAGGCATTGGTCGTACCGGTCATATCGGCTTTAATGAACCCGGTTCTTCGATCAATTCTCGCACGCGTATGATTCGTCTTGACAAGATGACTATCCGCGACGCGGCTAGTGATTTTTTCCGCGAAGAAGACGTACCAAAACGGGCCGTAACCATGGGTATCGGCACCATTATGCAAGCCAAGTCTATCATATTGATGGCTTGGGGAGAAGGCAAAGCGCCTATCGTCAAGGAGATGGTAGAGGGAGAGATTACCGAAAAAATCCCAGCCTCTTTCCTGCAAAAGCATCCTAATGCACAAGTGATCCTTGATGAGGCGGCCTCGGCTCAACTGATCAGAAAACAAGCGCCTTGGCTGGTTGGCCCTATGAAATGGGACAGCAAGCTCACCCGTAAAGCCATCGTTTGGTTGTGCAAGAGACTCAATAAGCCTATCCTCAAGTTGACAGATGAGGATTACAACGAAAACGGAATGGGCGACCTTATTGCGGAACATGGTCCAGCCTATGACCTCAACATCCGTGTGTTTAACTGGATGCAGAGAACCATTACGGGTTGGCCTGGCGGCAAGCCCAATGCGGATGATGCCCACCGCCCCGAAAGAAAAGATCCATTTCCTAAGCGTAGTCTGATTTTTTCGCCTCACCCAGACGATGACGTGATCTCTATGGGAGGGACTTTGATCCGCCTCGCAGAGCAAGGCCACGAAGTACATGTTGCTTACCAAACTTCTGGTAATATCGCGGTCTTTGATGATGCAGCCATTCGATTTATTGACTTTGCCCAAGACTTTAGTCGACAGTTTGACCCAACTAACGCTAAGCAAGCTGAAATTTTATATCAAGAATCACGGGAGTTTTTGGCCACCAAGCAATCCGGTCAACCAGATACTGCAAGCATTCAGATGATCAAAGGCCTGATTCGGCGGGGAGAAGCCAAGTCTGCTTTGAGATATTCAGGGGTTCCTGAAGAGCGCGCTCACTTCCTTGACATGCCATTTTACGAAACAGGACGCGTCAAAAAGAAGCCTTTGTCTGAGGATGATATTCAGATTATTGTAGACCTACTCAATGAGGTAAAACCCCAACAAATCTTCGCCGCAGGTGATCTATCTGATCCTCATGGCACCCACCGCGTATGTTTGGACGCCATCTTTCAAGCGATCGATAGGCTCAAGGATGCCCAGTGGATGCAGGAATGTTGGGTTTGGCTCTATCGCGGCGCTTGGCAAGAGTGGCCTATTGACGAAATCGAAATGGCCGTTCCCATTAGCCCCGTTGAACTCAAACAAAAACGCCAGGCGATCTTTCGTCATCAATCCCAAAAAGATAGTGCCCTCTTCCCCGGCAACGATCCCCGTGAATTCTGGCAGCGGGCCGAAGATCGCAATCGCCATACTGCTCGCATGTACGATTTACTCGGTCTACCCGAATATGAAGCCATCGAAGCTTTTGTGAGATACCATTTTTAAGTTTTATGACCTTAAAGACGACTGAACAAAGCTCTCATTACAATCAGCTCGAGTTGATGTCCACCCAGCAATTGCTGGAAAACATCAACCGAGAGGATCGCAGTGTACCAGAAGCAGTCAGCAAGGCCCTTCCACAAATCGAAGCGGTGGTAGAGGCTGTTTATCAAAAAATGAGTAAGGGTGGCCGCCTATTTTATCTAGGTAGTGGCACTAGTGGACGCTTAGGAGTAGTGGACGCATCTGAATGTCCGCCCACTTTTGGGGTCCCTCATGATTGGGTGATTGGCCTGATCGCGGGCGGAGAAGGGGCTATCCATAAGGCGGTAGAGCATGCAGAAGATGATGAAGCCGCCGCGTGGAAAGATCTCCAAGCCCATCAAATTTCTCCTGATGACTTTGTATTTGGGATTACCGCAAGCGGCACAACTCCCTACGTTATTGGAGCCGCTAAGGCCTGTATGGAAAATGGCATCCAAACTGGCGGCATCAGCTGCAATGAAAACTCTCTTCTCAGTTTATCAGTTGATTATCCTGTAGAAGTGATCGTCGGACCAGAGTTTGTTACGGGCAGCACCCGTATGAAAGCTGGCACCGCGCAAAAATTAGTCCTAAACATGATTTCTACCTCTGTCATGATCAAGCTCGGTCGCGTGCAAGGCAATCGTATGATCGATATGCAGCTTACTAATGACAAGCTTATCGATAGAGGCACTAGAATGATTATGGACAGTAGTAAACTGGACTACCAAAGCGCTCGAGCAATGCTGAATCAGCACGGCAGTGTGAGAGCTGTATTGGAGCAGTTAGGCTAATCTTTTTACTAACTACACGAGACGCCCCTTTCTACTTTGGTGGATCTGGGGCGTCATTTTTTTTAAGTACAGAGTAAAGAGTATTCAGTACAAAATACTATTGTCTTAGTACTTGAAAGCGTTCTCTCTATCGTTTAGGCTTCGCAAAACGCTTCTCTCTAGAATTCATATTCTAAGTCAACCAAAGAAAAGCGCATGGGTAAACTGCTACTAAAGTTACCGTTACTACAGGAATTTTCCTTTTTTACCATCAGCCATTTAGTAGAGTAAAGTTGATCCAAACCCACTAGCTTATCTTGTGGTTTGAAGAAAAAACTACCCATCAAATCATCGCTAGTGGAGACATCTCGATCGTAAACTCGTAATTCATATTGGGTAGCGACATCCAGCTTAATTGAGCGAACATACTCACAACCACCAAAGCAATCTGAGTTTTGAAAATACAAATCTCTCGTATCATAGATGATTTCGGCACCTCGGCGGATTTGCACATAAACATCGGCGCTCTTGATCGCATCTAGACCTGTTCCGCCATCAAAAGCCGTACACGCTTTGGGGACATATATCAGTTCGGTTTCCTGGGCGATTACAGTCTTAGGGATAATTAATTCCGAACAATTAGGACCGGTGTGAAACTCATCGCATTGACAACTACCATCCACACAAGTCCCAAATTCGCATTGTAACATTTCACAAGGATCTGGCTCGATTACTTCTGGTTTACAAGCGACGGCTACTAAAGTAATGAGGAGCAATTTTATAAGGCTGATTTGTAGACGAGTTTTCATTTTTGATAGGTATTTGCCCAATTAGTCGTTCTGCCCAGCAGACCAATCAACACTGATCTGTAAAAAAGGAGGTCTCGTTTTTTACTGCTTCGCAGAACGTTCGGGTTTGGGCAGCGGATTGCGTAAGCCCTAAGATATAAGCGTTCCGCGCAGCGGCAAAAAAAATCGAGAGACAAGCAGTAAACTACCTATCTCTCGGCTATCATATCTTTGGACTAATTAGCGCTTTTTGCCGCCTTTGCGATTAGAGTTGGCTTGACGCTGCATTTGTTGCTGCTTTTTTTGCTGCTCTTCCATCCATTTCTGGATACGCCCCTTCGGCTTTTTCTTACCTTTCTTTTTCTTATTGGCTTTTTGGTTTTCCCGTAGTTGGGCCAAAAGTTTGTCATCATCGACAAAGCGACGAATCAACAAGGTCTGAGAAATCGAAATGATATTGGAAGTGAGGTAATACAAACTCAATCCAGAAGCATAGCTATTTAAGAAAAAGAGAAGGAATATCGGCATGATGTAAGCGATATACTTCATCTGGTTGTTGGCAGCAGAAGGCTGAGACTTTTGTTGATAAAAGGTAAAAACGAAAGTCGAGATCGCCATCAACAAACAGAATAAGCTGACATGCTGTCCATAACCGGGTATCCTAAACGGTAGATTTATAATGGAATCATATGTAGAAAGGTCATTGGCCCAAAGGAAGGACTCTTGCCTCAATTCTACCGATTGGGGGAAGAAGAAAAACAGCGCAATGAGGAAAGGATAAGAAAATACCATCGGTAAACATCCCCCCAGCATACTCACTCCCATCTCTCGATAGATGGCCATCTTCTCCATCTGGAGCTTTTGCGCATCATCCTTGTACTTTTCGTCTAAGGCTTTCATCTCAGGAGTGGCATTGAGCACACGCATCTTGCCCATAGAGATGTAGGAGCGATAAGTAAAAGGGAGTACTAACATACGGATCAAGAAGGCCAAAATGATGACGATCAAGCCGTAGTTAGAGATATACTTTTCGAGAAATTTGAAAATATAAGTTGTACCAATATTGATGTAGCTGATCAACGACCAACCAAGGTCCATTTCCTTTTGGAAGTTCAGATCATAGCTATTGAGGGTCGCATATTCGTTGGGCCCAAAGTAGAAGCGATAATCACGTTGAATATTGTCACTACGATCAAGGTCTTGGACAAATTTGCCCTTCATGATTTTGTTGATCCCTGATGTCTCATCAGGAACCAAGATCTGCAAGTTGGTAGAGCGGAAGGGCTCCTCTGCTACTAAGATAGAGGAAAAGAATTGGCTCTTGTAGGACACCCAGTCCACAGGGGTTTGCTCTTTGACGGGATCAGGCTCATCGCTTACATCCATTTTTTCGACATCACCAGAGAGCGAATATGCAATGGTCGTTTTCTGACGCATGTTGTCGAGAGAGAGCTCTGTCTTAGGTAGATAGGAGGTCCAGTGCAAATCATAGAATTTCTGATTCCCCATCTCGCTACGGATGCCATTCATCTGGAAAGAATAGCCCAGGTCGTAGGTATCACCCTTAAAGCGATAAATTTGCTTGAGAGAGCGTCCTCCTCCAATATCCGCAGTAAAGACTAGGTCCGTACTATCAGCACCACTGAGCTTAATATCTTGACTAGGGGCAGTGAAGTAAAGCTCATCCGTACGAATAGAGCGACTACGGAAGGGAAACTCTACATAAAATTGATCTTGGGCATTTTGGATCACCGGCAATGGCAAAGAATCAAAAGTCACATAATCATTGAGATAGGCTTCGATAATTCGCCCACCTTTATTGCTGATCTTAAGGGTCAACAAGTCAGTGGTAACGGTAGTGATCAATTCTTCTCCCTCAACTAGGGTATAAAAGTCGCTATACTGGTCTGCGAGGGCCTGTAATCGCTGAGAATCTTGTGCGGCAGGATCTATTTTACTGACAGCACTCATGCTCTGTTCAGTATTTGCCGTATCGGGGGAGGTGGTAGTTTGTTCTACCGAGGTCTTTTTTTGTTCTGGTGGCTTGGGGGCAAAAAACATAAAGTAGCCCATCGTAAGCAGCAGAATCAATATGAGACCAGTTGCGGAATTTTTATCCATCAGTTTGCTATGATTGCTTTTGGAAGCGCAAAGTTACAAAAAATAATCGTCAGTCGGCCGTGTCAATTACCGTAGTATTTTGTTCACGTTCGAGCCTATGGCTATGTGCCGCGTTAATAAAAGCCAGAAATAAAGGATGCGGATTTTCCACGGTACTTTGATATTCTGGATGAAACTGAGTAGCGAGAAAATAAGGATGATGCTTGATCTCTATGATCTCCACTAGATCTGTTTCAGGATTGACACCTGTCATAGAAACTCCGTGACGTTCAAAACGTTTTCGGTATTCATTATTAAATTCAAATCGGTGCCGATGGCGTTCTAGTACACGCGTTTTTTGGTAGGCTTTATGCGCTAAGGAATTACGTTTGACCACGCATTCGTAGCCCCCCAATCGCATCGTTCCCCCCATCTGCGTGATCTTCTTTTGTTCTTCCATCATGTCAATGACGGGGTCAGAGGTCTTAGGGTTGAACTCAGTGCTGTTTGCTTCGGAAATTTTTAGCACATTTCTCGCAAATTCGATCATTGCAACTTGCATCCCGAGACAAATGCCAAAAAAGGGCACTTTATTTTCTCGGGCATATCGCACAGCGGTCAATTTGCCGTCCAATCCTCTTTCTCCAAATCCTGGTGCTACGAGGATGGCATCAGCCACTTTGAGCAGACGCGCTACATTGCCTTCGGTGATGTCTTCGGAATGAATCCAATGGATGTTGATTTTTAATTCATTCTCCGCTGCGGCAATGTGAAGCGACTCCACAATCGAAAGATAAGAGTCGTGTAATTCTACATACTTACCCACCAGGGCAACATCCACTTCGTCCAAAGGATTTTTGAGGCGATTGACAAAGTTGCGCCAATAAGTCAGATCAGGCTCTTGCTTAGAACTAAGGCCGAGTTTTTCTAAGACTACTGTATCCAAATGCTCCTTATGAAGCAAAAATGGTACTTCATAAATCGTACTGGCGTTTAAGTTTTCGATGACAGCATTGATACCAACGTTACAAAAGCGGGCTACTTTGGCCCGCACATCGGCCGGTATTTTATGCTCTGAGCGACAAACCAATATATCCGGTTGTACCCCAGATTGGAGTAAAGTCTTAACGGAGTGCTGCGTAGGTTTGGTTTTTAGCTCGCCAGCAGCTTCTAGATAGGGCACCAAAGTCAAATGGATGACCAGGCAGTTTTCAGGGCCGTGATCATATCTAAATTGACGCAGAGCTTCCACGTAAGGGAGAGACTCAATATCTCCCACAGTACCCCCAATCTCAGAGATGATCACATCAAACTTGCCGCCATCGTTGATCAGTTTGAAACGCCTTTTGATTTCATCGGTGATATGTGGAATTACCTGGACGGTTTTCCCTAAATAATCGCCGCGACGCTCCTTTTCGATTACCGTTTGATAGACACGGCCAGTGGTAACATTATTGGCCTGAGAAGTAGGTGTATTGAGAAAGCGCTCATAATGGCCCAAATCCAAATCAGTTTCGGCCCCATCTCCAGTTACGTAACATTCGCCATGCTCGTAGGGATTGAGCGTCCCTGGGTCAACATTGATGTAGGGGTCAAATTTTTGAATCGTGGTCTGATAACCTCTCAATTGGAGAAGTTTAGCCAAAGAGGCTGCCAGTATTCCTTTTCCCAAAGAGGAAGCCACCCCGCCCGTAACGAAGATGTATTTAGTAGTATCTTTCATAGAAACAGCAACAATGCCGCAAAAGTAAACAAGGGAGGGGAGCGTACAAAATCATAATGTAATAATTGGATAGATTTTCATTTATTGGATAATCCATTTTTTCGCAATTTGTATCCAGAAGCAAATTTATGCGTTACCTTGTGATCCTAATATGCACCCTAGCATTTACCACAGTATCAGCGCAAAACAGTGCCTTTCTTGATTTTGGTCAAAGTGCCCAAAAGGTTTCAGACAACTTAGGGCATTACGAACGCCCATTGGGAGAACTCAAAAGCAGTCCCAATCTCCTCACTTATCAATTTAGCAAAACTCGTTGGCTGGATTATCACTTCGTAGGAGATGAGCTATATCGCATCGAAGACGTGCAGGTCTTTGAGGATAAAGAAAAAGCCAAGGAGATGATTGAGGCTTGTAAACTCTATCTTTCATTGGGTAGTAAAGAACCCGTCGAACTGGATGCTCCCTTGGGCATAACCCATTATGCCAAAGTATTTCAAGATCGAGTGATCGAATTGGTAGTCCTTAATGATCGCAAAAACAATCTCACCAAGATCACCTTGCGCGTTACGAGCCGGAATTTTGGTCCGAGAATGGAGGCGGAAGCGCTGGCTTTGAAAGTAGCGGACCAATAAAGCGAGCATATGAATACCAGATCAAGCTGCCAAAAACAATCCCGATTAGCGCCCCGAAGATCACATCAGCCGGATAATGGACCCCAAGGTAGACACGGCTGTAGGCGGTCAGGACGGCTGCGCCGAACAAGGCGATTGTCCAGCTAGGCTTTTGTAGAAATCGGCTCATGAAAGTGGCTAAGGCAAAAAAATTGGCCGCGTGGGAGGAGGCAAAGCCATATTTCCCCCCACAATGCCCGTTGACGATATGGACCAGTTCCCCGAGAGCCTCTGTTCGGCAAGGCCGAAAACGAGCGACAGTTGGCTTGAGAAAACCAGAGGCGAATTGATCACTCATGGTGATCAACACTCCTATGGCAAGCAGGGTCCAAAGGGTTCCCTGCCAACCAAGTTTACGGAAGATCAAAAACAACAATACCGCATAAAGCGGAATCCAAACCCATTTTTCACTCACAAAGGCCATCACAGGATCGACAAGCTCATGGTGCCAGCCGTTGAGTAGCAAAAAAAGGTCTTGATCCCATTGGTTGAGTGTTGCAAGCATGCCTCAGAGGTAATAAGTATCGAGCAGATTCCAAATAGCATATAAGCCTAAGCTGACCGCAAAGATCGTCATGCCGATGCGTAACAGGCTTAATTTTCTGTCCTGCCAAGACTCGATTGAGCGTTCCACGAAGGGGTAAAAAAACCAAAGAAAAACGGCTATAATCCCACACCCCAAGCCTAAGCCGGCAATAATATCCCCCAAAAAGTGTACGCCAATATAAACCCGTGTATAAGCAATCGAAATAGCCAATAAGCCCCAGAGTATCCCTACCCAATTGCGCTTGCTAGCCATACTAAAACTCCAAAAGCCATACAGAGCGGCGGCGGCAGTACTATGCCCTGAGGGGAAACTATAATGCCTTTCCTGACCGAGACTCAAAAAGCGAAATTGCTCTAATGAGTAAATTCCCGCTGGGCGATGCCAGTCGGCAAAAACTCCTTGTTTCAAGGCCGCCACTATGATCATTACGCTTATCATGCCTAGAGCCACACTGATGGCTAAGGCGAGATTACGAGAATTTAGCCAGAGGATCAGTACACAACTCAATATGGCCCCTTCTCCCATATGGGTCCAATGCGGCATAAACTGGTCAAGAAAAGGGGAGGATAAAGCATTGAGGCGAAAAAAACTCTCTTCATAGCCCCAATAAATAAGATAGATGCTACCCAATAGGCAAGCTAGAGCGAGGCTAGCAAAGTACCAGATCAGAGTTGGATAGGATTGGGTATCATTCACAGAAAAGAGGGCGGCTTAGGGGCGCAATAAGGCAAATAATCCTTAAAAATCGGAATCATCAAACCAGTAATACATTTGCCAGGGGTCGGTAACTTTTTCGCGGCGCAGTCTCAGACGTGCTCGGCCTGCTCCTGTAAAAGAGGTTTCCTCGTTTTCAAATATCGTCAGATTGAAATTGCGAATGACAGAAGCTTCCGTTTCAGTACTATCAAGTTGGGTGTAAAAATTCCAATCTAGATTGACGTTAATCACCGCTTGAAACAAATTGTAGGAAGTCGTCAACTCTGTAGCCCGATCCCACTGGATTTCTTGCCCTAAGTCAGCGTCGTAATAGGCAAAAGTAAAATCACTGGCAAAAAGTCGGCCGTAAAGGGTAGTATCTCTCAGCTCGTAGGCATTTTTAAAAAGAGTAAAAAAACCATCCATATTGGTCGGATCGCCTAGTAGATCGGCATTGGCCAAGCCCTCGGGGTCGTAATCGGGTGCAAAGGGATTGCAGCTCAAAACAAATAAGAGAGGTATAAAGCAAAACCATTTCATACTCAACAATTTACAACCTTATTGGACATATCTCAACTTGAGTTCACTCCAACTGCTATCAGGATAGATTTCGATATCGGTCCAACGCTCAATTTCCCATTCGTTGAAGGCATTAAGCTTAATCACCAACTGTAGCTGCCCTTGAAATAGGGTCGTGAGACTGGTATCACTATGGTTGACCCGTAGGAGGTAGTCGCCTACATATTTGAGAGAGTCAGAAGTAACGTCTTGTAGATCCGTCTCTGTCAAGGAAAGCGAATTACCCGTATTAACCGCCAGATCGGCCACAAAATTATCAAAATAGGCCTGCTCATCAGAGATCGACCAGTTCACCCAGATATTTTCATTGTTATTAAACAAACTGGCCACCGGCTGAAAATCGAGTTTATCTTGATTGAAGCAGCGCAAATAATTTTGCACGTTTCGTTGATTGACCGACAGTTGCAGGTTGTTGAGCAAGATTTGATAATCAGTAGGGCTTACCCAGTTTGAAGCAGAGCTACTAGGCGGTTCGACAGGACGGATGTTAAAACAACCCGAGAGGATAAAAAATGTTGAAAACAAAATGAGGAAGGGAGCCCTCAATTGTTGGGCAGCTCTTGTTCCTTGCCCTTCGCTCGTATTCTTTTCTTTATCCATCTCTCTATTTGTTTCCCTTCTCTGCCCCTACCCTCCGTTTCGGCCTCTGCTTTGGGGGCTTTTTTTTCTTTTTATTGCTGCGCAGAACGCTTATCTCTAGAAGATTCTCCTTAAAACTAACAAAAGTCACCCCCGAAATGTGAACTATTTAAAAACTCTTTCGTATTATTGACCGACCGGTCATTCATAAATTTATCAATGAGTCCCAGATCCTCTAAACAATTTGAAGAAATCCGTGAGCAAAGCCGCGAAAAAATCCTGCGTGCCGCCTTTGAGCTTTTTGCCAAGAAAGGCTATCACAGTACTTCTATCTCACAAATCGCCAAGCATGCAGGAGTAGCCAAAGGCCTGATTTACAATTACTTCGAAAAGAAAGAGGACCTTATGACGGGGGTGATCACCCATGAATTTGCGCAAGGAGACGACTTCCTCGCCAAAATCATGGCCGAAAAACCGGGCAAAGATCGCTTACGCATGTTGTTTGAGCTTTCTTTCCAGTTCATTACCCAAAATCTCGAATACCAAAGGCTCATGGGCCAGCTCAGTATGCAGCTCAATGAGTTTCCTGACCTCATCGACATGATCCAAGGCCGATACAAAGTCCTGATGCCCGTGCTTACTGAAATGCTCCGAGACTCAGGGCATCCAGAACCCGAAAAAGAAAGCATTATCGTGGGTGCTATCATGGACGGTCTAGGCCTTCAATATATCATCCTAGGCGATGCCTTGCCCCTTGAAGAAATCAAAAAAGATGTAATCAACAGATACTGTAATTAAGTCCACACATATGAAAAAATTATTTTCTATATCTCTCATGCTACTCATGATCTTGGGTAGCGCTAGCGCTCAAGACGCGGCTAGCATCATCCAAAAAGCCGAAGAAGTCCGCCGAGGCATCGAAAGCTCCCAGTCGGAGATGACCATGACCATCGTCCGTCCCAAATGGACGCGCACCATGTCCATGAAAAGCTGGTCCAAAGGAGACGATTTTGCCCTGATCGTAGTTACCGCCCCTGCCGCCGAAGAAGGTAGCGCTACCCTCAAGCGTAGCGATGAAGTATGGAGCTATATCCCTAAAGTTGGCCGCACTATCAAACTTTCTCGCTCTATGATGTCGCAAAACTGGATGGGCTCTGACCTAACCAATGATGATCTGGTACGTGAAGTTTCTCTTATCACAGATTACGATCACAAAATACTCAAAGATAGCACCATCGAAGGCCGGAAATGCTGGAAAATCGAGCTTATCCCGCATGAAGATGTAGCCGTAGTCTGGGGCAAGGTACACATGTTTGTTGACCAAAAGGACTACCTGCAAATGCGGACAGAATCGTTCGACGAAGACGGTTATCTGGTCAACGTCATGCAAGCCTCGCAGATCAAAAGCGTCAATGGCAGAGCCTACACGGCTAAAATGGAAATTATACCGGTCGAAGAAGATGGCAATAAAACCATCTTAGAGTACACTAGCCTCAAGTTTGACGTACCACTCGACGAAACCTTTTTCTCGGTTCAGAACCTAAAACGCATTCGCTAATACGATACACTCTTACACACTTATCACATGATGATCTTAAAACTGGCGTGGCGCAATCTTTGGCGCAACAAACGCCGTACGCTCATCACTAGTTCCGCGGTCTTCTTTGCCGCCTTCCTTTCTATCGCGATGAACTCCATCCAGGATGGCATGCACCAACAGATGATCCAGAATGTGGTGGGCTACTATTCAGGCTACGTCCAAATCCACCAAGACGGATATTGGGATGAGCAAACCATCGACAATACCTTTACGGCTGAGGAGCAAGTGCAAAAAGTGGCCAATGATCACCCCTCCGTGGAACGCTCAGTGCCAAGATTGGAGTCATTTGCCCTAGCCATAGCCGAGGATGTTTCTAGACCTGCCATGGTGGTAGGGGTAGATCCAAGACTAGAAGATGAATTTACGAAGCTACAAGCCAAACTAGTCCAAGGCAATTATTTTGCTGCCAACGGCCAAGAGGTCATCGTAGCCCAAGGGCTTTTGGAAAAGCTCAAAATCGGCCTAGGCGACACCATCATTTTGCTAGGTCAAGGCTATCATGGCGTTACCGCTGCCGGTAAATACCCCATTACAGGCGTCATGAAACTAGGATCACCCGAACTCAATGCTCGCTTGGTTTATCTCCCACTGCAAGCCGCCCAAGAGATGTACGGAGCGCCTGAGTTACTAACCTCACTAGCCCTTGATATCAATACACCGGATAAGTCCGCTCAAGTAGCTCAAACGCTACAGGAAGACTTACCAGAAGGATACGAAGTCATGGATTGGAAGTCTATGATGCCTGAGCTAGTACAAGTGTTGGAAGCTGACAAAGGCGGTAATGTCATCTTATTGGGCATCCTGTACTTAGTGGTTGGCTTTGGCATCTTTGGCACCGTATTGATGATGACCGCCGAGCGTAAATACGAATTTGGCGTCCTGATTGGGATCGGTATGAAAAAGATCAAACTGGCGGCAACGGTGTTGCTAGAAACTATTTTCATTTCCCTCCTTGGCGTTTTGGCTGGAAGTATTTTTGCCTTTCCCTTGGTGTACTTCTTTCACTATAGCCCAGTTTACCTCGAAGGCCTCAAAGAAGCCTATGAGCAATACGGCTTTGAACCCGTATTGATGACCTCCATTGATCTTGGCATCTTCGTCAACCAAGCGATCATCGTTTTGGTGATCTCCTGCCTTATGTCCATCTATCCGGCTATCCGCATCATGAAAATTGATCCGGTCAAAGCCATGCACGTTTAAGAAATGCTTGAATGGAGGAAGGATTGAAGTTTTGATTTACTGAATTATTGATTATCGGTGCTCCAATCAAGCCTTCAACCATTCAAAAAATCAACAAATAAAAAAATGATCACACTAATAGCTTGGCGAAATGTATGGCGGAGCAAATTGAGATCAATGGTGGTGATTACAGCGGTGGCCCTAGGATTATTGGCTGGGATATTTATGCTCGCCTTTTCCTACGGTATCAACCAAAGTCGCGCCCGAGATATCATCGAAACCCGCATTTCGCATGTTCAAATACACGCTCCTGACTTTAAGGACGAAATGAAAGTGAGCTTGACCGTCCCCAATGGCGCTCAAATTATCGAGCAATTACGTCAAGACGAAAAAGTAGCCGCTGTGGCGGGTCGCTTGGTAGTCCAAGGGATGTTGAGCAATACTCGCGGTGCCCATGGCGTCATGATCAATGGGATCGATCCGGAGAGTGAAAATGCTTTGACCCGCTTTGCGGAACGCCAAATCGCCGGCAAAGACAGCTTTATCAAGAAAAATAATGGCATTTGGGTCGGAGCCGCCCTGATGGAAAAGCTTGGTTACGAAACTGAGGATTCTCTTGGCAACAAAGATTACAAACTGCGCAAGAAGATCAATCTTTCCTTCCAAAGATCAGATGGTCAGACTCAAGCCGCCAGTTTTAGAATTTCTGGGGTCTATCGCTCTGTTAACTCCAAACTCGATGAGTTAAATGTTTACGTACGGCAGGATGCCTTAGCGGCTTTAATGGACACCAGCTTCGCTGAACTCCCCGTCCATGAGATTGCCTTCCTTCTGCATGAGCAAGAAGTTTCGGAGGACAGTGTTTATCTAGCCTCTCTTGGAGAACGCTTCGGCGATGTTCAAGTAGAGAACTGGAAAGACTTAGCTCCCGACATCAAACTGGCAGATGAAAGCTTTGGCATTACGGTCGGTATCTTGATGGGGATTATCCTCTTGGCACTCCTGTTTGGTATCATCAACACCATGTATATGGCCGTGATGGAACGAACCAGAGAACTGGGTATGCTGATGTCGGTAGGCATGAACAAAGGTAAAGTCTTTATGATGATCATGTTAGAGACACTTTTCTTGACCCTCATTGGTGCCCCCATCGGCATGCTGATTGCCTACGGCTTGACCCTCTACTTTGGCAGCGCAGGGATTGACATCTCTGCTATCGCCGAAGGCGCCAGTAGCATGGGCGTAGGGACCATGGTCTATACCGAACTCGAAACTGCCTACTATTTTACCATTGCTATCATGGTCTTCTTCACGGCCCTTTTTGCTGCGATATTTCCGGCAATCAAAGCCCTTAGTCTCAACCCTGCCGAAGCAGTAAGAGCTATATAATTTGTTGAATTATTGAATTGAGGAAGATTTGAATGAAAACTGCCCCAATTCCGTCCCTCAAATTTTCACAAAGATGAACGTCATAGAAACTCAAAATCTTCATAAAACATATACCGGTGTAGTAGATGTACACGCTGTCAACGATGTCAATATCCAGATCGAAGCGGGGGAATTTACCGCCATCGTAGGTCCTTCTGGATCGGGAAAAACTACCCTGCTCAATATGATCGGTGGGCTTGACCGACCTTCACGCGGCCAAATCACCATCAATGGTCAAGACATCACCCAATTGAGCAATAACGAATTGATCGATTATCGTCTCCATAACATTGGCTTTGTCTTTCAGGCTTATAACCTCATCCCTGTCCTGACAGCCAAGGAGAATGTAGAATTTGTGATGCTCCTACAAAAGCGACCAGAAGCCGAAAGAGATGCCCGCGTCAAAGAACTCATGGAAGCCGTTGGCCTCGGAGATCGTATGCGCAACCGTCCTGCTCAAATGTCCGGTGGCCAGCAGCAGAGGGTAGCCGTTGCGCGAGCGCTGGCTCCAAAACCTAAGTTTATCCTCGCTGACGAGCCTACGGCTAATCTAGACTCGGTATCTACCGCTACGCTCCTTGATATCATGGCCGAGCTCAATCGCAAAGAGGGTACGACCTTTATCTTCTCTACTCATGACCAACGTGTGATCGACCGCGCCCGCCGTGTCATCACCTTGGAAGATGGCAAAATCGTAAGCGATGAACGGAGAGATTAAGTCCAAAAGTATAGCGATGAAGATGCTAGCAAGTCTAGCCCTTCTTGCCTTTTGCTCGATTGGCAATCTTGCCGCACAAGACAAGCCCCAAAAGCTCGATATTGGCGGCTACGTAAAGTTTTTACAGACCCAATTCTTTGCCACCAATCCGGTTTTGGACACGACCATTGGTTTGACCGACAATCTGATTCACAACCGGCTCAATCTGCATTACTATCCCAATGCGAAGTGGGACATTGGCCTAGAAACGCGCAATCGCATTTTTTATGGCGATCAGATCAAGCTCAATCCTTTGTACAGCGATCAAGTTGACACTTACAACGGCTTAGTGGACCTCTCTATTAGATGGATTGATGGTGGTGGTTTTTTGTTCCACAGCATCATTGACCGTGCTTACATCAATTACTCCTACGAGAAGTGGGATATCACCCTAGGACGCCAACGAATTAACTGGGGGATCAATACCGTTTGGAATCCCAATGATCTCTTCAATGCTTTTAACTTCTTAGACTTTGACTATGAGGAGCGCCCTGGTAGCGATGCCATTCGTGTGCAATACTTTCCAGGGGTAGTTTCCAGAGTAGAAGTAGCTTTTGCTCCCGATGACACTATCGAAAATAGTGTTGGTGCCGCCCTTTATATGTTCAATGTCAAGGGGTATGATGTCCAGCTGTTAGGAGGCTATTATCGGGGAGATGCCATGTTTGGGGGTGGCTGGGCTGGCAACTTAGGCCAAATTGGTTTTAAAGGAGAAGCGAGTTATTTCATTCCCACCGAAATATCGACTGATAGTATCAACAGTTTTAATGCTTCTGTGGCACTGGATTATCTTTTTGGCAACGGGCTATATGTCAGTGGTTCTGCCTTGTTTAACAACCGTGGGCAAGGCGGCGGCGCCAATAATCAATTGGGCTTGGTAGGGGGGGCATTATCTCCTAAAAACCTATTTCCTTCCCGCTTTGCCCTTTATGGTTCTGCCTCTGGCAATCTAACGCCTTTATGTACCGTAAATGGCTCTATCATCTATGGTCCAGGCACGCAATTAGTCGCCTTTATTCCGAGCATTACCTATTCCATCAAAGAAAATTGGGCCCTTGATTTTATTGGGCAGAGCTTCTTTGGTGAGCAGAACGAGACCTTTGGGCATCAGGCTACAGGCGTTTTCTTGCGCTTGAAGTGGAGTTATTGATATAGGATTTACTGCTGCGCAGAACGCTCGTTTTCGCTGCAAGGCATTGTCTTTTAGTACCCAAAAGGCCGAGAGAAGCGTTCTGCGTAGCAGTAAGCCCTAAAAAAATCCTAAGCCAAATGCATCGCTAAGCGGTCAAAGGCAGCGCCCCATCCATTGTAAAAGCCCATTTCTTCCTGCTGCTTGCAATACTCAGCCGTTTCATGGACAACATGGAACGTAAATTGTGTCTGCTCGCCCTTGGCTTCAAATATCATATGCATTTCGACTCCCACGGTCATGGGCTTGAAGTCAGCTGAGGTTACGATTTTTTCCATGGGGATGATTTCACTGTAGACCCCTTCCGAAATAAACTCCTGCCCATTGGGCATGGGCATCTTAAACTTCCACTTCCCTCCTACTGTGAAGTCAAACTCCAATACTTCAATTGCCATCCCTTTGGGACCCCACCAATTGGCAAGATGCTTTGGCTCAGACCAAGCCTCCCAAACCAGTCTAAGGGGTGCATTTAGGGTTCTTTCAATCGTTAAGGTACGATCGGTTGCTGTTTCTAACTTATTCATCTGTTTTATCTTTTGCTTGTAATTTGGCTAAGTATGCTTCCAAAGAATCTATTTTTTCCTCCCACAAACTGCGGTATTGTTCAATCCAGATAAAGGCCGGCACCAAAGCAATCGGCTTGATTTGGCAATATCGTTCTCGACCTTCTGGCTCAATCTGTAGCAAGCCACATTCTTTCAAAATTCGCAGATGTTTTGAGACTGCGGGCCGACTGATTTCAAAATTTTTAGCGATGGCACTTACGGTCAATCGTTCTTCTGCTAAGAGTGCAATAATGTCTCTTCTCACTGGATCTGCTATCGCCTGAAAAACGTCTCTACGCTCTTTTTGCATAGTTAGGTAACTGTTTGGTTACAAATATATATGTAACCAATCGGTTACGCAAATAAATTTTTCGCTCCGGTTCATTTTTGCTCGATTCGTGCCTTTTGCAGATGAATTGTACAAACATTCCTAAATTGAGCCATGATCGTAGGAATACTACTTGCGGCCGGAGAGGCAAGCCGCATGGGCAAAGCCAAGCAACTCCTTCAATATCAAGGCCAAACGCTGATCCACCGTGCAGTACTGAGCTTATTGCACGCTCCATGCGATCGCATTGTCGTGGTCTTGGGGGCACATGCTGATAGCATTCGACCAGGCTTGACGCATTTACCCGTCAAAATTATTCATAACCCTAACTGGCAGGAAGGCATGAGCAGTTCTATCAAGACGGGGATGACATTGGTTCCAGAAAATGCCGACGCGGTAATGATTAGCCTCGTCGATCAGCCCAAAGTAGACGCTAATTGGCTCAGCCAGCTTCTACTTGCCCGCAAACGCCAGGAGGCAAAATTAGTGGTTACGGATTACGGCCATAAAATGGGAGTTCCAGCCCTTTTTTCCAATCCTTGGTTACCGGCATTGCGTTCCCTGCAAGGGGAATACGGCGCTAGAGAACTCATCCGCAGCAATCAAGATCAGGCCCTAGCGCTCTCTTTTGAGGGGGCGGCTCAGGACATAGACACTCCCGAAGACTATCAACAATTATTGCAGGAATGAGTTAGCAGCTTTAATTGACAATCATTCCTTATATTCAAATTCTCTTTACAATCGCTATTCCAACTCTATCTGTTATCATGCATAAGCTACTTCGTCAAGGACTAGTCCTGCTTGCCTTGGGGCTGCTTAGTACAGCTCCGCTGAACGCTCAGGCACCGCTGCCTGCCCGTAATGCCGCTGAGATCCAAGAGATGCTCAAAAAACTCAACGTCCTCGGGAGCGTTCTTTATGTCGCTGCTCACCCTGACGATGAGAACCAGCGCTTGATCACCTTTTTTGCGAGAGAACGTGGTTACCGTACCGCCTATCTTTCTCTAACCAGAGGGGACGGCGGGCAAAATTTGATAGGAGATGAAAAAGGCAGCCTACTGGGGCTTGTGCGAACGCAAGAGCTGCTTGGTGCGAGGCGCATAGACGGGGGAGAACAGGTTTTTAGTCGTGCCATTGACTTTGGCTATTCCAAGACTCCTGAGGAAACCCTCAATATATGGGACAAAGACGCGGTATTGGCAGATATGGTTTGGACCATCCGTAAGTTTCGCCCCGATGTGATCGTTACCCGTTTTCCTGGTCCCGAAAAAGGTGGCGGTGGACACGGACACCACACTGCCTCTTATATGCTGGCAAAAGAAGCTTTTACCCTCGCCAATGACAGAAATGCCTTTCCAGAGCAACTCGAATTTGTCGAGCCATGGCAACCCGTCCGTATGCTGTGGAATACTTGGCGCCCTGATGCCAAACGCGCCAAAATCATCAGTGTGGACATAGGCGCCTATAATCCTGTCCTAGGACGCAGTTACGGAGAAATTGCCTCTATGGCGCGTTCCATGCACAAATGTCAAGCCTTCGGTGCCGCTTTGATCCGCGGCAGTCGCATCGAACACATGGAATTTGAAGTTGGCGACGAACCGGAGAATGACCTCTTTGACGATATCAATACCACTTGGGAGCGCGTCAAAAATGGCGAACAAATCAGCAAATATCTCAGCAAGGCTTATGAAGAGTTTAATCCGCGTATGCCAGAAAAAACCGTACCGACCCTCATCAAGGCGTATCAGGCCATGAAGGGGCAATCCGGTTATTGGATTGAGGTAAAACGTCAAGAGGTACTCACAGCCATCGCTTATTGTTCAGGCATGTGGTTTGAGGCGATCAGTGATCAAGCCATTGTTGCCCAAGGGGATAGTGTAGAGGTTAGCATGCAGATTCTCAAGCGGCTTGATGTTCCGGTGCAGCTACAAAATGTGGTATTTTCGCATGGAGAGCGACTATTAAATAACTACTTCTCCCCTCAATTTTTGGAAACCAACGCCAACGTTTTAGAATTGAAGCAATCCTTTAAGATTGAGCCCTTTATGGAGGTCAGCCAACCCTATTGGTTAACCCAAGACGGGAAAAATGGCATCTTCCATGTTAGAGAACAAACCCTAATTGGATTACCTGAGAATCCTCCTGCCATTACAGCAGAATTTCATTTTCGCATTGAAGGGGAAGATTTAGCCTACTCAATGCCAGTGGTCCACCGTTATGTGGACCGCGCCGTTGGCGAACTCTATCGTCCGTTCGTGATCGCCCCACCTGTCACAGTAAATATTAACAAAAAGGTATATATCTTTTCGGATCTTGGTTCGCAAGAAGTCCCTCTAATCATTAAGTCTTTTGGTGAGAAATCGAGTGCGCGCATCGAATTTAGCGTTCCCGAAGGCTGGAAAGTCGAGCCTCCCACTTTATCCTATGACTTTGAAGCTAAAGGGGCTGAGCGCAACGCTACGATCCAAGTTACGCCTCCAGCATACCAAAGTGTAGGCAAGCTACAGGCAAAAATCACCGTCGATGGTAAAACCAGTTCTCACTCCCAGCTGAGTATTGCTTATGGCCACATCCCCACCCAAATGATTTTCAATGAAGCGAGTACCAATCTAGTACGCGTAAACGTGGAGAAACAAGGGCAAAAAATTGGCTATATCATGGGGTCAGGCGATGAGGTTCCTGTTTCTTTAGAAGAGATTGGATACGAAGTAGAAATTCTCACCGATGCAAACCTCTCCCTCGAACGCCTCCAGCAGTTTGATGCCGTGATCTCTGGTATTCGTGCCTACAACACCAATCGCCGCATGCCATACCATCACACTCAGCTGATGGAATATGTCAAGCAGGGCGGTACTTATATTTGCCAATACAACACCACTTATGGCCTTTTGCTCGATGAGCCGGGGCCCTATCCATTGAAATTATCGCGTGATCGAGTGTCGGTAGAGGGAGCAGCTATGAAATTCTTAGCCCCTGAGCATCCTGTGCTCAATTCTCCTAATAAAATCACTCAGGCCGATATGGAAAATTGGGTACAAGAACGTGGACTCTACTTTCCAAGCGAGTGGTCAGAGGAATATACCCCGATCTTCGAGGCTCATGATCCCGGTGAATCCCCCAAGCAAGGCAGTCTATTGGTGGCCGAATATGGTGATGGTTATTTTGTCTATACAGGCCTTTCTTTTTTTAGAGAGCTGCCCGCAGGTGTACCTGGAGCGTATCGTCTCTTTGCCAATATCGTTTCACTCGGTAAAGAAGCAAAATAATGGCTGAATCGCCCCAAGAGGTCAAAGAGCAAGAAGACAAAGAACTACGAGAAATCTTCCCGCTATTCAAAAGCTGGCGAGGCTTATATACTTTTGTCCTCGCAGAGCTAGTGGTCTTGATTATTCTCTTTTATCTATTTAGTCGCTACTTCTCATGAGTACGATAGACTGGCTCATCATGATCGGTACCACCCTACTGATCGTGTCATACGGTGTATGGAAAAGTAGGGGTTCTAAGGATATCAAAGGCTACCTGCTGTCCAATAAGGATATGAAATGGTGGACCATTGGGCTCTCCGTTATGGCAACCCAAGCAAGCGCGATTACCTTCCTGTCCACCCCAGGTCAAGGCTTTAATGATGGTATGCGCTTCGTACAGTTTTATTTTGGACTGCCTATTGCCATGGTGATCATCTGCGTGGTGGCCATTCCGATTTATCACAGACTCAATGTATTTACCGCCTACGAGTACCTAGAATCCCGTTTTGATCTCAAAACCAGAACCTTAGGCGCAGTACTTTTTTTACTTTCGAGGAGTTTGGCCGCCGGTATGACCATCTATGCTCCAGCTATCATCCTTGCGACCCTGCTCGATTGGAATATCTATTGGACATGTGTCGCGATTGGCTTGATCGTAATTATCTATACAGTATCGGGCGGCACCAAAGCCGTATCGGTGACCCAAAAGCAGCAAATGGCCATGATCCTTTTTGGGATGGTAGTCGCTGGGGTAATTATGGTTTTCAAACTTCCGCCAGAAGTGAGTTTTGGCGATGCGGTGCATATCGCTGGTAAGATGGGCAAACTCAATGTCATCACTACTGAATTTGACCTCACTGACCGCTACAATATTTGGTCAGGCTTGCTAGCGGGAACCTTTTTGTACCTGTCCTATTTTGGCACTGATCAATCGCAGGTGCAACGCTATCTCGGCGGAAAATCGATTAGTGAAATGCGGATCGGCTTGCTTTTTAATGCCATCTTCAAGGTTCCCATGCAATTCTTGATTCTGTTTTTGGGAGTGATGATGTTTGTATTTTTCCAATTTCAACAGCCGCCGATCTTTTTCAACGAAAACGAAACCCAGTCTGTCTTGTCTAATCCTGACCTGACGGATCAATATCAAGGTTTACAACAAAGCTGGGATTCGATCTACACTGCCAAACAAGATCGCTTAATTGCCTTAGCTGCTGCCCCCAATGATATAGGCGATGCAAACGAATTTGTCGAGATCAACGCATTACAAGCCCAATATGATACGGTTCGTAGGCAAGCTAAGGCGCTCCTAAAAGCCAATAATGAATACTATGACGACAATGATTCGGATCAGGTATTCTTGACCTTTATCCTCAATCACTTGCCCCAAGGTCTAGTAGGGCTATTGATTGCGGTGATTCTAGCTGCGGCCATGTCCTCCACTTCCGCTGAACTCAATGCCCTAGCCACTACAACGGTGGTGGACATCATCAGACGTATGTTCATTCGCTCTGGCTCTGATCAGCATTTTCTCAATATTTCGCGTATCACCACCCTTTGTTGGGGCATATTAGCCATAGGCGTAGCCCTTTTTGCCAACCAAGTAGGCAATCTGATTCAAGCTGTAAATATCTTGGGCTCTCTCTTTTACGGGACAATATTGGGACTGTTTGTAGTCGCCTTTTTCTTCAAGCACATCAAAGGTACCGCGGTCTTCTGGGCAGGCGTGATCGTGGAGCTTTTGACCATTGGTGCCTATATCATGACTAAATTAAAGCCAGAATGGGACTTTGGTTTTCTCTGGTACAATTTGATTGGTTGTGCCTTAGTGGTGGTGCTGGCGATGCTGTTTCAATCAGTGGCCAAAGAGTAGGATTACCGCTTCGCGGAACGATATTTCGAGTAGCCACGGTATGCATGCCGTGGCTACTTTATTTTTTTAACCCATTCTCTAATCCGTGGCGTCATATCACAAACGAACTCCTGCCCTCGGGCTACGGATTGCAGGCGACGCCATTGACCCGACGTTCCGCGAATAGCGGTACCCTGACGCTTTTCATGATAAGAAAGTCTACATAAGCCTTTACGAAACAAACAATCCGGTAAGCGCCAGATGGAGCGATTTTCTCCGGTCAAAGTCAGCACTCTGTCTTCGCGATAATCAAAAGTCCCCGCTCCTGGCATACCGGGCCAGTAGGATGAGCGTTCGGCGGAGACGTAAAGCAAATTGCCTTGCCGATCATAACGATCCTTAAATACATGATGCGGATGTCTCTTGGCCCAATCAGGGGTATCCACTAAACTTAAATTGATTACCTGCCCTACTTCCAAATAGCCGTAAAAAATATGTTGATCTGGGGCTTTACTCCTAAATCGGAGAACGCCTTTCTCATTGCGTTCCGCTTCGCGAAACCAAGCAAAAAACAGAAATAAATCACCGGGCCCAACGCCTCGATCTGCTAGATGTGATGCAGCCGCACCGGTCTGCCCAAATGCAGCTTTCCAGCCTTCCAAACGGTCATGAAGATGAGACTCCACTAAATCTGGATCTAAGTGCGCCTCTGAGTAAAAAGTGATTCCTAATTGCTGCATTTGCTCAAGGAAATTGTGCTTTTCATCCCAACGCAGGTCTTGGTAAAAGATATCCGATCCTGCTTGCGGTATCGGTAAAGCATACAGCTGATCGCCAAGGCGAGGGTTAGGCGCACCACCCGTTCCGGAATCAAAACCTTTGCGACTTATAATCAATTTGGGCATAAAGCGAAAACTATTTTGGACTTTTTAGTTTACTTCTATTTTCGTTATCTTATGCATGCATACTACTTTATTTAACTCGCATGAACAATATAGATTATATCATAGTGGGCGCAGGCTCAGCTGGTTGCGTACTCGCCAACCGCTTGAGCGAGGACCCTGCAGTAAATGTGGTCCTATTAGAGGCAGGAGGCAAAGATAGTAAGTTGGAAATTCACGTTCCTGCTGGATATATCAAACTCCATAATAGCAAGGTGGACTGGGCCTATGAGACTGTCCCTCAGTCAGATATGGAGGGACGCATTATGGCTCAACCGCGCGGCAAGGTTTTAGGAGGTTGTAGTTCAACCAATGCGATGGCCTATATTCGAGGCCACAAATTGGACTATCAGGAATGGGCTGACTTAGGGAATCCGGGCTGGGATTTCGAGTCTGTACTACCCTACTTTACCCGCTCGGAGGACAACGCCCAGTTTGACAATCATTACCACGGCAAAAATGGCCCTCTGCATGTTGGGCACACCTCATTTCGTTCGCCCTACGCTGATGCATTTATTGAATCTGCCCTCAAAAGTGGAGTAGAAGCAAACGACGATTTTAATGGGGAGAAACAAGAAGGCGTGGGCTACTTCCAATACACTATCAAAAATGGTAAGCGGCATAGTACCGCGGCCGCCTTTTTGAAACCCATCATGGGTCGTTCGAACCTCAAAGTGATCACGAAAGCCCAAACGACACGGGTTATCTTGGAAAACAATCGAGCCGTAGGCGTTGAGTACGTCCAAGCGGGTAAGCAAAAAAGTCTCCGTTGTAGTGGGGAGGTATTGCTTTCGGCGGGCGCTTTTGGCTCGCCTCAATTGTTGATGCTTTCAGGTATCGGCCCCGCCGAACACTTGCAAGAGCACGGTATCCCTGTGGCAGTTGATCTCCCTGGGGTAGGCCAAAATTTACAAGATCATTTGATCATGGGCATGGCTAGCCGAGCTCAAGTAGGGCCTTCACTCAACCGAGCAGAGACCTTAGGTAATTACCTCAAGTATTTTGTCAATAAATCTGGTCCTTTAACCAGTGGACCACTAGAAGCTTGCGCTTTTGTCAAGCTGCGACGTTCGGATCGTCCTGATATTCAGTTCCACTTCGCCGCGGCACACGGGACGGATATGCACGATTATGATTCGATGCCCAAAAAAGAAGATGGCTTTAGCATCCTTCCGACCTTATTGAGGCCTCATAGTGCAGGGGAACTGCGCCTCAGCAGCAAAGATCCGATGGCCTACCCCCTGATCAATCCGCGCTACTTCTCCGAAGAAGAAGACCTCTTAACGATGTACGAAGGCATGGAAATGGCGGTGGACTTGGTCCATAGTGAATCCTTCCGCCACTTAGGGGTAGAGATGTATTTTCCTGCGGCTCACCGCAGCCGAACCGACCTACGTAAACACATTATGGAAAATATCCAGACTTGTTACCATCCGGTTGGAACTTGTAAAATGGGCACCGATGAGATGGCAGTTGTAGACCCTGAATTGCGGGTTAGAGGCGTAAAAGGCCTTCGGGTGATTGACGCAGCCGTAATGCCGACCGTCATTTCTGGTAACACCAATGCCCCTGCCATTATGATAGGCGAGAAGGGGGCAGATTTAGTGAAGGGACACGTTCTGCAAAGCATGAAAAGTAATGAAAAGGTGAGCTAAACGCGCCAAAGTAAGAAAGCATACATAATAACTTTTGTCAGCAAATCGTTCCATTGGTAGCTTCGCTATTGGAACGATTTGTGCCTTTGGGTACAGAGTAAAAAGTATTTAGTACCGAGTAGTAAGTATCCCGAAAGCTTTCGGGAGTATTGAGTACAAAGAAGAATGGCCTTGCTGAACTAAATAGCTCAATTTACATAGGTCTTAATACTAATTACTGTTGTCTTAGTACTTAATACCATCGTCTAGGTACTTAAATTTTCGTAACCTATTTTTTTAGCTGTATTATATGAAGTAGACTTACGCTCAATCTATCCTACATATTAAGATGAATAAACAGCTTATCTGTTTGGGGTTCGCCCTCAGCATGCTTTTTCCTTCTCTCCTCAAGGCACAGTCGGGCCTTAGTCAAGTCGAAGAACAGCTCGCAAACTATGCGACCTCTTTTTTGACCGATAGCAGTCTTCAGTATAAGATTGCCCAAAACAAACAGTTTTCCAGTCTTCTCCTCAAAACCCTAGCTGATCCTCAAAGTTATGAGTATCAGTGGGAGGGCCTAGAAAGCATTTCTATCCTAAAGCCCGAAGACAATAGCTTTCGCATATTTACGTGGTTTATCGTCGATAAAAAGCTCGATGAGTACTACGGCCCAGAGTATAACTATCACTTTGGCGTGGTTCAACGTAAGTATATCGATCCTGAATCAGGTAAAACTGAGTACATCGTGATCCCGCTCTTCGAAATGAACGAAGTGCCTAAAGGAGTTGAAAATCAGCTACTTGATAATAATGAATGGTTAGGGGCGCTCTATTATCTGCCCAAAGGCCAGCAATACTTGCCTACTTATCGTTTGAAATACTATTCTCCTGAACTTAATCGACCCAATGGTAAGCCCAAAAAGATCAAGCAGGACTTTTATTTATTGATGGGCTGGAGTGGTAATGATGAAAAGAGTAACCTTAAAATGGTCGAAGTAATGTCCTTTGACCCTAAGCAAAAAGACCGGGTAACTTTTGGCGCCGATGTATTTTATTTTGATCAAATCCCCAAGTATAGAGCGATTTTTCAATACTCCGAATATGCTCCCTTCAGCTTAAACTTTAATTGGGTGTTGGATAAGCCCTTTGGTAAGAAGGAAATGATCGTTTACGATCACATGGGTACCCCCAAGGCAGGCGATCAAAAGCTAAAAGAGATTTGGGATGTAGGGCCTGATGGCTCTTATGATGCACTATATTTCTACAAAAGAGGCGGATATTTTGAGTGGTACCGTAATGTAGAGCTCGCCGAACGCTATATATCTAAGCAGTATCGCAAAAATCAAGAAGAAATTAGAAATAATCAGGACGCAGTCGCAGATCGTCGATACGAATCTGTCATGAGTGATTCTACCGCCCAGCAAATGATGGGGCTTGAGAAGGGCCGTCGCTCGTACAGAGCTCAAAAAAGAGCCGAAAAAGCCATGCTAAAGGAACTTGAGGAACAAAGACGTCGAGAAGAGGCTCGCCTCAGAGAAGCCGGCATTGACCCTAATGGCAACTAAAAATTATTGCTTTTTCGCCCTCAACTTTTCGAATATTTGAAAAGAAAATGCCCTGTTCATAGGAGATTTTTTTTGACGGTCTCTAATTATTTCTATTTTTGTACGTCATCTGGAATATTCTTGGAAAATTAGATTGCCATGCAAGGGAGAGATGAAGTGTACTCGAAAAGGATTAGAGCGGGAAAAAGAACCTACTTCTTTGATGTGAGGTCAACTCGATCCGAAGATTTTTACATCACCATCACGGAGAGCAAGCGCCGCTTCAACGGCCGAGGCTATGACAAACATAAGATTTTCCTCTACAAGGAAGATTTTAACAAGTTTTTCAACTCGCTCGAAGAGACAATCGACTATGTCAAGACAGAGCTTCTGCCTGACTACGATTATGAGGAGTTTGACCGCCGGATGGAAGAAGATTATGAGCGGGAGTATCAAGGAAACTTTGAGCAATCCGAAGATCGCGAGCCTGCGCCTGCTGAAAAAACTAAGTCAGAGAACTTTTCCTCCGAAAACGAAGAAATCAATCTCAGTACTGAACAGTTATCCACTCGCTGGGAAGAATAAAGTACTAATAATCAACGATATAACGTCCTCCATCCTTTTGATGGAGGATTTTTTTTGTCTTTTTTTCCCGCTTCGCGGAATATTTTTCTCTCCTCCTATGTCTAAGGTTCGTATAGCAGCTGCAGCCTAAGCCATTAACTCAAATTTTAAATCAATGAAAGTTCAAATAGCAATTTTATCCCTCGCATTATTATACGGCTCTGCCCAAATTTTTGCCCAAAAAGGCAAACCGCACAAGGGGCCAAAGCATAATCCAGAAATGCGTCAAGCCATGAAGGCTTATGCAGAAGAAAACGTCCTCCCTGTCATGCAAGCTCAAAGAGAGAAACTGGATGCCTCCCTTAGTTTGCAAGAGAAACAAACAGTAGCAGAGATCCGTGCCGAATTACAGGCATTGAAAGAAAAAGGAAAAAACATGCGTCAAGCCCTCCGTCAATCAGAGGCCAAACCTACCGAAGCTCAGCGTGAAGAGATGTACGCTCACCGTAAAGAAATGCGATTATTGATGAATCAAGCCTGGGAAATTGCCGATAATCATGAAGCGGACATCCGGAGTTTGTTGGCAGAGATTAAACCTCAGGCCGAAACTTGGAAACAACAAATGCGCGCTATTGCTGAGCAATACCGTCCAGAGGATGCTCCTGAGCGTCCCGATCGTCTAGAAGGAACAGAAGGGCGACATGGCGGCAAAGCTCAGCGCGCTGGACGCACTGGTATGATGATGGAGTTACGTAATCCTGTGCACTTCCTCCTTTGGGATGGTACCGCTAAAGCCCTACAGGCCCGCGAAGAGAAGCTAGAAGTCTTTCCCAACCCAACTCGTAATGTCAATGAAGTTCGCCTCCGCCTAGAAGCAGCAGGCAAAGTGCAGATCAAACTTTTGGACAAAGACGGCAATTATCTGAAGACAGTTGTGGATGAACAATTGAGCGCAGGGAGCCACACCCAAAGAATTGATCTTCAAGGCCTTGAACCAGGTCTGTACTTCTATCAAATCACGACCCCCAAGGGTAGTCGGACCAAAAAGATCATTCTTGAGTAGGTTGATAGTAGAGAGTAGATAGTACAAAGACCACTTTTGCGTCTCTTATCCCATGAGACCTCCATACTTGTCTTAATACTATCTACTCAGTACTTAATACTTATCAGGCGAGGGACCTCCGGGTCCCTTTTTTTTAGCAAATACAAAACTTAGGCAGATCGTATATTAGGATCATGGAAGCGCGATTGCACTCTGAAGAATTTATCCTTGCGGCTACCATCGAACCCAATGTGTGGCACAAATCAGGCTCCTTGACAGAGGCAAATAGACTCTTAGCCACCTATCCTAACTTGCCTCAGACGGGCTTTATCAATGCTTTGGTGTACGGTGAGCTAGAATTGGTGCAGCTCTACCTCATGGAAGATCCTAGTTTGGCCAATAAAAAGCAGGGACCAAGAGATTGGGAGCCTATTTTGTATGTCTGCTTTTCTCAGTATTTACGGCTCTCCGCCGAACGCCAAGCTCATTGCGTTGCTTGTGCTAAGCTTTTATTAGAGACAGGGGCGGATCCCAATGCCTATTTTATGGCTAATGAAGAAAAGGAGACTGCTATCTACGGTGCCATTGGAATCGCCAACTCTGTTGATTTGGGCCGAGCCTTGCTCCAAGCTGGAGCCGACTTAGATGATGATGAGGTCTATTATCACGGGGCAGAGTTTGACGGAGTTGAGGCCCTCGCTATGATGATCGAAGAATTTGGGATCCCTGATCGCCATAAAAGTACCGCGCTGATTCGCAAACTCGATTTTGAGGATTTGGAAGGTGTCCGTAGGCTTCTCTCTCTCGGCCTAGATCCAAACGCACAAGGCCATTGGGGTAAAAATGCCTTACATCAGGCTTTATTACGATTTAGATCAACTGCAATCATCGAATTATTACTGACATTTGATGCCGATCCCAATGCGGCTCATGCCAATGGACAAACTGCCTATCAAATGGCCGCTCGCATGGGCCGAACAGATGTATTAGCCGCCATGGAAGCTGCTGGGGCTAATACCAAGCTTAGTCCCAAAGATGAATTTTTAGCTGCCTGCACGAGAGCTGATCGCGCCGCAGCAAATTATCTTATCGCCCAAAACCCAGAAATCATTACCAGCCTTGATCCCCAAGAAGATTATCGCCTTTTGGTAGATTGCGCCCAACGCAACCAAATCGAGGTTGTAAAATTGATGCTGGATCTTGGATTTCCCATTGAAGCCAAAGATGAACAAGGCTTTACTGCTTTGCTTGTCACTACATGGAATGGACATGTTGATTTGATGGAGGAACTGCTCCAACGCAATGCCCCTCTTGAGATCCTAAATAAGTATGGCGGTACCGTGATTGATACTACCGTCTGGGGCTACTCCCACTATCCTGATCCCGACAAACCTATGGAGTTTATTCTCCAGCGTTTGATAGACGAAGGTGCCAATCTCAAAGCCATTAGCCCCTACCCTACTAAGGATCCACGAATTGATGGCTTTTTGAGCCAGTATTTGTCTTGAGCATTCGTGTTGAAAAGTCTTTAGTCTTTCTGCCTCCCGATAGCCATACAAGAGCGCGGAACGCTTGTTATAAGCGTTCTGCGCAGCAGTAAAAACAAAAAGCAGAGCCCTCCATGAGGCCCTGCTAGTATTTTGAAGTAAAGAGTATCCCGAAAGCTTTCGGGAGTATTCAATATCAAGAAAATAGCCTTGACGAACCGCACTCCTCAATTTTCCTGAGTCTTAATCCTGAATCCTATTGGCTAAGTACTCACATTCTTTATGCACCTCTTGGAACTTGATTCATGGTGTACCAAGCTTCCGTTGACCATAACTTTTGGCCGGACTGGCTTAGGAAAAGGTCATGATTGAGACGGAAATAAATCACGTGATCAGGCTCCATACGGTCCATTTCCACAAAAACCTTTTTACGATCACTAGAAACTTGTACGCTACGTACATTGACGAAGCGCTCATCCAACTTTGGACCACCATAATCGGCTGTCGGTAGGTAGTACCAACTTTTGACCATATAGGAGCTGATCTGGTCTGCAGGCATTTCCTTGGCCAGCGGCTCAGTAAATTCAATCTCAAAGCCATTGCTTTGCGCACGAATGGCCAACATCTCAAAGGTTGACTTATTGTTATAGGTGAGTTTTTGTAGGCCAAACCAATTGTTCATCGCTCCGGTCATGTGCCGCCAGTTACCTGTAGAACCAACCCCTCCAATGTATAGAGCCCCATCTGGCCCCCAGACAATGCGATTGACGCCAGCCTCTAAGCCTTGAGTAAAGCGGAAGAGCGCGCCTTGATATTGTCCGTTCACTTCTTCTACAAATACTCTTTTAACGCCTCCATGAGTAACTTCACCATGAATCATCTGGCCAGCGTAAGGTCCGGTCATGATCTGACCTGGCTGCGAAGGAGAGTTACCAATTTCGTCTTGTGGCAACCAGACTACTGGTTTTTTCTCCGTCAAAGCAGCAGTACCTTCAAAATCAACAGAGCGAGAACCAAACCAATCGCCTTCCCTAACGTGTACGATTTTACTTGAGGGCAGCCAATCCCCTTGGTTATCCGCTACATATATTTCATCATTAAAGCCCAGCCCAATACCGTTAGGAGTACGTAAGCCAGTGGCGATGAATTCAAAGGTTCCGCTGCGCGGGTCAATTTTCACTACTTTACCGCGATCTGGGATTTGAGGATTGGCACTTGCCCCTCCTGGCATAATTGCCGTAGCTAGGGTTGCGTAGAGGTAGCCTTCTTTTTCAACTAAGCCAAAGGCAAACTCGTGGAAATTTGCTGAAACCTTCCAGCCATTGCATACTGTACGATACTCATCCGTGATCTTGTCGCCATCATGATCGATCAATTCGGTAAGTTCTTGCTTCTGTAAAACATAAATATGCCCATCCACGACCTTTACGCCCAAGGGTTCGGCAAGACCAGTTGCAATGCGCGTAACTGTAATTGCTTCTGGATCATCACCAGTAACGCCTTCCAGCATATAGACATCGCCAGCAGCATCCCAAGTAGAAACCAATAGGGCCTCTCCGTAAAAGTCCATCCCCCCAACCCGTTTCTTAAAATCGGCGGGGCGTGCCATTGCTAGATCAAAACTTGGGTGTACGGCATTAAGCTCAAGACTATCTCCATAGACGAGCGCTATTTCTTGTTTTTCCTCCGTATAAGGGGCTGCATCTCCCTTCATCTCGGTCTTATGAGAGAGAATCTCCGCTGGCACCAATTCAAAAAATTCGGCCCCATGGGGTAGCCACTGCCACACAAGAGCCCGACCACCTGAGTTTTCAAAATATTCAATTAGGACTTCATGTGGTCCTGCACTTAACTCAACTTCTCCATCAACAGGTGAAGCACCATGGAGTCCATCATGATCGATAATCACTTTACCATCAATCGTCAAACGAGAACCATCATCACTGCGGAGTCTAAAGTCATATTTGGTAGTTTTTTTGATATCGATGATACCTTTGAGATGCATCACAAAATTGTGATTCAAGGGTTCAAAGGAGTTGTCCCAAATGTTGATCTCAGTACTAGTACCAGCATAATCAGGCTTACGATCTACCGGTATTTCTGGAATACTCCGAGGCTCATCCTTGGGAAATAAGTAAACACTAGCCGCAAGCCCTTCGGTTCTTGCCTGACCTTCGGCAGTGTAATCAATTTTGCGAGGCTCCTCAGTATATAAAGGATCTTCAGGTGCTTCCTCTTCCTCTGTATCGAGAGAAAGAATATAATCCACCATGACTTCAGCATTTTCTTGGGTAAGGTCAGGGTGAGCCGTCATGGCCGTCGCGCCCCAAACCCCAGAGCCTCCTAAGCGAATCTTACGAGATAGTTTCTTGATGGTACTGGGACGGTTGGGATATTTATCAGCAATCGCTTGGTAAGAGGGGCCTACCGTTTGAACTTGTTCATTATGACAAGTACGGCAATCCCCCTGATTGATTAAAGTCAGTCCAAGATGTTGCCGCACAAAGGGTTGATCGTCAATCATCTCCTGCAAGCCGGGTTCACGAGAAAAGAAGAGACGTAGGTAGGTGGTGGCGTTAGGCTGTAGCCGTAGGGTACCTTTACCATCTAATTGATAAATCCAATTTACCGTTCGGCTCGCGCGTTCCCTGAAGGTGAAAGTACCATTCGTTTCTAAAAAGCGATCCGCTAAAATTGACTGTATGGTAGTCTTTAGGTGCAGCTCACTGCCTTCTGGCTGACCAGTGATCTCAAAGCGGCGCTCTAGGCCTGGCATGCCAGATTCATTTTCGATGTATTCTGGTCTTTCTTCCACTCGGATTTGGTGTCCATCCGGCATTTTTAGACTGTATTGCAAAATCACATTTTCTCCTTCAAAACGATGCCCATGATAATTGGCAGTAAGAGGAGTATGCTTGTCTCCCATCACCAACTCCCAAGCATGTTTTTGATCATTTTGTAGCCAAGCTGGGCCCAAACTACTTGGCTGAGGGCCGTGAGCATTGGTATAAACCGCACCCGCTAGCTCGACCCCGTCTCGCCAAACCTTGTATAGGTGGCAGTCTTGAGCATCATAAGCAATCCAAAATTCTTCTCCCAAAGCAATGGTCAACATCCGAGCCTGCTCATCTAGCACTGAGCGAAAGACCCACGGATCTCGTCCTCTCAGGTCCGCTCCTCCCTGTTTTTCGGTAGAGCGGCAACCATTGGGAATCCATAAAAGCGAGGTAATTACCAAGCCTAAGATAAGAGGTAGTAGTCCCTTAGTTTTCATAATTATCCGATATCTTTGTTAGCTAAACAAAACTAGGGACATTTGATCGAAATACACAATCTCCATAAGGCATTTGAAGGGCAAATAGTGCTTAATGGCATAAATTTGACCATTCCCGATGGCAGCAGGCTAGGGATAATTGGGGGTAGTGGCAGTGGCAAATCAGTCCTCTTGCGCTGTATTTTAGGTTTAGAAAGTCCCGAGGCAGGAGAAATCTACATTGATGGCCAAAAGACCCAGTTGATGGATCGGCACCAATGGCGCGCTGTGCTGGATCAATTTGGCGTAGTTTTTCAACGGTCTGCCTTATTTGATTCCCTCAGTGTAGGGCAAAATGTAGGCATCAAACTGTATGAGGCCCATGAGCTTTCCCCCGCTAAGATTGAAGCATTGGTGCTTGAAGCACTGGCCAAAGTACAGTTAGGCCCCGAGGTGATGCAGAAGTTTCCGGAGGAGCTTTCAGGAGGGATGCAAAAACGAGTGGCCATTGCGAGAGCCATCATTCATCAACCGCGTTACTTGGTATATGACGAGCCCAGTACGGGTTTAGATCCCATCAGTGCAGACCGCATAGACGAGTTGATTTTGGACTTAGCCGCCGAGGAAGGCAGAACCAGCATCATCGTAACCCATGATATGGATTCCCTACACAAAATAGCCAATCAGGTGGCTATGGTAAATGAAAAGAAAATCGGCTTTGCAGGCAAACCAGAGGATTTTTGGCAATCGGCACGGCCTGAGATCAAAGCATTTTTGCGCAGAAGTGGATAAGGGAGTAGAAAGTATCCCGAAAGCTTTCGGGAGTATTAAGTAGGTAGACAATAGTATTTAGTATTAAGACCTAGGCAAGTTGGGCTTTAAGATTCTGCAAGACCTTTTTTTCTGTAATGTATACTTTGTACTCTATACTCTATACTTAAGTAGCTGCTTGGCTCTCAAAGTATTTCTCTTCTCACCGCTCTCTGATTATTTACGGTATAGGTCGTTGAGGCCTTGTTTCACGCTTCGCGGAACGCTTGTCTCCGTCTTTTGGGTGCTGCAAGGCAATGCCTCGCAGCGAGAACGAGCGTTCTGCGCAGCAGTAAACCCTATCCAAGCAATGAATCTCTGTGCCTAAACCAAATGGATGCTACGGGCAGGTAAGGCTAATAGCATAGCGCTTTCAAATTCCTCCGCCCATTCCTCCTTGAGCACAGCCACGACTTTAAAATCAGTTTCAGTATACATTTTTTGCGTCGCCTCAAAGTCCTTAAAGCACAGCAGTTGATAATCAACCCCTTCCTTACGGGAACGGACAAACGCCATGGCCTTGCGCGGATCAATGCGGTTACCAGTCAAGCCTTTGGGATCTAGTGGCAAAGCGATTTTGAAAAAGGTGCCGAGGCTTTTAATGTCTGGAATAAACTCATCGCAAATCCAGCCTACCTTATTTAGGTTGATGTAGAGGCTGCGTAGATTATCAAATTCGATGATTCCTCTTTTGATACGTGAACCGTATTCCATAGCGATTAGGCTTGAGTAAATCACTAATTGTTGGCCTAGATCACGACCTTGTAGCTCTTCGGCTACGGCCAAGCGAATGGTGTAAGAAGTCTTTTCGTTGGTGTGATAACCCACTTCAAAAATGGTGGCGCGGACCCTAGCATCATCATCCAGCAAGATCACTCCATGGCCGTATTCCTCAAAACGGTGCAGATCAAAGGCACAGATCTCTGCGGCCAAATCAGGTGAATAACGCTCCTCTAAAAAGGCCTTAATGGCAGGAATATCTTCATTATGATAGAGACGTAGTTCGAGTCCATAAGCAGCAGCAGTGCTTTCAATTTGCCTGCGCCACTCTTCGGCAAACGCAAACTTATCATTCCAAAACTGTGGCAAAGGAATATCAGATTGCTCACAAATATCAATCGGCTTTTGAAATAAGAGGGGACCATCATGCTTCCATTCAGGTTTTTTTAATTGGAAGTTGATGATGCCGTTTTTTTGGTAAAGAAAGAAAGGGGTTTCGTCATTTTGCTCTTGGGGTAGTAATTGTGCACTCATTAAAATAGGGATCGTCGGTAGTGATGTTGATAACTTTCCACAAGGTATTTTCTTTTCTTCAGAAATATATAGGGTTTTCATCATGAACCTTTCGTTCTGCGCAGCAGTCCTCCCAAAAAAAGTTTGCCTAAGTGGAATTTCTCACACTACAAGATTACATGCTAAAGTTATTTTTTTGCAAAAACTCCTCTTACGCCAGGCTAGCAAATAGAAACTTTGAATAAAAATTCAAACAACTCACTGACTAACAAGTCCTTACAAAACACCCACCCGCAAACACCTCTAATCGTTGCGATGAAGCCCAGAATCTATTTCCCCGTTCAAGGATCAATATGAACCATTGACACATATTTTGAATGAGTGTTTATTTTAATTACCCTGTTATTTTTTGGAGGATAGAATAAAAGGTAGCTACTGGTCTGGAGATAAAAAGTATTCGATTCTTTGGAAAATCTTTCTTCTTGCTCTCTTCGAGAACCCTTCTTTGGCGGCAATTGCCCTGAGCACGTTTTTTATCTATTCACTGCCAGCGGAAGGCTTACGAATAAAAGCGCTAGGCCAAGGGGAAATAAGCAGTAGAGGCCTAGACTGAGCGTTCTGCGAAGCGAGAAATGCCCTTAGCATCTCCTCTATTAGCCTGACACACAGCATCTTCCTATCAAAGCTTTATCGCACAATCAGAGTAGTACTCGCGAAATGACCTTTTTCATCACTGAGGCTAATGAGATAATTACCAGCGTTGGGTAGCATTTGCCGGTCCAAAGTAAATCGTTCCGCCTCAAGCAAATGCTGTTGGAAGACCTCTCTTCCTTGCATATCAAATATGCGCAGCGTGAGTGCTCCCCGCCAAGCATATGATAAATCAAGGGTTGCAGTGCTACTCATCGGCTGAGGATAGAGCAGGATACGAAAGTCATAAGGCGATTCATTTTGGGTGGAGACATAGTCATCCAGAACGACCGTGACGTCCCCTCCCCCTTTGATATAGTCCGCAGTAGGATTGATAATCGTACAGCTGCTATTTCCAGCATTGGAGGAGATATCTAAAAAGCCCAGATCAGTTTGGGTGCGTCGATCTAATATACCATTGTTACGGCCAATGCCGTTAAAATCTAAATCACACCAGCAATTATTATTGATGGAAACGGTTTCGTCAGTCTTCATGACCGCTTGGTAAACCTTATTCTCACAAATTTCGTTTCCCCAAAACCGCTTAAAGTCACCACCGGTCAAAAACTCTATCCCAATATCATTTTGCACCAAAGCGTTGCGCGAAGCGGTAAAATCATGAGGATGTTGTTCTATCAACAAAGCAGTCCCTCCATACCCAAAGGTACAGTCTTCCATTAAGATAGGGTCAAAACCACTGCTCCGAATCGCTAAGCCAGTCTGCGCCAAAAGTATATCGGTGTACTGGAGATTGAGAGAAGCTTTTTTGCCTAGTAATTCAATTCCTTTCCAATTAGGTTCACTGCCAAGGGAGATGGGTCCGATTCGAACGGGAGCAGCATCTGCCCCCAAAGACTCTAATCGTCCTCTTACGATGATACCATAACCATTTTCAAAACGAAGCTCTACGCCTGCCTCTATTTGCAATAAGCCATTGGTGGTGATTTCTAGATCACCGTAGATCAAATAGGGGCTAGCAAAGTAGGACCACACTGTGGGTTCATCGATGGTAGCTTGGTAAATCGGTGTTTGAGCTCTGGTAAAACTCAAACCGCAAAACAGGATAAGAAGGAATAAACGCATACTCATGGCCTTGATATATATCAATAAAATCAAATATTAGCGGAAAGAAAAACAGGACATTTTTCCGACATTGTATTCAAAATGCTTTCAGCATTTATTTATTAAAATATTAATTGTCAGAGGATTAAGCCTATCCTAAGTTAAATTTTGTAGTATGTACAAGACTAAGTTGCTCCAAATTTTAAATCATCTTAGCCCCAAAGAAAAAAAACAATTTCAAGAATTTGTGGCCTCCCCTTACTTCAACCAGCGAGAAGAAGCCAAGGTCATGCTTTCTCACCTCTTATCTTTGCCACCGGAGGATCCGGGTTTGCACCGCCGGAGTGTTTACAGAGTGGTGTATGGCAAAGCTCAGCTAAACGAAACCCGCTTGCGCTTAGAAACCTCTCATTTATATAAGTTACTCAAACGCTTTTTGGCCCAAAAGGCCTATGAAAAGGACGATAGCGCCAGCGAATTATATCTGCTTACTTCTTTACGGGAACACAAACTGACCAAAGTCTTTGAAATTGAGCAAAAGCGCTTTGATAGCAAATTGGCACAATCTGCAACCCAAGATGGGGATTATCATTATGCTCAATTTAAAAAAGAGGCTGAGGCAAACGCCATGTATGGGCAACAGTATCTGCGCCTTCCAGATCCACACCTACAGGCTAAGATCGATCATTTGGATCGCTACTATTTACTACTCAAACTCAAAGAAAGTTGTGAGATGCGCAATCGAGAACGCATTCTCAACACCCCATATGAACTGCATTTACTCGCTGAGATTCGCGCTTTCTTGCAGCAAAATCAGGCTTGGTTAGCCGAAGATCCAGCGCTTGCAATCTACTCTCTGATCTTACAACTCCAAGATGCCGAATTGGCCAAAAAGCCTGATCTAGAGAGGCTAGATCAATTGCTGACGCTCTTGGCCCAGCATCACCAACTCGTCAATCAACAGGAGGCTAGGGGTATGTACAAACATGCGCAAAACTACTGTATCCGCTGTGTCAATTTGGGAATAGCTGGATTTAGAGAGCGTCTCTTGGCCATTTATCAACAAGGACTTGAAAACGGATTGCTTCTAGTGACCGGGACCATTGCCCCTACCGATTATCAAAATATTGTAATTACGGCCCTTCGTTTAGACAAATTAGCTTGGGCCAAAAGCTTTGCGGAAGAGTATCAATCCAAGTTAGTGGCCGAAGGCCGCAACAATGCCTACCATATGGTATTGGCTCATATTTACAATGCAGAGGGCCGTAATAGTGATGCAATCCAGCTATTGCAAAGTGTTCAATTTAGCGACATTTCCTTTCAGTTAAATGCCAGAATGTTGCTATTTCAACTGTATTATGAGCAACAAGCTTGGGAAGCAGCGCTGTACCATCTAGAAGCATTCAACATTTTTGTACGCAGAAACAAGCAAATACCTACCCCTAGGCGTAAGGCCTACAGCAATCAGTTAAAATTGAGTAGAAAGTTGATTTTGTTAGCAGAAAAGACAAAAAAATTGGGCGGTGAGGAATTCCGAAAAGAAACAGAATCCCTGCACCGCCAGCTTCAACACACTTCCCAACTAGTCAATCGAAACTGGCTAGTCGGTAAGCTTCAAAAGCTCAAAGATATATACCTGAAGGGTTAGTTCTCTTGGAGGTACGCTAGTTGAATCTCCCAATCAAATAGCACCCAAAATGACTGTTCTCCATTTCCTCAGCAAATGTAATTAAGCATAAATATTTCGAGAATCCAATAAAATGGGTCGCTAAAATATTAATTCTAATCTATAATTCATCTAGACTTCAAATAGCCATAAAAATCACAATTATGCGCACCACTAAAGCTGTCTTTTTTTCGCTTTTCCTTTTGCCTTTATTTCTACAATCCCAGGTGGATGGACGCTTTCCCAAGCCTAGTCGAGCAATCGGTTATTTGGAGTTTCTATCGGTTGACATTGCTTCGCAAAACGCTGCTCTCGGTAATGCCGGAGTAGCTAATCCAGAAGGGGGTTTTTTGACTAATCCTGCCCTTCTCGCTAATCAACAAGATCTATTTTCCGTAAGCGTAAACTATAGTCCTTGGCTTAGAGCCTTGGGCATCCCATCTCTCCATTTTGCCGCCTTCCAAGCTGGATTAAAACTCTCCGAAAAGCATGCCATAGGCCTTAATTATCAACAGTTTAGCAGCCTTGATCCTTTGGATTTTGGTTTTAATTCTTCCCAACCTTTTTCTCAAATCAGCCCTCGCATTTCATACGCTCAAAATCTTAAAAAAATCAGTTGGGGACTCTCTATTGCCTATGTCCAATCAGGCAACGAACAAGGCCTCGAGAGACGCGAGAGGAGTCGAGGTATAAGCCTTAGTGGGGGTATCAGCAGCGCTCATCAATTTTGGGGAGCAGATTGGTTATTTGCGGCCAGCATCAATGATTGGGGGCCTAGTCATTCCGCTAGAGCTATCGCACCTAACCTCCAAGACATTGACTATTTTTTACCGACCACTTTTCGATTAGGCGGGCAGACAGCCCTAAGCTTAAGCAACACACAATTGAGGATTCTTTACCAAGTCGAACACTTATTGCTAGCCCGTAGCCTAGATTCCATTAGCAGCGGCTGGGAGGCTCCATTTCGCTCGCTCGGTGATGGACAAGAATGGCGAGAGTGGCAAGGGATGCTGGGGATCGAGTGGGCAGAGATAGCCCTTGGCGAACGCTTAGATCTGGCGCTACGGCTTGGTTTACGCTATGAATCAGAAGAACAAGGCTCTCGTCAACTAATCACCACCGGCTTGGGTCTCAGGAGCCAGAGATTTAGTCTCGATGCCTCCTATTGGATCCCACTCCCCCAAAACCATCCTTTACAGAACACCATCACCTTAGGACTAAGCTATTTTTGGCATGATCGTTCATAAACTACCCACATCCATGAACTACGGCCCAAGGATCTTTTTGCTGGTTCTGACTTTGCTTCCCTTTATGCTTTGGGCTCAGGTAGATGGGCGAGCAAGTGCTGGTAAAGCTCAGGGCAATCTATCATTCTTGAGTATCGATCTTGCTCCGCAAAACGCTGCCCTAGGTACTAGCGGGGTCGTAAATCCGGCGGGGGGATTTCTCCAAAACCCTGCTTTGTTGAGCCATCGCAAGGATAAATTTAGCGCTCGGCTGTCTTACAGCGATTGGATGCCCCAAGTCGGTATTGTAGGATTACATTATGCGGCTGGAGATCTCAGCCTTCGCTTAAACGAAAAACATGCTATCGGCCTGAGCTATCAGCATTATATCTCTAATCTAACCCAATGGTTTTTTGAACCAGTGGCCCCCTTTGATCAATTTAGCCCTCGTCTTTATTATGCACAATCCGGTCAAAGCGTAGCTTGGGGCATGTCTCTCGGATATGTCGAAGCAGGGCATGACAATGATGGGATACTCGAAAAAAGTCGTGGCCTTAGTCTTAGTGCTGGCTTCACCTATTATCTTAATCTTGGGGGGCGAGACTGGCTACTGGCCGCTAGTATCAGCGATTATGGTCCTAAACAACTCCAGCGAGCAGTAGTGCCCAATTTAGGTGAGCGTTATAACTACCTCCCCACTACCCTACGCCTAGGGGCAAGTACTAGCTTTAGCCTCCGTCGCGCCAAACTCAATCTTTTCACTCAATTAGAACAGTTACTCCTACCCCAAGACCTACGAGCCATAAATAGTGGCCTAGCGGCTCCTTTTCTATCTATTCACCAAAACAATTGGGGCCAGAACTGGCAGAAGTGGCAACTAAAGCTTGGCTTAGAATGGGCAGAAATCGCTCTAGGTAAACGGCTAAACCTCAACCTTCGCACAGGTTACTGGTATGAACACCCTACCCAAGGGAGTCGACACCTGATTACCGCTGGATGGGGTTTGAAAACCCGAAGCTTTAGTTTTGACACTTCTTATTGGACCACCCTCAACAGCAGGACCTCCATTTATCATACGCTAATCTTTGGCCTTGGCTTATATCTAAACCCCACCTAAGCAAATAAATGCCTAAGTTTGCGCTGCAAAAAATTGCATCTCAAAATGGGTCGAAGACGATTTAAGCCTTACGAGCTAACTTTAGATATTATAGATGCTGCCACAGATGGACGGGCAGTAGCCAAAGAGGATGAAAAAGTCATCTTTGTCGAAGACGCAGTGCCTGGTGACAAAGCTTTGGTTAAGGTTTTTCGTAAGCAGAAAGGGATATTTATTGGCAAGGTGACAGAAGTGATTGAACCTTCGCCAGATCGGGTAGATCCTGCTTGCCAGCATTTTGACGTCTGCGGGGGTTGTAAATGGCAAAATATGAGTTATGAAGCTCAGGCTGCCGCCAAGCAAAAGCAAGTGGTAGAAGCCATTCAACGCATTGGCAAAGTGCCCATTGCCGAAATCATGCCCATCTTAGCCAATGAGACCGCTTATGGCTATCGCAATAAACTGGAGTTTTCTTTTAGCGATAAAGCTTGGCTCAGTAAAGAAGATATGCACCGAGAGGACATTGACCAGCGTAGTTTGGGTTATCATGTCCCTCGAATCTTTGATAAGGTCATTCAGATCGAAGAGTGCCTCTTACAAAAGCCTATCATCAACGATATCCGCAATGAGTTGGTTCGATACGCACGGGAGCACGATTACCCCTTTTACAATATGAAGTCTCATGAGGGCTTCCTCCGCAACTTAGCGTTCCGTACGACGGAGGCAAATAACGAATTAATGCTGATCTTGATCGTGGCAGATGATCGCTTAGATTTGATAGATCCTTTGTTTAGCCACCTTGTGGAACGCTTCCCTCAAGTCACCAATTGGGTTTGGATCGTCAATCAAAAGAAAAATAATTCCTATACCGATCTAGCTTACCGTCTTTGGCGAGGCGAACCTTTTATCACCGAAAAACTAGGACAATACTCTTTCCGCATTAGTCCGGTATCCTTTTTTCAGACCAATCCCCGCCAAGCGGAACGCTTATATGGGGTCGTCAAAGAATTTTTTGAAGAGACCTTACCGGAGGGCCAAAGTCAGCAGCCAGTGCTTTATGATTTGTACTCTGGTACGGGCAGTATTGGCATTTTCGTCTCTAAATTAGCCAAAAAGGTAGTGGGTATCGAATATGTCGAAGATGCGATCAGGGACGCTCGTGTCAATGTTGAGCTCAATGAGCTGCTCAATTTCTCGTTCTACGCAGGAGACATGAAAAAAATCCTCACCGACGAACTCGTCTCTCGGGAAGGTAGTCCTAATGTCATCATTGCCGACCCTCCGAGAGCGGGGATGGATCCTAAGGTAGTACAACAAATCATCAAGGTCGCTCCAGAATATCTCATCTACGTTAGCTGCAAGCCCGCTACGCAGGCTCGAGACATTCAATTAATGGCGGCCCACTATGATTTACTCAAAATCCGACCAGTAGATATGTTTCCTCAGACGGCGCATGTCGAAAACGTAGCCTTGCTGAAACGAAAAGCGTAAAAAAGGCTGGCCTCATTTGAAGCCAGCCGATTTTCTATAAAAGGGAGCGCTATTCCTTGATTAGATTCATATGCACGACTTCTTGGCCATCGGTAAGTGATATGACGTACATCGCGGCACTCAGACGAGGCAGATTTAAGCTGAATTGATTTTCACCCGCTTGTCCGTCTTGGCTTCCGTTTAAGATCATCCGACCAGCCATGTCTAGGAGTTTGTACTCGATGGTCTGATTGGTCGATAACGAGTAGCGAATATTTAATTGCGCTTGCAGCGGGTTTGGCCCTACTCCCACCAAATTCAAGGCAGTATTTAAACCATCCTGATTGGCTTGCCCAAAGGCAACCTTGGCTACGGGAGAGTAGTTTAATTCACCATTGGATTGTACCAGCGTGATACGGTAGTAGTTCGTATCTGCTTGCGCATCATCATCAAAATAGAGGTACTCACCGAGCTGATTACGCAAAGGATCTTCCGGATAGATGGTTGTGATTTCTTCATAGACGGCATTATCTGCACCAGCTCTGCGTTCTAACACAAAAAACTCCGCACTTTCCATGATATCGGTGCACCAGAGTAACTCAATACCTTTCTCCTGCTCTTTGCCTTTAAGTACAATTTCACCTTTGGCGAAGGTATTTTCGCCCGAGACCCCATTAAAGGTGATCGTATGATAATCTAAATGGCTAACCGCATTGGCAGTACAGAGATCATCTTGATGATTGCCATAATAGGCATAACCATCACGATCAAAAATACCATAATCATCACAAGTGCTACCATCGCCTTGGTTGAGGCCTACCGTAGCGGGGGCGCCGCCAAAGCCAGCATCCCCTCCAGAAGATTTGCCAGTAGTCCACTGCATGTCCCCATAAACAAAGAGGATATTGGAGCGCAGGGGTAAAATATATTCACCTACAGCCCGAATTTTACCATTGGTCAATATGACTTGAAAACTATTTCTTTGGTCGCATTCTTCATCTTTGCAGCCAAAAAATGCTACCTCTTCCCAGCGAGCGATAAAATAGGTCCCATTAGGATCTGCATAATAGCTCAACCTACCTCCCCGAGTCATATCGACATCTGCAAAAAAGGGAGCGATCATTTTGGGGCCGACCAAACAAAAGGCTTCGGGAGTAAAAGCAGCAAAAGGCTCTGCAAAAGTGAGGTTTCCATTAGCGTTGAGAAAGGCAGTTTGATAGACTTCCCCAAAAAAGTTGAATTCAAAACCCAAATCCACTTCCTCAAAACAATCATCACAGGCGGCATCTGCATTGAACTTGGCGTATGTAACCGACGCTCCTTGGATATCCTTACCTTGGGGGATCCAAGCCTCAGCCTCATACCAACGCTTAGGACAATCTTCACATTCTCCTGGTACTTCCCCATAATCGCAAATGCCATTGCCACAAGCGTCTGGCAGACCGATAATCTGAAAGTTATCAATTCCCATGCCCCAACCCCAAGTTTCCCCATCTTCATACTTAAAGCGAAAGCGCACTGATTCGCCGGCAAAAGCCGTAATATCTATCGTAAAATGAGCCGCTACGTCCTGATTATCGTGGTGTAATTTATGCCAAGCAATCCCGTCCCAAATGTCGATTTGGTAATTCCCTTTGCCACTATACTCTTGAAAGTTGAAATCAAATTCCAATTGCAAAAAGGCGGGAAAAGCTGACAAATCGTAGGCAGAAGTGATTAGCTCACCAGAGCCAATCTTATCGTTTCGTTCATCATTTAAGTATAGCCAATTATTTTCACCTGGATTGGGATAGAAACCGATGGGGTTTGCATCTACCGTCCAAGTATCTCCGTCCCGAGCCGTAGGTAGTTCCCAATCTTCTGGCATATTATCTTCGAAAGATTCAGATACCAATAATACAGATTCATTGACGGGACAATCTGCCCATAGGGTCGAGATACAGAGACTGAGGATACACGTAAGACAGGAGATGGTAATTTTGTGTTTCATCAACTATGTTTTGAAAGAGAAAGGGAATTAAGTACTTAGACAATAGTATTTAGTATTAAGACTTATTTTCTCAATACTCCCGAAAGCTTTCGGGATACTTTCTACTCTGTACTTAAAGAGCATCTACAGCAAGTTTGTCTTCAATCGATTTTTGTTTTTCTAACCAAAGGGCCTGATCAAAAGCCGGATCATCACTATGGAGTTTTCGTTTTAATTGGATGTCTTCTAGGGCCTTGAGAAGCGCCAATTTGGCAGCTGCCTTTTGTCGACGAGCTACTGCTTCAGAGGACTTATCGAAGGCCAAGGAGGCTTGGACATGGGCAATTTTAGAGATTTCCTTACGTGCTCCTGCTTCTGCCTTAGAGCTAGTTTGCCTTACTTCGAGAGGGTTTATCTTCACCACGGCAGTCTTGTGTGGACTAGAAGTAGAAGGTCGAGTATCATTTACAGAAAGGAGTAAAGCGGCTAAGGTAAGAGAGCCAATTAGTCCTGCTCCTAAGCTCCATTTGAGCTTTAGCGAGGTGGAAGTTTGGGTTTTAATGGTAAAGTTTAGTCGATTTAGTGGGGCCATTAAAAGTGAATTTTTATTTTTCTCTACACAAGCACTAACAAAGTGATTGGGCATACACAATAATAAACACTAAGACCATATTTTGTAAATTACTTTTTATCGTAATATTACAAACAGATAATTACCAATTCATAAAAATTAAGTATTTAGACAATAGTATTCAGTATTAAGACCTAGGAATATTGGACTATATGATTCAGCAGAACCTTTTTTGTCGGTGCTTTGTACTTTTTACTTTCTACTCTGGACTTAAAGCTCCCTGATTATATCGGAGGCAATGAGGGCGGCTTGAGAATTGGCTTGCGCGGCTAGATCACCAGCAAGGCCATGGTGATAAACCCCCAAAGCGGCAGCGCTTAGACTAGGATAAGACTGGGCTAAGTAGCTGGCGATAATCCCCGTCAAAACATCGCCGCTACCGGCGGTAGCCATTCCTGCATTGCCAGTGGGATTGACATAAGTGCGGCCATCGGGATGGGCAATGAGACTATATTTACCTTTGAGGACTACGCATGCACCAGATTCTCGGGCTAGTCTCTCGGTAGTTTCTAAGCGATATTGGTTGACCGCCACTACCTTACTGAGGCGCCGCATCTCCCCAGGATGTGGGGTCAAAACGCAGTTTGAGGGTAGCAGATTTTGCCAATTGGGAAGCTTGGCTAATAGATTGAGAGCATCTGCATCCAAAATTAGTGGGACCTCAATGAGAGGAAGTAAGGCTTTTAATAGGGCAGCAGTTTCAGACCCAGTGCCCATACCGGGCCCGATGGCAATCGCACTTTTGCCCTGCATCATTTTTTTTATAACGGGCAAATCGCCCAATTCAAGAGTAGAGCGTTCGGCACTGCCAAGTCCCACACACATGGCCTCTGGTAATCGCGTGAGTAGCGGCTGACGACATGGTTCAGGACAAAGTACGGTACACAATCCTACTCCTGAGCGCATACTTGCTTCGGCAGTGAGACAAATAGCCCCGCTCATATTTCGGCTGCCACCGATCAGCAATACATGTCCAAAGGTACCCTTATGGGAATCACTAGGCCGTTTTTGAGATAAGCGTTCCACGAAGTGATTATCTAAAACGCGCCGCCTGATCTCTAGTCGGTCTATTACCTGAGGCCAAATCTCTATGTCCAAGTTATGTACCAGCCCACAAGCGTTCGCCGCAGGGGTAACATAATGACAGATCTTAGGTAGTTGAAAGGTCAGCGTGTGAGAAGCGGCAATTACTGGATTGAGCATATAGCCCGAACTAGCGTTCATTCCACTCGGCAAATCGATTGCTACGCATGCTAAATCTTGGGTCCGAAAAAAGGCAATCATTTCAGCGATATTACCCCTCAATTCGGCATTGATGCCTGTGCCGAGAAGGGCATCAATGAGGAGCGGCTGGTTTGCACAATATGATTCAGCCTCTTCTGGGTCCCATTTTTTGATAGGGATCGGCAATTGCCGAACGATTTGATAGTTTATGCCAGCATCTCCATCGAAGCGTTCCCCAGAATGGGAAAACAACAATACGACCTCTTTGCCTGCTAAGTACAGCCGTCTGGCAATGGCTAAACCATCCCCACCATTATTGCCGGGGCCACAGAGGATCAAAAACGATCCTTGCTCGGGATAAAGTCGTAAAATTTGCTCGGTGGCGAGACGTCCGGCCGTTTCCATCAGCAAAATGCCAGGAAATTGAAACTGCTCAATCATTATCTGATCGGCACGTCGAATCTGATCAGCATCGGCCAGTAACATCAGGGTAAATTATTCTTGCAATAGCCCTTCGTCGCGCATCATCCAATAAGCAGATTGGGCGACGGACTGACCATTTTGCATGAGTGAAGGTAATAAGATCTCGCGTAGATAAAGACGCTTTTTGGGGCGAAAATGAATGATAAATTTGGCTCTTGAGACGCCCTTAACCGCTTCAAGATATTCGACCTTCTCTATTGCTGAGCGAGGGATATTGAGAGAGAAGGCGTACTGCCGGCGTTGAAATAAGGCGACCAAAGTAATCCCGCTAAAGACCGCAAAAAAGAGCGCGAGAAAGTAATTTTCGATAATTATCGCAGTCAGCGTCAAAAGGGCAAAAAGAATGGTCAGCATGAGATATAGAAGCCCTTCCCCCCGCCAACCACGGCGAGAAAGCCAGCGCAAAACCGCTCCAGACAAGCCTTTGTATTGAAGCTCGATCCGGTCAGAGAAAATTTGACAATAACCGTTTTTGATGTCGAAGGAGCGAGTGCGGACCATAGAAAATTACTTAGTGGCAGCTTCGGGAGCAGATACACGGGACATATAATAGTCAATCAAGCCTTGCTCACGATAAAGCTTACGGCGCACTTTGAATTTATCCTCTTTAGGGACGATGTCCCATAAGCGGCTCGGCCAATCTTCTACTAGACCATAATCCCATTGGGTCTCAATATAAATTTGATCGGTAGGCAGTTTTTCGAAGTCCCCTGTGTAGGTAGTCTTTATCTTTTTACCCTTTTCGTCTTTACTTTCAATGACGAGGTCCTGAATGTTGAGTTTTTCCTCCTTGAGAGCTTGGTTGCCGTAAATATCAGACCACACATAATACTGCGCCTTAGCGAGATTGATCAGGCCTCCTTTTTTGACCTCGAAGGTAGTGGATTCTAATTCTTTATCATCTGCCTGATCTATTATGGTGATTTTATGAAAACCGGGCTCCAATTTTAGAGCCACATGACCTCCGGGATTCATGCGATAGGTAAGTTCGTCCAGACTGACGATGAGGGTAGATTCACTATCATTGTCGAGATCGATATTGGTTTGTTCGGCAAACTCATCACAGGCCGCTAGGGCAAAGAGGCAAATTAGGCTTAAGAGCAATCGTAAAATGTGCATGGCTTAAAAATCAGACGTTTTGGGGAGATACGCAAATTTAGCGCATGATCCGTCCCTCTTTTAAGTATTCACGCCTAATTCCCTGCAATATTGTGGCCTCTTGCAGGAACTGCTGCTCGTTTTCGAGGCATTGCAGACAGCAATACTGCATGATATTCATAATCTCAGCGCCTGATAGCTCGTATTTGGCCGCAAGGTTGCCAAAATCGACTTCTGGAGAGAGTTGCACCTCCGGCGGGAAAGCCGCTTCCCAAAGTTTTTGCCTTTCGTCTGGGGCTGGTAATGGAAAATGGATAACGCTCTGAAAACGCCTGACAAAGGCCTCATCTATGTTATTTTTAAAATTAGAGGCTAGGATCACTAGTCCATTATAACTTTCGACCCTTTGGAGCAGATAAGATACCTCTTGGTTGGCGTATTTGTCGTGGGCATCTCTCACCTGAGTACGTTTGCCAAAAAGGGCATCAGCTTCGTCAAAAAAAAGAATCCAATCCTTGTTTTCAGCGCGAGCAAATAGGTTAGAAAGGTTTTTTTCGGTCTCCCCGATAAACTTAGAAACGACCATGGAGAGGTCGATTTTATAAACCTCTTTATCGGTGTATTTGCCCAAAAGAGAAGCAGTAAGGGTCTTGCCGGTACCTGGAGGTCCGTGAAACAGGACTCTATAACCAGGTTTGAGCTTACGGCTCATGCCCCAATCTCTCATCAAGGTCTGATGATGATTGACCCAGACCTCTAGGTCTCGAATCTGCGACAGGGTAGTTTTGTTGAGTACAAGATCAGACCATTCTAGGGCAGTTTCTACTTTTTGGGCCGGAAACTGAAGACTGAAGCGGGGGGGAGTTTCAAATCCTTGGATCAAAATATCAAGGTATTCTGGCGCTAAGACTAGCTTGGCCGCTAATGCGGGTTCTCCTTCCTCTACGGCCCCCAACCAAAGGACTCTTTTTTGATTGAGCCAATAATCAGGATGAAAATATTGTTGAAGGCGAAGCCTCTGCGACAAATCGTTGCCTGCAAGGAGAAATAAAGCCGTCTCTCCAGTAGGAATCATGCCTCTAAACTGCTTACCTCTTTGTCCGCCAATTTCCAAAAAATTACCGTCCCCACTTAGGTGGCTAGAAATAGCTTCATCAAGAAATTGGGGCTGAAGGTGCGGGACCAAACTAAGGGCCAAAAGGTAGTAATCAGCCAGTTTAAAATTACCATCAGCCAAGTGTTGGTTCATCGGATGTCCCTGCGGGAAACGATAGGCCTGCTCAAAGTCTAGAGTAAAGGCTTCGTCGGTAAAATGCGCCTTGATCCTTTGCTCGATGAGTTGCGCGAGGTTCGTAAGCATCTGTTGCAAAAAATCTTGCAAGGTATTTTGTTGCTCAATCTGGGCTGTATGGAGGCTGTTGGCCATTTGAGTAAAAAGTAGAAAGTGTTGAGTACAAAGAGAAACCGCTTTTGGGGCTGATGTTGAGGCGAAGGTCTTTAATCGTTGGCTATATCAGGTTTTGGCTTACTGCTGCGCAGAACGTTCGTTTTCGCTACGAGGAATTGCCTTGTAGCACCCAAAAGGCAGACAGAAACGTTCCGCGCAGCGGTCCCTATCAAGATAAGTTACCTAAGATGTTAGATAAAAAGCGACCTAAGCAAAGAGTACAAAGTATCCCGAAAGCTTTCGGGAGTATGGAGTACTGAGAAAATAAGTCTTAATACTAAATACTATTGTCTAAGTACTTTTATCTAAGTACTTACCTCTCAGGATAGACAAAGTGGATCATATCTTGGAAGGTGAACCTACCTGCTTCAGTCCCCAGATCGGGCTGCCAAAGGGGATCAACTTTAAGAAAGGAAGCATCATCATGACGCAGGATGGTCATAAATACTTCCCCCGTCAATCGACTTCCCACAGGGCCTAAGCGCTCGCCCCCATGCATCATTTCCGCTTCCTTGAGGATGTAGTACCACAAGGGAGTACCCTTGAGTTCCAAATCCTCCTTGGCCGGAATCTCTAGCGGCACAATACTCATGCGTTTAGCCACATCTTCGCCACTAGGCAAGCCATATACCACCCCTCGTTTAAGATTGCGATAAGGTAAAGATTTTTCGATCGGTCGATCAGTACGAATAAAAGGGATATTATGAAAAGACTTGGCAATCTTGCTATCGATTTTTTTGGCCATCTGTACGCATGCATCACCAAAATCAAACATATAACGCCAGTCTAAATACTGATCCATTTTTTCAAAAGCGCCTAGTTCAAACAGGCCCGCTACGGTTTGGGCATTGATACGATTGTCTTCCCTCGTTTGACTATGACCAATCCTAAAGGCCGCCCCCGTAAACTCTAAAGGCAGTCCTCCAGGATGACAATAAAAAGTACTTCCTTCCTCATAAATTTCTTGGTAGATATCAGGTTCCATCACTTTGATGAGAAATTCATGAAGGATGAGCCATTGATAGTGCCAGATCACCCGCTTACGAGCTTCTTGGAAGACATTGTAGCCACCGGTTTCTTGGCGGACCAGCTCCACTACTTTGTTATGAAACTCGATAAAAAGCACCTGCATACGTGAAACGATCAGATTTTCATCGTTCCGAGCATCAGGAATAATCGCCTTATGCTGGGCATTGCGTTGAAGATCCGTCCAAAAGTAACCGCAGGCCAGATCACTGTATTCTTGACCCAAGAGTAATTTGCTACGGTCGGTAGCATCATACAAGAAGTCTTGGGTCCACTGCCCATAAACACAATCCAGATCAAGGTTAAAAGAGCGATCATTTTGCAAAGGAACGCTAGGGTCGTGAAAGCTGCGCAGCTTAGAGGAGCTTTCAAAGGTCATATCATGGGCCAAGAATTGGCTAAAAATAGCTTGCCCATTAGAGATATGGGTACTATCTAGACAAGTACTATACTCCACCATGCGGGCGGCTAATTTTTGCAGTTTTTTCTCTGACACGTACAAGGCGGGTAACTCTGGAAAAAGCTTAGAAAAGGCGGGTTCATCGCGCAGATGAAAATGAGTTTTTTGAAGGCTTTGCATGACTGTTTATTTGAGAAACAGTACTTAGTAGAAGTTATCTAGACTAAGTAGCGTTTATTTTTGGGGCAATTTTGTAAGGAGTTCATCGGCTAGGGCGGCATAGTCTAGGGCACCATTGGAGCGACGGCTGTAGGTAAAAATATCCACCCCAGCTTCTTGAGCGCCTGCTAACGATATATTGGTCCGAATACGGGTGGCGAAAACTTTATCACCAAACTCGTCTTCTAACTTTTGGAGCACCTCTCGATTCATGTTTTTGCGTTGGTCGTATCGCGTGAGGACAAAGCCCAAGATTTGCAGCTTATCATTGAGCTGCTTTTTGATGCGTTCAAAAGTCTTCATAAAGCTTTGTACTCCTTTGAGCGGTAAAAACTCTGCTTGCAAGGGCATCAACACCCAATTGCTAGCTACCAGCGCATTGACGGTCAGCATCCCAATCGCCGGAGGACAATCGATGAGCAAAAAATCAAAATGCTCTTCCAAAGGCTCAATGATGCGTTCTAGCAGACTCTCCCGTCCATAGACACTCACCAATTCCATCTCAGCCATGGCGAGGTCCAAAGTAGCGGGTATCAAGCTGAGTCCAGACTTTGTCTCTACCACCGCCGTCATGGGGTCTGCTTCCGTACCAGCCGCTTCTTGTTTGAGCAGCTGGTAGATATTGGGTTCGGTCTCATCTGCCACATCCAAGGCTTGGCTAAGATTGGCCTGTGGGTCGAGGTCAAGCAATAAAACGCGATGCCCGCGCAGTTTGAGCGCCGCCGCCAAGTTTACCGCTGTGGTTGTCTTGCCAGAACCACCTTTTTGAATTGCTATGGAGAGGGTATGCATGGGGGTTAATTCATTAAATATTGCCGCAAGCTTCAGTTCCAATCCACCATGATAGGGTCAGCCATCCAAGGAAGCTTGACAATCCCAATGGACCAAGGCAATCGGTTTAACAAAATATCTATCGTTTGACGCTCAATTTGTAGTCGCCATTTTCCGCTTTTTAAGCTCAGCTTACCAGATCGTTGCAAAAAGCCTTCTCGTAGGCTATCATTAGAAACCTCCCCTAGCGCCCCCCAATTGGTTACGATAGCCGCTAGTAGATTTTCGGCTTCGGCCACTGTCTCTTCCGCAAGAGCGAGGCGCACGTTTAAGGGATGATTGAGGGGAAGGCCACACAGTATCTTGGCTAAAGTCAGTTGGTACTCTGGGGCTGAGCCTTCGCCGGTGGCGAGATAATGCAAACTCAACACTGCCAACTCTTGAGCTTCCAAGTCTTTAAAGTTTGTCCCTTCCAGCCATCCTAGATTACGCCAAAAGCTCATCAAATATGCATGACAAAGGATGATACCCGCATTGGGTAGAAAATGCACCTGATCGCTAAGTAACTGGGCTGATTTCGCTTTTTGAGGCGCTTGGATCTTGAAAATAGTTTCATCGCTAGCTGGAACTTCTCTTTCGTTTTGCTTATTGGGATCGGAGCTAGCTTGGGCTAAGGAGGCCACAGATTCGTCTTCTGTTTCTAAAACTTCTGAATCGCCCTTTACAAGACTTTGCCGCTCGTCGGACGCTGGCTTCTCATTCCTTTGTGCATCAATTGGGGATTGGCCTTGGGGGTCGAGTTTTTTCCCCTTAGTAGGTTCTATTGAGGACTTCGGTTCTGGACGAGGGACTTTTTGTTTGCTGTCAGGTGGGATTTTAGAGGGAGCGGCTTCGCCGAACGCTAGGTCTTCGGTCCCTTCGGGTAGCGGCATTTGCTCCCTGAGATCTTTTTCATTTTGGGCTGATACCGCCTTCGATTCATCAGCTCCCTTTTCTGAAGCTTCTCCCCTAGCAGTGCCCCCCATTGGGACAAATTCAGGTTTGATCTTGGCCAAATCTTGCCAAAAGGTCGGCGACATCCCCTTCAAATTTAGGCTCAACCATACTTGATTATTTTGTATCCATTCTGACTCATTGAGTGAGGAGGGCAGCACTATAAGCTGCTCAATTTGAAACTGCCAATACTCTTGCCGAAGCCTTTCAAAGCTAGTATTTTGTAAGCTAGCTGATGATTGAGCACTAGCCGATTGCGATAAGACAGATCGGATGGCTTCCCACAGTTGCTGGCTTTTAACTGCCAAACTATGATCATAGAGCGGTAAAATAGAGAGAAGGAATTGCTCCTCCATCTGCAATACTAGCCGTCGCATCGCGGCGGGACGTTTTTGGCAAAGTATCTTCAGTTCTTGACGAGCCTGGGATTGGGTTTGCAAAATGGGCAGTAGTGCCGCAGTCAGGTCTACCGGTAATTGTTTGACGTACCAAGGCAATGTCCCTTTTTCCAAAAAGTGCAGCCATACTTGCCAGAGTCGCGCCCGTGCTTGCGGAGTCTTGGGATCCGCATTAATCTTGGGGCCAGCCTGTGATTGTAAAGCCAAAGCTAAGCGTTCCGCGAAGCGGTCTAACCCCAAGGGAGAAAAAAGCTCATCCTCAGCTAAAACCCCTAAGTCCAACTCGATTTTATCAATTTGCCAAATCTGGTCCTCCCCTACCCACTGATCCAAAACATCCGCCATTTTGGGGAGCATTTCAGCCTGAAAAAAATGACTCATCCGTTCTTGTAGGGCAAAAGCAGACTTTTCATCGCCCTGAAGCGACAATTCAATCTGCTGACTCTGGATAAGGTGATTCATGTATTATTTGATTAGGGCGGACAAGTCTCGCATTAATTGAGTTTCGACCAAGGGCTCCATTTTAGTAGAATCCCAAGCTTCACGCAGAGACTTCATCTTGATCTTTTGGGCCTTCAACTCTTTCATGACCTCTGGCCACTGTGCCATGGCTGCTTGGTTTGCCGTGATCAAGGTCTGATCCAAGCCAAAACTGACAGCGTGAAACAGTAAGGGTAGATAATCTGCATAGGTTTTACTCTTAGGATTTTTGAGCGGGTATTGAAACAGAAAATCGACAAATGCTTTAATCTCAGCCGGACTGCCCTGTGAATTCAACAAGACATCTAGTCGCTTATATGAGCTGGATTTGAGAATATTTTTATTTTGAATGCCATCGAGAAACTCCCGATAAGTAGCTAGCCTCTGCCGAATCAAGCGGGTTTTATCTCGCTTAGTCAGTACCTTGGCTGCCTCCTGCGACTCTTTTTGGGGTTTAGAAGCCGCTTTCTTTTTGGCTTTGGGTTTTGCTTTAGGCGTGGGATTTGAGTCAGCGATCGTCTCTTTGGGGGCAATGGGAGCAGTAGGTTCGGACACTGGACTTATTGGCCCTAAGCCACGCGCCTGTACTCGGACTTGTTGCACCTCACTCTTGGCTTCGGCTTGTCCAGTAACGATAGTTTGTTCTTGACCGCAATTGGGAAAGGCCCAAAAATTTGTGCTACAGTCATCTTCAGTCAAGCCGTCTGTCTTCGAGGCAAAGCTCTGATCCTCGAGGTTTTTTTCTTGTTGCTTGAGCCAATGACGATACTGCTTTTCAAACTGACACATTTCCTGAGGCGGCAACCAGCAAATCTTAAAGGCAATTTGAGCCGGCGCATAAGCATTGAGTTCATCCAATAAGAGTTCTTGGAAGTTTTCAAACGTATAGCGATAGGACCATTGGGGTAAGACGAGCGTACACCAAAAAGACAAAGGATCTGCAAGAGGTACGTAGTTAAAATCGTCTGTCTCTGCGCTATGCGGATCAGACTGATAATAGGGTTCCCCATTGAATAAGTCTTGCCCAGATAGCTGCACATTTTCTCCTAATGCGCACTCTTTTACCGCTTCAAATCCATGCAGTTTACTCAGACAACGATCCAATTGCCCACCTGCCTTGGGACGGAATAAGATATGCTCTAATAGATGAAAACCCTCTGCATTAAGGCAGGCATAGACCTCATTTTTCAGGCTTGAGGCAGCGGCAAAAGTATCGGCCCAAAGGGGATAATGAGCGATCTCATATTGAGCAGCAATCCCGACGATACGATAGGGACCGCAAGTACTGTCTTGAGTCGCCTTGATGATTGGATGCTCGCCCCAATTTTGGGAAGCATTTTCTTCCCAAAGCTCGCAAAAAGCCTTACAATCTGCTTTTGCTTGGGCGACAGCTTCCGTTTCATCCTGATAATCAATACTTTGGTAGATTTTAGCGCTTCTCCATGCCAATCGTCCCTTCCCCTCCTCCATGGCATAGAGGTAAAAGCGATAATTCCCAGGAGTTTCTGCAGCAACAAGGCAATAGTCGTCCACGGAGGTGCTATTTTCTGGTCTGAAGGAAGGAATTTGTGCCAACCATTGTAGGCGCTGATCCCGATCTTCTGGCAATTGAAAGGACTCAGGATGCTCTACCAACTGATATCCTTCGGCTCCAACCCGCAGACGGTAGCTATTGATCGCATAATCCCAGTAAATCAAATAATTGGCTTTTTTCCCGCCATGCTCAGTCAGAGAGGGAATGCCGATTTGAGGATTGGGTGCTTCGCCTGCCAGAGCAGATCGGCCCTGCCATATTTCATTTTCATTGGCATGCCGAGCACTACTTTCTAAGCACACTTCATAGATGGCACAGTAGGAGTTGACAATGGAGGTTTCGAGACTGCTTACTCCTGCGGAGAACGCTAAGTCACATTGTTTTGCCCGATTTCCCCAGAGCCTAGGTAATTCTTCGGCCCAATCTTCGAAGCAGTGATAGCTCTCACGGTATTCTTTCCAAAGCATAAATTCGCACCAAGCCTCATAGACTGCGGCAGGAGTTTGGTAGTTTTGAAAAGCCTGCCAATGACGAGTTTCGTCAATACTAAGCTTGTAGTAATAGCTTAAGGTATCAGCCCAAACCGCTAGCTCTCCCTGGCAAATATGAGTTTGAATTTTTAAGGGAAAACCCTCAGCCAGTGGTACCAAAAAGGCAATCAGTTTTTCTTTAGTGCCCCCCAGGGCAGTGAAAGTCTCCTCGGGCACAAAGGCGATCTCCTCTTGTTTGAGATCAGAGGCAAAGGCACCTTCACTAGATCCGTGCAAATAGACGGGCCCTTTAGCACCCTCGGGCGCTTCTGCGTAGTTTGAAGCCTCAGCAGCAAAATGTAAAATTTGGATGTACTGCTCTTGAGAGGCTTCTATTGCTTCTGCAGCACTTAAATACCCTTTGGCACTCACAAAATATACTTGCCTTTCCCCCTCACTTTCCTCGGTGATTTCATAATGAAACAAGCCATTATAGAGCCCACTCCCCAGTTTAAGATCAGGAACCCGACTTACTGCTATTGTATCTCCCCAATGCTGCCTACAGGCATTTTGGTTCAGTTCTTCGCTCCCCTCGCCCTGCAAAATAGCGATAGGGTTTTCCTTTTTGATCAATTGATAGCCCCAGATCCCTTCGCCGGTCTGGTCGGTTTTGTAAATATTAGCCAATAGACTGGCAGGTTCATCATCTAGGGATGCCTCCGCAAGGAGACGAATTTTCTCAGCCTCCTCTCGATTGGCCTTTAGCCAAGCTACTGCAGATGCCCGTTTATCTTTATCACTAAATTCGACTGACTTGAGCCAATGTTGCTCTGCATCATCGACATAAAAATGCGCTGTACCGGCCTCTTCTACTATCGTTAAAGCAGCTAATCGCTGCACAAAATCTACATATGCATTTTGTGCCAATAACTCAGAATCATAACCTACTACACTCTCTAGCAAAAGAGCCCACTCTTGCGCAGCAGAAGGCCAAAAGTATCTAAATTGCCACTGGTCAGGCTCCGAAAACATAGTAACTTCTAAAGTCTCAGCGGCCAAATACTCTCGCCATTTTTTCAACCCTTGGGCCAGATTTTCCGCGCTAGCACGGGCACAAGCGATCTGCTCAGCATTGTGCATCAAAAAAAGCCGAGATTCACCTTGCTCGGTCTGAATCTCTTGCTGTAGGAAATCTGGATGGATAAGATTTTTGAGATATTTTTTCCCTTCTGCCCGAGCTTTTGCGGTAGTGAAATACCATTGCTCCCCTGCCAAAAGAAGATGATCGTTTAGTCGATACAAGAAGCGGTACTCAATTTGAGTTTGATAAGGCTTTTGAAAGTCTTTCAGGAGTTTTTTGGCGAGTTTGATTTGCTCATCACGTAGACTTTCTTCTTCATAAACCTCAGGGTGTATCGCTTGTAAAGCGCCTTGGGCATCTTGAACAAAGAAGCCATAATTAAGATTAGCGACATCTCCAGTCTTAATAAAATGCTTAGTGGATTTGGCCAGTCTAGGCAGCTTTAGCAGGGCATCCCAAGCTTCATAAGCGGACAAATACAGATTAAAGGATTGTAAACTAAGCTTACCTCCCGTATCATTTAATTGATAAGCGTAAGCTTCGTCAATAGCGACAATCTTACTATTAGTTTTTCTTTGAAAGAGTGTTTTTAATCGGTTCAAAAGTCCGGCTTTGTCCTCGGCGGGAATACCCTCCTGCGGAGAACGGGCAATCAATTCGCCCTGCTTATTGTGCAGCCATACTTCCCAATGGCCGTTTTCAAGGGTTTTGAACTTATAATTTCCATTTACGCTACCGGCAGTCTTAAAGCGACTCCAACTTTTTTCCAATCTTTTCTTGTCTGCAAAAAGCTGAGGCGTTTCTAGTAGTATTTGTTGTGATTGTTCAGGATCAAATAATTGCCATTTGTAGGCTTGAGCCACCCTTTTGACATATTGTTGCCCCGTTTGGTGCTGCTTTAACCAATCCAGCAATCGTTTATGTTCTTGGCTACCATCAAAAGGGCTCCGGGCACAAATCTCCTCATCGATTTGCAGGAAAAATTGCCCCTGCTTTTGGATTATACTCAAGCATTCTGGTGAGCTTGACAAAATATGTAGGATGGCACTTTCGGCCTCAGATTTATCGGCATAGACCGCCGTTGAGATCAAGACCACCTGTCCCTCATGCACAATTTGCCATCTAAATCTTCCTTTGTCGATTGTTTGAGTGAGAGCAAGTTTCTCTTTATCAAGATAAAGGTGCTGGACTTCTTGGTTGGGAAGCGCTATCAGGCTGATTTTGGGGGTACTATTTTGATTAAAATGTTTTTGGTATTTTTTGATAAAAGTCGCCTCGTGTTTCCAGCTTTTATCAGCTTGATCGGTGATACGCTCATCTTCAAATAGTATGTTTCCCTGTGCGTCCTTTAGCTGTAAATGAAAGGCATGACGAGTAACTTCAGTATTTTCAGGATTAGCTTTTTCGCGATATTGTTGGTCCCAAGTTTGTAGCTGTAATTCTAAGCTTTGTTGGTCTGGAAAAAGCGCGTGGCTTTGCAAATACTTATTGTGTGCTGGGAGAAATATTCTCCTATTACTTTGCTCTATGCCATCCCCTGCCCTCAGTTGGCCGCCGGCTTTCAGGTTGGCAATCGCGGATTTAAGATCGTTTAAAGCTGATTCCTGTGAGCTATATTTTTGAGTAGATTGAAAAAATTCAGATTCTTTATCCGCTCTCAATTTGAGTTCATATTCTTTTTCGTATTCAATCGGAATAAAGGGGCAGAGGCTTTCCCTTTTTTGCCAGTTTACCCCCAAACGGGCCGCAAGATTTGCTTCTAAGCCAGAGAGATTTTCTACTCCCCAGGCTTGGCTACCATAGTCAAAAGCATGGGCACGATCATGAGCTAAGCGATC
>JBCCQN010000003.1:0-155728 GCA_039024315.1 Bacteroidota bacterium
ATTAATAGCAAAATTTAGGACGGAGAAACCTAGCTTTTGACTGAGATTCGTCGTATCTCCACTACTTAGATCCAAAGCCATTAATGCACGCTCTGCTTGGATCCTAACCCAAATAAAATAAAGTGTGCTAGCTGTCGGATCAACCTCTAAATGATAAATCCAGCCTCCGGGCTCCTGTTCTTCCGGCAAACGGTAAGGCAATTTTTCCCAATCCCACTCCCCTGGGACCGCGCGATAGAGCTCACTTTTGTCAACTGTATAGACAAAATTTCCCGCTGGATCTACCGCAAGGTTATTCTCGTTACGTTTGGGTAGGGGCAATAAATAGGCTTCTCGAGCATCAATATCGATATAATAATTTTTGTGGTGACCATTGCTCGTGGCGATGATTTTTCCCGAACCTAGGGCATCAAAATCTATAAATTCGCTATCCGTTTCAAAGACGAAGCGTTCGGCGCAGCCGCTCCCCAGCAAAATCATGAGCCCTATTACCCCTAAGCCTATTTTATTCATGTTGCTTGTTTTTCATCGTTCTTAAGCCAATCCCTACGGCCACCTGAGGTCTAAAACCTCTAAGGGCAAAATTGGGTCTGTTTACGTACCATTCTGGCACGTTTAAATGAGGGATCATATACTTAGCTCCGACCATCACCGAAAAACTAAATCTCTCTTTTTTACCTGGTAATAATCGATAGCCTGCCAAGAGTCCAAGCCCTGAACTCCGGTAGAGCATTTCTTCTTTGTAATATTCCATGGCTCGCCTAAAAGCATGCTCTGCAAAAATCGAGAAGAGCACACCTGAGCGGATTACATTAGGGGCTGCTTGGCCTCCCACTCGATATTTATAATGCAACTGTAGATAACTGCCCCACACTTCGCGTCCTTCACCAATGTCTTGATAGTCAGTACAGTAGAGTAGGGCGGCGCTGCTTCTATTGCCAAATGCATACTCTAGCTGAGGCCCAAGCCCTAGATTGATGAGTTGTAAGCTGATTTCTGATCGGTAGCCAGATTGAGCCCATAGAAGATTGGGCAAGCAAACCAGCAGACACAGTAGTGTTCTCATAGTGCTAAGTACAAAGTATCCCGAAAGCTTTCGGGAGTATTCAGTACAGAGAAAATAAGTCTCGCTGAATCATATCCCTCAATTATTTTAGGTCTTGATACCGAGTACTATTGTCTAAGTACCCAAAAGTTCCTGATTCTCTATATCGAATGCAAGTCTAAATTACCCTCTGTCCTTTTGCTAGCTAAATTTGGTACTGATTACTTAGCCATTAGTTCAATGCATACGTACTTCGGCTATCGTACTGACACCTTTGCGCACCAATTCGATGAGGTTTTCTTGCAAACTGTTAAGTTGTTTCGCAGGTAAATAAGGTGCTGGTAGGCCTGAACCTTCTTTGATGATTTGCTTCAATTCTTCGTCTATGGGGAGCATTTCAAACACCGCTTCTCGCCCCTTGAAGCCTGTATAGTGGCACGCCTGACAACCCTTGGCTTCATAGTGAGTAATGATGCCAAACTGCTTTTGCCACTGGGGATCGATTATCTCTTGGGTCGGCCGGCGGCAATGCTCACAAAGCTTTCGGACCAAGCGCTGGGCTACGACCATCCGCAATGAAGCGGCTAATAAATAGGGCGCAATGCCCATGTCTATCAGCCTGACTATCGCATCCCAAGCCGTATTGGTATGCAAGGTGGAAAAAACCAAGTGCCCTGTCAAGGCTGCCCTGATGGCAATCTGAGCCGTAGGCGAATCTCTGATTTCACCCACCATAATGACGTCTGGATCTTGGCGCAAAAATGCGCGTAAAGCTCGTTCGAAATCCAACCCAATTTCAGCTTTTAGTTGCACCTGATTGATGCCACTAAGGTTATATTCGATAGGGTCTTCGATGCTGACGAGGTTGTGATGGGGCTCGTTGAGGCGGTTGAGTGTGGCGTATAAGGTCGTAGTTTTACCACTACCAGTAGGGCCAGTGATCAGAATCAAACCATTGGGACTTTGGATGGCCTTTTGGTAGGCTTGGCGTTCGCTTTGGGTCCAAGGGAGATTTTTTAGTTCCAACTGCTGCGCAGAACGAGAGAGCAGGCGTAGTACACATTTTTCACCATATTTAGCAGGCATGGTAGAAACTCGAATATCAATTTCCTTACCAGCTTGTTGTAAATGAATTCTACCGTCTTGGGGTAGCCGTCTTTCTGAAATGTCTAGTTCCGCAAGGATTTTGATACGACTGACTACCGCTTTATAGTTGCTGAGAGGGATTTCATATTTTTCTAGCATTTGGCCTTCCCATCTAAAGCGCACTCTGGCCTGGTGTTGATAGCACTCAAAATGTATATCGCTAGCCCCCATTTCTGCGGCCTCAAGCAAGCATTTTTCCACCAAACTTACGGCTTCGGATTCCTTTTCTTTGGGCTGGGACTGCTGCGCAGAACGCTTATTCGCTTCATACTTAGGGTAATGTTGGTGCAATAGCTTATCAAGCGTTTTACTATCGCATATTTGAAACTGAATTTTTCCTCCCAACACCATTTGTAGGACAGGGAGGCGATTTTTGGCCGCTTGGTCTGCTAAAAGCTCCCATCCCTGCTTCGTCTGAGCCAAAGGAATGACACGTAGTTGGTGGGCCTGCTGCGCATCTAGCTGGCTCAGCAGGCGAAAATCAAAACTGTAGGTTGACATGAATTCTAAGGCTTAGGTGAAATAGCCATAAACCGACCAAGCCCCAAAGGCAAGTGCTAACCAGCCCGCAAGTGGGACAGGATAAGTCATTTCTATGACCTTAAATCGTCTTAGCAGGCCATATACCAATGATAAGATCGAAGTCGTTAGGCTGTACAAAATCAAATAGTTGGTGGGCTCCATCCAAGCCGCGAGGCTAAGGAGCATTACGATATCTCCCCAACCCAGTTTTACGTCCATGACGGCTTTATCTCCTTTCAGACGAAAAAACAATAAGATGCTAGCTAGCAAGAGACCCACCACCAAGAGGTTGCTCAGTAAAAAGTGCCAAAATATTTGACCCCAATCCCGATAGCGAAGGATTCCTCCGAGTAAGCCGAAGAGTAAAAGAGGGCCGACATGTATTTCGCGCCTGCGAAAGTCCTGACGAGCGATCACCAGACAGCAAATCCAGCCGACCCCTAACAAACATATCCACATGATATTGGGTGATTTGATGAGTATGAAAGAAAAACGAATGGCTTAGTCCGCAACGACCTCCTTAGGGATGCCGCTTTTGTCAACTTCCCAAACGTTAAAGGCTCCATCCCCGTCAAAATCAGTGACCGAGGTGGCTCTCGCCAAAAAATCACTCGGCCCAGCCTGCAAAATCTCTATGGCATAGTGAGCGGTTCCATTAGTTTCACTAACCAAGTCAGCCTGCTCAAAATGCAGATCATTAAATCCGTCGCTATAGCGTAAATGCGACAAATGATAAATCTCCTGCAATTGGGCAAGATGTTTAAGATTCGTTTTTGCTTCCATCGCATAGGTGCTACTAAACAAGGGTCGCAAGACCGGAAAAGCCAATAGCAATAGGATACCTAAGATGGCCAGCACGACCAAGAGCTCGGTCAAGGTCATACTCTTGAGAGTGTAAGGATTGTGTTTTGTATGATTCATGATTGTGTTATTGTGCTATGCTTAATTAACTAATTGTGAGGCCTTTAGCCTAGCAGTTTTTAGTGAGCGGTAGGATGTATTCAGTAAGGGGTTAGCCGCTCATGGCATTTGATAGTTCAAACATGGGCAGATACATCGCGATGAGGATAATGGCGACCAATCCGCCAATCAGGACGATCAACAGAGGCTCCATAAAAGTGGTTAATTGGCTCAAGCCCACCTCACTTTCTTCTTCCATATTTTGGGCGAGCTTGTTGAGCATTGCGGGCAAACAAGCGGTCTGCTCGCCTACTTTGATCATTTGTTTAAACACCGGTGGAAATATGGCCTCCTGACTGATCGCATGATAAAAACTTTCTCCTGCGATGATGCTCTCCTGAGTCCTCTCAAAGGCCTTTCTGAGCGGACTCAGGGTGCTGATTTGGGCACAAAGCGCCAGCGACTCATCTAGGTGTACCTTAGCCTCAAGGAGCATGGCTAGAGCATAACTAGACCTTGCCAGATGTAGTTTGTGAAGAAGCGTTCCGAGCAGCGGTAAACGCAAACTTAATCGACCAAAAATATCTCGGTAAACCACCTGCTTACTCATCCAATATATCAAGCCCCCAAAAGCTAATAACGACGGAAAAATGTATCCAAAGTAAGCTCCTAGGGCATCGGAAAGCCCCATAATGTAGCGTGTCAAAGCCGGCAACTCTGCATCAAAGCGCTGAAAAATATCTGCAAACATGGGTACGACAAAACCCAGCATAAAGGCCACGACCAATATGGCGATAAGAATTACCGTAGTGGGATAAGTGAGCGCTTGGATGAGCTTGCGTCTTAGCTTATGCTTGCGTTCAAAATAGGCCGCAATCTTAGGTAAAACTTCCCTGAGCCTGCCACTTTGTTCACCCATATGAATACTCTGAATTTCGAAGGCGCTGAATACCTTTTTTTGCTCGCGACAAGCCTCCGAAAAAGATTTGCCCCTTGCGATTCCCTTTTGGATTTCTGCAAGTATCGGCGCGAGTCGCCTGTTGTTTGCCTGCTCTTCCAGTATTCCTAAGCATTCACGTAAACTAAGGCGAGAAGCAAGTAGTGAACCTAATTGTTGGTAAAAGTAGAGCCGTTCTTTAATTGACAATATTGGTCCCCATCGGATCTCGTAATCCCAAATAGTTTGACGCTCTGCCTGAACAGCAAGTTTTTTGGTAATTTCTAAACCTTTCATAATGCTAGCGGATTTTGCAGACTCACGTGTGCAAAGAGAAATTTTTGTTTTCTGCCGTTTTGACGTAAGTATTCCGTTTCCAAATGCAACTGGACTAACTCTCCTAAATGGTCTTTATACTCAATCTGATAAAGTAGTTGCAGTATGTCAGACAGTGAGCCTTCTAGACTAAATTGGGTGTCTTGGACAGCTATGCCTGAGCTTTCTTTTTGTATCGCCTCCGGCAAACGAGTGAGTCGAAGATTTTTACCTTGGCAAAAGTCTTCTAGGTACTGCACCAAGGCCAAAGGCTCATTGAGATCAATCTTCTCGCCTGTAAAGCGATTATTCTGTCTAAGCTCCTCTAATTTCGCCTCCTTGCTGACAAGCTCATGTGGAGCATTTTGGGCCTGGGCCCAAAGGGGTTTTACCTCCTGCCATTGGAGTAAGCTCCGATAGAGCTTTTGTCCCTGTGAGAGCGACTGGATGGTACTCAGTAAGAGTAATAAACATAGGCCGATTAAAGCCATTTTTGATAATTGTGCTTTCATAGTATCATAAGTAAAAATTGATATTGTGCTTGTTGCATGCTGTAACTAGAGTGCTGTAGGTCAATCTTGTAGGTGGGGAATTGGTGCTGAATCCTGCGCGCAAACTCGCTTATACTGCTGCTGGAGAGGGCAGTACCTTGAATCAATAAAATTGGATTGATGTCCTTGTTTAGGGAAAGTTTTTTGCATTGAGCGGGACTAGGCCGATAAATCCATTTTTGGAAGCTCAATCGTGCTGGCGCTAGTTGGGCTGTCCGATCTAAAAAGTAGCTAAGCTGACTGCTAGAGGAAGAAAGTCGCTGGCCTAAGTAGTGCTGATATTTACTGATTTGCTGATCGAGACTATCTATTTTTTGGATGATGGATGTCTGACTGTATATATGAGACTCAGCTTGATGGATTCGTTGGTTTATTTGACTTTGGAGCAGCAAAAAACCACTCATTATAAACAGGCAAATTGTACTCAATACACTTAAGCTTTTGAGCCATTTGCGATTTCTAATTAACTGATCGCCAAATCTTTGTTCCTGCTCCCAACCATGTAGATCTTGACCTTGCAGGCGAAAAAACTGCATCCCTACGGAATAAGGATAAAGCGCCTCTTGAGGTACCTGTAGTTGTTTACAAAGTGTACGGTAGGCAGTGGGTGGATCCTGCTCTGGACTAGCATCCAAAAGCAAAGTCTGACTGAGCTGACTCAAATTCAGGTACAGGATCTGTCCTGCAAACGGCTCTAAACTTTGCCAAATGGCTTGGAGGCTTTGTTTTCTCGTCAGACAGGCCCATTGTAGCTGCTCATTGATGGGATTGATTTGCCAGATAAATTCGTCGTGATTTTGCACAGAGATCCCCAAAAGCTTTGCAATCACGTCAGTTTCATCTACACTCATTTTTGCTTCGATGATATTGTCTAAGCGGATCGCTAATATGATGGCTAGGCAGGGGCTTATTTGAGCAGGAAGCTGGGCTGGCTCTTCGTATTGGTCGATCAGGAGTTGGTTGTTCGCTTTGCGAACGCTCATCCTGCTGAGAAATGCTCCTGTTTCGTTTAGTTCCCAGATTTCGAGCCTATTGAGCCCATACCAACCGATATCTTGTAAGACTGTCATGCTACTGGTAATAAATGGTAGGGGTTAGGTAGATTAGCATTGAGCTTTTGGTTTTGCCTTTATTCACACTGCCAAAGAGGTACTTGAGCACAGGGATACGGCTCAAAAAAGGAAGGCCTTGGGTACTTTCGTTTGAGCGTTCCTCGGAGAGGCCTCCTAAAATGACTGTCTCCCCATTTTTGACGCGGATGGTAGATTCAAATCTACGGGTAGCAATGGTCGGCGGAACCTCAGCGTCGAGCGAGCCAATCGGACTAGTAAAATTTGGCATCACCTCAAGCGTAACCATCTCACCTTCAGAGATGTAGGGGCGAATACTGAGTTTGATATTGGCGTCGATACGTTCAAATCGTTGGGTAAACTGGGTGAAGTTGTTGACCGCACCATTGGCAGAGGTTTGGGTCTCCAAGAGATAATATTGAGTTTGACCTACGACCAGAGACGCGGACCTACCATTGAGCATAGAAAGGACCGGCTGCATCTCTACTTTTAGATTACCACGTTCTTCTTGAGCTCGAATCTTGAGGTAAAAGTCGCTGCTCAATATGCCTAGATTGCTCAATGCTGGCACTTGTTCCAGCAGAGAATTGATTTGCTCGCCACCGGCATTGAGGTTGAGGTTGGGAATGAGGGTTTCTAGCAAAGACAAAGTATCCGAAGCCTGTTTTCGCCCTGCTTTAACGCTTGTGCTCAAGAGCCGATCTTGATTGACCTCCAAAACCAGCATTTCTACCTTGACCATCGGCACGGGCTGATCGATTTGCCGCAAAAACCAAGCGATTTCTTGTACCTCAGTCGTGGGACCTTTAAGGATAATCCGGTTGAGTTCAGGATATTCAACGATTTCTACGCCCTTTACCTTTGTTTTGACAATACTAGGGGGAGGGGCAACCTCAGCAGGGGCATGATTGATAGGACCAAAAGCATTATTATTGTTGCCCAAAGTGCTGTAGGGATCATTATTAAAGTTTTGAACTGCTTCTGGATTAGCCTGCATGCTTCTTGCTCTCGCTTCAAACTGGTCGATAGATTCAGTCCCTGGGATTAGATCGATGGCTTGATAAGTAGGGCGATATTTCAAGTGTACAATTTCCATAGAGGCGAGGCCTGGAGCTTCCTTATCGCCGATGAGATATAAGCTTCCGTCGCGACGGTAGGTGTAGGATGTTCCGCCTAAAAGGCGCCCCAACAACTCATCCAAAGGCAACAATTCAGTCTCCAAGCTCACGACCCCTTCTAGCTGAGCGTATTGCAAATAATTGACGCCAGTAGCCTGAAAAACCGCCTGAAGTAAACTCCCCAAATCCGCTCTTTCGGCACTGATTGTCAGAAGAATATCCTCAGCATCAGTCAAAACCTCTAGAGAAAAATCTGTCCTGCCTTGAAGGCTAGTTTGTGTTGCTGTAGGGACTAAGTCTGGAGGGCTGACGAGATAATATCCTTTCGGCTTTTTGTGAATGGTCAAATTATTAGCGGTAAAGATTGCTTCAATGGCAGTGTCAAGAGGAGTAGGAGGGAGGTATATCGTTAATAGCCCATAAGTGTCGGCTTGGGTGAGAATCTGGCGGCCTGTCAACTGAGATAGCATTTTTATCACTGCCCTAAGACTGTCATTTTGCAGATCTACGGAGAGCATACCTGCGGTGAACGCTATGTCGGGTGCCGGCTTAGGACTAATTTGCGGTATTGGTGCCTGAAAGGGAGAAAATGATAAGATGCTCCCAGTAATCTCAAATTGGTAATCAAACTGCTTACAAAGAAAGAGTAAGACATTTCTGACTGACTCGCCTTGAAAATTACTGCTCAGGCGTAAGCTGGGCGTATCCTCGATATAAAAATTTAATTTATGCGCCTGCCCTAAGGCTCGGATGTAATCCGAAAGACTCACATCTTCCAGAGAGAGTTGTACTTCCTCATTGAGTTGAGGAATGCTCTGGGACAGCTGCTCCAAATCGGTGGCTAGTGCATAGAGGCGGTCCTGAGACTGCCCTATGCAACAAGCCGGTAGTAATAACAACAGCAGACTCCAAATGGAGAGTAAATAATTCATGATTGTTTGCTTATAATATGATGGAGGCGAACACTCGCCTTAGGATATAGCTTTCCCAGCAAGTAGGTTTTACCTTCTACTAGTTATGGTTTCAAGCATTTAGTAACGAGAAAGATGACCTTTAGAAATCAGCTAACGCGATTTTGAGGTGTCTTATTACTGCATACTTTTATCTTAGTACTTGCAAATGAATTCGAGGCTTATTCTAGTGCTTCTAACCAAGCCCTCGCACTTGCTTGTTTATAGTGTCCGTTTTGCTTACTGATGCTATTAAGCTGGGTTTTCAAGCATTCTTTGTCTTTCTTTTCTACGCATAGGGCGCTTTGGTACCAACTGGCTCGTTCGTAAAAGCTACTAGCTTGTGGTACTTGAGACAAGAAATATTGAGCAGAATCCATCTGGCCCACTTGCCAATAGGCAATTCCTAAATAAAATTGTATTTCCGTATCAGTGGTGTCATTAAGATATTTAACCCACTGTCCGATAGCCTGCTGATTTTGCAATTTGGCGTAAAATTCTGAGCCAGATTGTCGTAATTTTGGTAAATCACTACTTCCTCTAACTGCCACAGGAGGGTGGGGAATCGGGAATGCTTCTGCCATTTCTTGCCATTGAGGTCCTTTACTAAATGGTTTGAAAATATAAAGGCCCAATAAAAGAGCAACGGCCGCTGCTGCGGCGATAAAAGGCCAAAGCTGGCGTCGCCTCGAGCTTGGTGCTTGAAATAGTTCCTTTCCTCTTTGATCCATGCGTGCTTTTAGGAGTGAATCTCCTTTTGCTTGGATGGCTTGCTCCCCAATTAGTAGTTCGTTGAGCGCCTCGGTAAGTTCGGGCTCCTGCTGAATCCTAGCCTCGAGCGCTTCTCTGCGGGCTTGACTCAGGTCTCCATTGATATATTGAGAGAGTAATATGAGTATTTCGTCTGACATTGTTTTGCTACTAAGATGGTTGCGTTTTCTTCTTTCTGATGCTGGCTAATAGCTTCTTGAGACAATGAAACTTTTTACTTCGCGCTGTAGCGGCATCCTTAAAATTGTGCCGCTCTGCTAGCTCTGCCATGCTATATCCCCAGTAAGCATGGTCTAGCAAGACTGAACTGCAAGGCTCGCCAAGTTCATTCATGTATTGAAGAAGTGTCTCATAAGCCTCATTCGTTTCGATTAATTGTAAGATGTCCTTATTGCCGTCCATCATAAATTGCGGCAGTTCGAAGACCCATTCAACCTTCTTAGTTTTGTTTTTGGCTAAAGCGTTAAAAATTTTGTTAAAAAAAATTGAGTAGAGGAAACTGAAGTAGTGTGAATCTCCTCTAAATGAGTCGTTTACAATCTTTTTACGAAACTCCAACAAAGCATCGCTATAGGCATCCATGGCCTGTTCCTCTTGGACTTTATGTTTCTCCAGCGCTTTATAGACGAGACTGAAGTGGGTCTCATAGAGCTTTAACAACCATTTCTCTTGTGTGATCCCCCCTGCTTTAATGCCCTTTATTACTTCCTCATTGGAGAAGGCTTGCTTTGCCATATTTTTTCAGACTGATAGTCAGGCATTTATAAAAATATTGAGATTTTTTTTCAAATTCTTTTAACGCCCCCGTGTCATTTATAGACTAAGTTAAGAAAATTCCGGCTTTTGGTAAGATAAGGTCTGGAATTACACGAACCACAATTCGCAATTATCATGGAAATGGGATCTATTTATCCAGATGGGATGCCTATGCGTACCCCACCCAATCGAATCGCCGCTCTTTTTGATAAAGCTCCGGTCCAAGGACCAATGATGAGTTTACCTTTTGACAAAGGGGTAGAATTGGTGCCGGTACGGCAAATCATCAGGATAGAAGCAGACGGCTGTTATGTAAGATTACATCTGTATGCACGTCGTAAGGCGTTTTGCTTCGCCAAAACGCTCAAGTTTTTTGACACTTCTTTGGAAGCCTACCCTCAATTTGTTCGGATCCATCGCTCGCATTTGATCAATGTACGTTTTTTACGAACCCTTTGGCGTCGAGGGCAAGTAGAAGCCGAACTCACCGATGGTACCATTTTGCCAGTGTCTCGCCGCCGCTGCGGGGATTTGCTCAAATTATTGGAAACAGGTTGGTAAAAAATAGCCGATTCCTTGATCAAAAAGAAATCGGCTGATTATATCTTGCTCCAACACTTAGGCTCTTATTCGGTTTCAAAGCCCTCCTGTCGCCAGCGATTACCGCCGAGTACATTGCGAGAGCCAAGTGAGATATACCATATTCTTGAGCTTGCACCTGCATAAGGCATAGCCCCAATCTCATTGGTGTAGGCCTGATTGAAAAAATCATTCGTATAGTACTTAAACCGTAGGTTAAAACCTCCTGGTAATTCTAAGCCTACAAACCACGCCCAGTTTGTATTATTGATGCGATCGCTATTAAACTCTTTGATTACGAATTTATCTTCCCCTACCGAAAATTTCTGCTTGTAGTGGTAGAAATAACCAAAATCTACTCCCCCAAAAAGGAAAAATCCCTTCTCAAAGTTACCAAACTTTAGACCAATGGGAGCGTTCACGACTAGTGAACGGTGCATCTTCTTTACTGAATCTTCGAACCTCAAACCGATGTTTTGGTGCCCGATCCCAGCGTAAATCCCCATATACTTATTAAAGTCTTTATGGACTGTAAAATCAAGATGAGGAAAAAAACTAAAACGCATTTTTCGGTCAAAAAACTGATTGGGAACTGTTAGTTGGTTGAAACTGAAGATCATCTCCCCATCGGTGGCAAAATAAGGCTTGGGTGATTTCTGTTGTCCAAATGCAGGGCCCAATAGTAGTAAGAAAAGTGTCGCCAATAAGAGTCTGGAAAAGTTTTTCATCGGTTAATGTGTTAATCTAATCTAGTGTTCAAATATACGAGAAGTCTGCGGAGCACTACATGATTCAGGATTTTTATTTAGCTTAGTCGAACTAATAAAATTGACCATGTGCTACTACCGGTTTTTAGCTTACTTACTGTTTTTATTCCCAGCATTTTCGATTGCCCAAATGCTCCCTAACGATTGGGAAAACCCCTTGGTTACCAGTCGCAACAAGATGGAGGCTCATGCTACTGCCTATAGCTTTCCTAGCGAAGATTTAGCCAAAACAGGAGACAGAGAACAGTCTCCTTGGTGGCAATCTCTCAATGGCCAATGGAACTTTCGTTGGTATCCTCAACTAGATAAGGTGCCTGATGGTTTTTATCAATCTACCGCCAATACGAGTGGTTGGAAGGAGATAAGCGTTCCAGGCAACTGGCAGGTACAAGGATACGGTCAGGCGATTTACACCAACGTTCGCTACCCTATCCCAGTCAATCCGCCTTTTGTCCCAACCGCAAATGAAGTAGGCCTCTACAAACGCAACTTCAATGTGCCTAAGGAATGGGCTGAGATGGAAGTGATTCTCCATTTTGGCGGCATTAGCTCCGCCGCCTATGTTTGGGTCAACGGCCAAAAAGTAGGGTACAGCCAAGGCAGTCGATTGCCCGCCGAATTTGATATCACTTCTTACATCAAAACCGGCACTAATCACCTTGCCGTCCAAGTTATCCGCTGGAGTGATGGTACCTATCTCGAAGATCAAGATCACTGGCGTCTAAGTGGTATCCATCGTGAAGTCTTTCTCAAAGCCGTGCCCAAAGTACATCTTTCTGATTTTGCGGTTCGTACTCGACTCGATCAAAACTATCAGAATGCAAGCTTAGAAATCCGGCCGGAGATCCTCAATTTTGCCAAGGCGGATCTTAATGGCTATAAAGTCAGCGCTTCTCTTTACGACGCTAGCGGCAAGGCAGTCTCTTTGCGCGGCATGAATATAGACGCTAAGGACATTGTGGGAGAGGTTTTTGGCCAACGCTTTCACAAGCCTTTTGCCCTGATAAAATCTCCGATTCGTTTTCCTCGCCTTTGGTCTGCCGAAGACCCTTACCTCTACACCCTCGTGATGAAACTTACCCAAGGAGGCAAACTCATTGAGGCACAAAGTAGTAAAGTGGGTTTCCGATCCTCGGAACTCAAAAACGGAGAATTGCTCATCAATGGGCAATCTGTTAAGCTCATCGGAGTCAATCGTCATGATCACAACCAATTTGGGGGTAAAGTGGTCTCCCGAGAGGATATGGAACAAGATGTCATCCTCATGAAGCAATATAACTTTAATGCTGTGAGGTGCTCTCACTATCCCAATGATCCTTACTTTTTGGATCTCTGCGACCAATACGGCCTTTATGTCATGGACGAAACCAATCTCGAAACCCACGGAGTCGGTGGTTACTTCTCTCAATTACCCGAGTGGAACCATGCTTTTATGGATCGAGTCATGCGGATGGTCGAACGGGACAAAAACCATGCTTCGGTGATTTCTTGGTCGCTCGGCAATGAGTCTGGAGTAGGACCTAACCATGCTTCCATGACTGGCTGGCTCCACTATGTCGATTCTACCCGCTGGGTACATTATGAAGGTACTTCTGGCTTTGCTACCGATCCAGCGGTCGTTTCTGATGTGATCAGCCGAATGTACCCGACTGCTAAACAACTCCAGATTTTAGTCGATACTTCTACCAACAAAAATACCCCCGTAGTAATGTGTGAATATGCTCACTCTATGGGTAATTCAACCGGTAACCTAATGGAGTATTGGGAAACCATTCGCGCCAATAAGCAACTCATCGGTGGCTACATCTGGGACTGGATGGATCAAGGCTTAGTCAAAAAATCTAACATGGGTATCAGCTTCTGGGCTTATGGTGGCGACTATGGCGATCAGCCCAATGATGGCAACTTCTGCTGTAATGGCGTATTGGCTCCAGATCAAAGCCCTAAACCTGCTTTGTGGGAATGTAAACACGTATTCCAACCAGTTGAAACCACTCCAGCAGATCTCAACAAAGGCGAAGTTAGTATTCTCAATCGCTATCATTTTTCCGACCTGAGTGATTTAGAGATGAGGTGGAACGTAGCCGAAGAAGGTAAAATTGTAGATAGTGGTGTTATTCAAGATGTCAAAATTGCCCCCGGTGAGAGTACCACTCGTCGCATTGTCTATGCCCAACCTCAGCCCAAAGCTGGTTATGAATATTGGCTCAACATCAGCTTCCATACCAAAGATAGTAGTATCTGGGCCCCAGCTGGTCATATGGTGGCATGGAATCAAATGCTCCTACCCGTCAATACTCCAGAAATCGATACGGTGGATATTGCTAGTCTTCCTACGATTAGATTGGAGAAAGGACGCAGCGAGATACGCCTAATTTCTGAGGCATTTACAGCTTCGCTGAACGCTTCTACCGGTGAGCTGAGCTCTTATAAAGTTTTAGACCAAGATGAACTCATCAGTTCCCCCCTAATACCTAACTTTAGCCGTGCCTTTACCGATAATGACCGAGGAGGACGCCAACTCAAACGCCTAAAAGCTTGGGATACAGCGGCTAAAGAACGTCGTGTCAAAGCAGTAGAGGCTGAACAAATTTCCCCTCAATTGATACGCATTAGTGTCAATTCTACTCTTAGTCAGGGAAATTCTAGCTATACGCTTACCTATGATTTTTATAGTAATGGGGATGTCGTAATTGAAAGTGCCTTTGAGCCGGGAGGCGGTTCTATCTCCAACTTACCACGTTTTGGTATGCAGATCGGTATCAACGCTAATTACCAAAATGTTAGCTATTATGGGCGCGGTCCTTTTGAAAATTACTGGGATCGCCAAAAAGGAGCCAATGTTGGGGTTTACAACACTACCGTTGATGATATGATTTATGAGTACGTTCGTCCCCAAGAAAACGGTAATCGTACCGATGTACGCTGGATGAGTATGACGGATCGCGATGGCAATGGCTTTATCGTTATTGGGGAACCGACCCTAAGCGTAAGCGCTTGGCCTTTTACCCAGACGGCATTAGACACCGCTTATCATATGCATACGCTGGAGCGCAGTGATGATATCACCCTCAACTTGGATTATCGCCAGATGGGAGTTGGCGGTGATGATTCTTGGAGTCCTAAAGCTCGCCCCATAGAAAAATATCGCTTGCCAGCCCAAACCTACAAATATCGCTTCACCATTAGGCCTTATCGTAAGCTGGATGGAAGTCCAACGGAGGTCTCTAAACGTATTGTGCGTTAGGAGAGGCTGCTAGGAACTGGAAAAGCATAGAAGCCGGCGTCTGAGTGTTACCAGCTCAGAGCCGGTTTTTGTATTTTTACCACTAGATATAATTTTTGCTATATATGAAAAATCTTGTCTACCTGATGATAGCTTTATTTTGCTTTGCCGCTTGTAGTGGTGGAGAGCAAAATCGTGGGGCTGCCCAAACTTTGATTTTTGTGGAGGCATCTTCGATGAACGATCAAAATGAGCAGCGCCTGTTGGAGGATATGGCTCAGATTGCGCAAAACAAAGGTATTAAGGCCGTTATTAGTAGTGAAGCCAATTTTCTAGAGGAAGACAGTCTTTTGGCCTTCGGTAGCCTAATACTCTACAAATTGGATTTGGCGAAGCTCAATATTCAGCAACAATCAGATTTGCAAAGATATATCCAGTCCGGAGGCGGTATTATCACTATCGGATCAAAACTGGAGCTGCCTTATACCTTCCCTTGGATGGATAGCCTGCTTGCCGAAGGACTCTCGCCCAATGCAGGCATCGCTACCAAGGCTGCAGATATAAGCGGTGTTAGTCTCAAAGGCTTTCGCACGATCCCTTATGATGGCGGTCGAGCCGCTATCGGAAATCAAAATTGGCAAGAATCCTTTGCCGAGGCCCTTAGCTATGCCCAAGGCAATAATACCTTTAATCTCTCGACTATGCGTTCGCCAAGGGCGCCCAAAAACAATAGATTTACCAAAGTCATATTAGATGATCAGGACATCAATGAACCCATGGAATTAACGGTCTTACCCGACGGCCGAGTCCTTTTTATCGAGCGCCGCGGTAAGATGAAACTATATCTACCCGCAGAAGAACGAACCAAGACCATCGCTGAGTTTGATGTCTGTCTCGAAGGAAATTATGAGGATGGTTTATTGGGACTCGCCGCTGACCCTGATTTTGCCAATAACGGCTATATCTACCTCTACTACTCCCCCCCTTGTGATACCCTCGCCCAGTACCTTTCTCAATTTTACCTCAAGGGCGATTCTCTCATTATGGCCTCCGAAAAGATCCTGCTGCGCGTCGGAGTACAACGTCAAACTTGCTGTCATTCTGGTGGTTCGGTACGTTTTGATGCCGAGGGCAATCTTTGGTTATCCACTGGGGACAATACCAGCTCCAAAGAATCAAACGGCTATACGCCTATTGATACTCGTCCTGGACGAGGTCCTTATGATGCGCAAAAGTCTTCCTCCAATGCCAACGACTTACGTGGTAAGATTCTCCGTATTAGACCGAATGAAGATGGCTACTATGATATCCCTGACGGCAACCTTTTTCCCAAAGATGGCTCCCAAGGTCGTCCTGAGATTTATGTCATGGGCGCGAGGAATCCGTTCCGCATCGCGGTAGATGATAAGACTGGCTATGTATATTGGGGAGATGTGGGACCAGATGCAGGCCAAAATGGTCGTTATGGTAGTGAGTCCCGTGATGAATGGAATCAAGCGCGTAAACCGGGCTTTTTTGGCTGGCCCTACTTCATGGGAGACAATATTGCCTTTCCCTTCCGCGACTTTGCTGAGGATACTGTAGGCCCACTGTTCGATCCTATTCATCCAGTAAACTACTCTCCCAATAATACGGGTATCAAGAAACTACCGCCTGCTCAGCCAGCCTTTATTTGGTATGGCAAAAATACTTCAGAGCAGTTCCCCATGCTTGGCAAAGGCTCTAATTCTGCCATGGCTGGACCTATCTATTATGCGCCTGCTTCAGCGGCAGAATCTACCGTCAAACTACCCGCATACTTTGAAGGTAAATGGTTTATCTATGAATGGGCGCGAAGTTGGATACAACTGGTAAGTATGAATGAGCAAGGAGATTTGATCAAGATCGAGCCCTTTATGGAGGAAGAAGAATGGGTCAAACCCATCGAAATGGAAGTAGGGCCCGATGGCGCGCTCTATGTGCTTGAATATGGGGCCAACTATTTTATGAATAACCCCAAAGCGCGTCTTTCTCGGATTGAATACGCCGCTGGCAATCGTCTGCCCGTTCCACAATTACAGGCCAGTGGGCAAGCCGGAGCGGCACCTTATCAGGTAGATTTTAGCGCTCAAGGGAGTATGGATTTTGATGAAGAGGACCTAATCTATCAATGGTTTTTTACCGATACGACTCAAGTACAAGCAGAAGGCGAAAATGTGAACTTTACTTTTACTGAGCCGGGGATATATCCCGTAAAATTGCGGGCGACTGATCCTCAAGGTGGCTATGCCGATGCGCAGATTAAGATTCAAGTAGGCAACGCTCCGCCTCAAATCAACATCAGCATGAATGGTAACCAAAGCTTTTATTTTGATAATGATAATCGTCAATATCAATTGACCTTACAAGATGAAGAAGACCAAGCCGCTGCTAAGCTAGACCCTAGCATGATGGACGTTAAGTTTGTTTATGTACCAGATGGGGAAGATCTAGAAGTGATGCTGGGCGAAAATAAGCCTATCGATGCGTCCTTTCGCTTTGCCAAAGGCCTCAATTTGATCAAAAATAGCGATTGTAAAAGCTGTCATGATCCCGTCATCAAATCGGTTGGGCCAAGCTATCAAGAGATCGCAGCTTTTTACAAAAATAAAACTGGCCTTGTGGATGAACTCGCCAAGAAGATCATCACTGGCGGTAATGGCGTTTGGGGAGAGAAAATCATGGCTGGTCATCCTCAACATACGATGGCTGAGACTAGAGAGATGGTCCGCTATATTCTGGCCTTAAGTGATGACGACTTAGGTAGTTTATCCCCTCGGGGAACGCTTAGTCTCAACCAACATCTGCCGGAAGAGGAGCAAGGGGCTTATCTCTTTGCTGCCACTTACACGGATCAAGGTGTCAATGATATCCCTCCATTGAGCACCAGAGAGTTGTTGGTGCTTAGAGCGCCAATCCTGATCGGAGAGTACAATGATGAGTCGGCCAAGGTGGGCCGCAGACTAGAGGATATCAAAGCAGGCCGTAGCAATCCAGTTGTTACAGTCCCTGATAGTGGCGCATACATAGCATTCAAGCAAATTGATCTTACCGGGATCGCGGCTTTGGACATGAGACTTCAGTCTTTTGACGGCGGTACAATTGAGTTGCGCCTAGGATCAGCCGATGGCGAACGGCTCGGTCAAGTGCGCGTAGCTGCGGCCCCCAACGCTCCCTACAAGCAAATAAAGATGACAATTGACCCAATAGCAGGCAAACAAGATCTCTATTTAGTATTCTTAAACGATGACACCGAAGCCAAATTTTTGTTTAATTTTGATAGGATTCGCCTGATCCCAACGCTTATTAATTGAGCAATTAGGCAAAAGGATTTGGCACATAGGAATAATAGCTTAGAAAATTGAGCTAATCGGCACCTTGATGCTATCTTTCTTTAAATTAAATCCTGCTCGATAACTATCGGGATTGACTTAAACCAAAAATCTATGTTTCGACTGGATCAGAAAGTCGCTATTGTCACGGGAGGTGGTAGTGGCATTGGAGAAGCTATTTGCAAATTATACGCAAGGCAGGGAGCCAAAGTGCATCTGCTTGATATTGATACCGAAAGTGCGGCTTTGGTCGCCAACAAAATCAAAGCCACCGGCGGGTTAGTCGAAACACATTATTGTGATTTGAGTCAGCAAGAAAATGTGAAGCGGACTTTCGCCGCTATCTGGGAGCAAGAAGCTAAGATCGATATTCTCGTCAATAATGCTGCTATCGCCCATGTGGGAACCGCAGAAGCGACTAGTGAAGAAGACTTGGATAAGATTTACCAGATCAATATCAAAGGCGTTTACAATGGGATCCATGTCGCCTTACCCTACCTCAAGCGGAGTGGAGGGGGGGTGATATTGAATCTAGCCTCGGTTCTCTCAGCCGTGGGGGCCAAAGATCGTTTTGCCTACAGCATGAGCAAAGGAGCGGTCTGGACTATGACTTTATCGGTCGCAAAGGACTATTTGCAGGATGGAATTCGCTGCAACGCAATAGCGCCTGCGAGAGTCCATACGCCCTTCGTGGATGGATTTTTGAAGGAAAATTATCCTGGCCAAGAGACTGAAATGTTCAATAAACTTTCTGCTACTCAACCGATTGGTCGTATGGGTAAACCCGAGGAAATTGCGGGTCTGGCTGTATATTTAGCCAGTGATGAGGCCAGTTTTATTACGGGGAGTTTGTTTCCAATTGATGGCGGGTTTATTACCTTAAACAATTGATAGATACTCAGTTTGACAGACCAAGAAATCATCAGAGCGATAGAAGAGGGCGGCATACCGAAAGAAAAGGCATCCTCTGTACTATATCAATCCCTAGAAGCCTATGTGCTCAATGGGGTGAAGAAGTTCCGGATGAGTGAGGAACTCGCTCGCGAAGCCTTTCACCTTGCGATTAATAAAACCATCCAAGCCATCGAATTTGGGCAGTTTCAAGGCAAAAGCAAGATTTCCACCTACTTTCATCCTATTTTTTTTAACCGCTGTATTGATATTCTTCGTCGTGAGTCGTCCTATAAAGAAGCTGATCTCGACGACTATATGTTCAATCTCCCTGACAAAGCGATGGATATACTCCGCGACATACAGGCTCAGGATAATTTGCGGCAGCTACACCTCTTTTTAGACAAGCTTGGAGAGAAGTGTCGTCGGTTGTTGATCGATACGGAGTGGTATGGCAAAACCCTTGACGAAATGGCAAAACTTTTAGATTATTCCTCCGCTAGTGCAGCGGGTACGACCAAAAATCGTTGTCTCAAAAAGCTCAAATCCTTCATGAACCTAGGTTCTTAAATATAAAGTAGAACGTGAAAAGTATTCAGTATAGAGAAAAAAGGCCCTGCTCAACCATAAAGCTCACATTCCCTAGGTCTTAATACTCAATACTGTTGTCTAAGTACTTAATATATGTATCATGGCTGAATCATCTCCCTATATCGATCAAATAGACGCCTACCTGCGCAAGCAGTTGAGTCCGGAGGAGCATTTTGCCTTTGAGCAGGCCTTAGATGCTGATCTGGAACTAAAAGATGCCCTGAAAAAGCATCTTGAAGCCTTGATCGCCATTAGACAAAAGGGCTTTCAAGAAGAAGTGAAAAAAGGGGTAGCGGAGTTTGAGGGAGAGAAAGAGACAAAAATTCGTAGGCTCAGTCCCCTTCGTTTAATGGCCATGGCGGCTGCGATCCTGCTCTTAGCGGTGGTAGTCTGGTGGTTGTTGCCTGCTGCGCAGAACGATTCCCAAGCGCTTTTTGCGAGTCATTTTTATGCACCTAATGCTTCTGATTTACGGCGTGGAGGCCCTCAAAGTCCCGCCGATTCCTTGCCTACGCCTCTGATCCAAGGATTACAAGCTTATCAACAGCAGCTTTACCCCGCTGCCATTGCTGACTTTCGGGCGGTGGACGGAGATCGTCTGACGGCTTCAGAGCGTTCATGGCTAAGCCTATTGACGGGCGTTAGCTATTTGGTTTCTGCAAATACAGATTCGGCGCAATTTTTTCTCAGCAGGGCAGATATGCATAGCGAAATGGGCGATTGGTATCTCGCCCTGACAGCGCTTAAGGGAGAGCAACTTGAAAAAGCCCGCCGACAACTAGAAGAGATCGCCCAAGATGACAATCATGATTACCAGTTGTTGGCCCAAGCATTATTAGCAGATTGGGGAAATGAATAGGGGCTAAAATTTCTGAAAGACATTACTCAGTTGAGCACCATCGGAAAGCTATTTATTTCAAGCTCCGCGAGCCATTATCTTGTTATGACCCTCCGCTTTGCGGTACACTTGTTTATTGATGGTAGGCAAGGATAAATGACATTTGAATCTCCTACTTCAAGTCTTTGAGCTTTCCTAAAAAGCGTTCTGCGAAGCAGAAATTCCCTAAGCGCGAGAAAACAGAATGTCCAACAGTACAGAGTATAAAGTACAAAGTATTCAGTATAGAGAAAAAGGTCTCGCTAAATCATGTAGCACCCTTTCTGGGTCTTAATACTAAATACTGTTTTCTAAGTGCTAAATACTCCTTACCCAAATAAGCGTTCCGCGCAGCGGTGCCCTAAACCCAAAAAACCCTGCTAGAAATCAATCCTAGCAGGGCGATCGGCTAAAGCGATAATCTATTCACAACTATTATAGGCTTCGATGGCTTTGAGTAAGGACTCGGTCGTTTGTTCATACTCCCCCTCGGCGGCAAGTTTAGAAACCGTGGGACAATCGATGAGGTATTTGGCAAACTGCTTGTTGAAGTTGAAGCCAAAACGGTCGCCATCAAGATTGGTCAACTTTTTGGTTTTTGCGTTGTAAACGATGTGATCATAAGCACTCTTGTCGGGATGTTCAAACACGTATAAGGATGCTTTTTTGCCGACATAGGTGATTTCTGCAAGGGCAATGATAGGCAATATGACATCATAGCTAGGGAGGAAGCCTAAATTGGCGTAGTTTTTTCCGTTGCGATGAACAAGAAGGACTTCATCTGGCTTTAGCTGCTGCTCGGTGGCTTCACGATTACCTGTTTCGAAGACGTAAAACTTAGTGATCCCCTCACGATCCTTCCAATCATACTCGATTTGCCCTCGTAAAGTGTCCCTTTTGTTGGTGATCAAGAAGGCATTGGAGTCGATAACCTCAGCGACGGTTCCCGCTTCCGTTAGGGTGCTAAGCTCTGCCTGGCGAGCGGCCTGATAATCTTTGGCAAATTGCGCTGCTGCCACTGCATCAAAACTGCCCACGTACTTCTGGGGAACATCTTTATTGGCGGCTACTCTACGCTCCATATCCTTGAGGATGGGGATAAAATCTTTGACCAAACCTTCGGCTCTAAAGCCATCCATAGCTGCTTGGGCCTTTTCAAAGTAAACTTTACCTTCCGCAGGTTGGTGTAGATAAGTGTACATCTTGGCTAAGGTAAAAGCCGTGATAAAGTAGATTTTTTTCTCCTTCTTATTATCTGGGCTGAAGTTGTTGAGGCCTTGCTTCAGGGCTTCTAGATTAGGGGTGATTTCGGGCATTACCTCCTCCGGAGAACGCTTAAACTTCCCAGCCTCTTCCATTTTGACGATGTTTTCTATGGCTTGGGTGATTTTTTCGGCCCCATATTTTTCGGGCTTTTTGATCGTCAAAAAGTCAGCATCCTTCAGGGTGATAAACCGAGTGTCTATTTGGGCTTGGAGCCATTCGCTGCTGATTTTGAAGATGTAATTGAGTTCGCGTTTATAGGTCTCATAGATATATTTTTGTTCGTCTGCTTTCCAAGTCGTAGCCAATTTGGATAGACTGCCCGCCTTGCCATAGCTGCGGTACAATTCTTCCCCCCGCTTGTAAAAGATCTTCTCTCGCATTAGTTGACGTTTGCCGTCGTAGATGCTTAGCTTACAGGGAAGATTGTAAGCGAGATCATAGTAGTAGTAAACCTTTTCAACATACTCGCCAGCTTTGTTTTTGACCCGTTCTGTGCCTTTTTGAGCGGTTTTACCAATGTAATTTGCTTTGCCTAATTCGATGATGATTTCAAAGTCCCCATCTTTATCGACTAATTCGTATTGCTCGAGGGTGAATTTTTTGGGTAAAATTTCCTCAGTGCGTAAGCCATAGTCGATCACTTTGAGTTCCATTTCATCGATGGTGATCGAATAAGTTTTGAAGTTGCCTTCCAAAGGGGCGAAGGGAAGCTGCAAATAGCTCAAGCCCGCGTACATATCCCGGTATGATTGTGCTTGTAGGGAGACGAGTTGGCAAGTGATGGCCAATAAAAGGAGGCCAATTTTTAAAATAGATTTTTGCATTAACAATTTTGTCTGATTCATCTGTGTTGTATTATTAGATGTTGTGATTGTTGCAGATGAGACGGAGGCTTATTTGAGGATGTCAACATCGATCATCATTTTTTTTGAATTTTTTTACTGAGATGAATCAATACTTCCCGATGCGAGGGAAAATCGCGCTTTTTTTGCTCATATGTGGCTCAGTCTTCTCCTTACGAGCCAGTTTGCCCGATACTTTATTAGCCCACGCAAATTTTGCCAAGGGGGACAGCTTGCGTAAGCATAATCAATATTTGGCTTCCACTATACTGTTGGTCAAAGCGAGAGATGAGTTTATCGCTGCTGCGCAGAACGATCAGCCTTATTGCTGGGAGCGGGCCATCAGAGCGGCCGGTTTGACGGTTGGTAATTTTTTGATGTTGGAGCAATTTGGTCGAGGAGATTCGCTTGCCCGCAATTCGATAGCAGCGTTCCCCGAAGGGGCTCTAAAAAAAAGTAAGAAAACAAGAAGCCTTTATGGCAACTGGGCCCGATGCCTATATTATCTACAAAACTACGAGCAGGCCATTCAATTATATGAAGGCCTACTCAAAATGGAACAGGCCCGAGTACCGCAAGATTCAAATGTGATCCAGCAAGTTCTAACTGATATCACCTATAGTTATCGATCTTCGGGACGTTTAGAGGAGGCCTTTGCATACAATCAAATCGCCCTAGACTGGGCCAAAAGCCGGACAGACACTATCAATATCAGCATGCTTTACCGCTCGATGGCTGGTTACCTGAGTTACTTTGGTGAAATCGAAAAATCGAATTCCCTTTTTAAAGCAGCAGTTGACGTCTTAGAAGCCTATAGTCAAGCGGATACTAGGAGCCTCATGATGGCCCATGGCGACTATAGTACTTCCTTGCTTAATCAGGGTAAAATCGAAGAGGCATTACGTTATGCAAAGCTGACTTTAAAAGAAGCCGAAGCTTATGCTGGGCCCAAGCATCGGGATTATGCTACGAGCCTTGACGAAATCGGCTATTGTTACCTTGCCATGCGTGATTTTCGCTTGGCTAAACGATATTTTCTGCAAAGCTTAGATATTTATCTACAAACTGTCGGCGAATATCACACCAGTGTTGCGGATTTGTACGTCAGACTTTCCAAAATTCACATTGCCCAATTGGAGTACGAGGTAGGGCTGGAATATTTGGAAAAAGCAGTGCGGATCAGAGAAAAGATACTCGGTCCTAATAACCCCTATACGGTCAACCATTTTGGTAATCTGGGTTGGGCCTATCTCGAGATGGGGCGCTATGAAGAAAGCCGGCAAATATATGAGGAGGCCGTGGCTAGAGCCCTGCAATTTGAGCCGGTCAATGAGTATGCGGTCGCCTATATGGAAAATAATTTAGCTTTGGCTTATCAATACTCTGGCCGCTTTAGCGAGGCTGAACAAACCATAAAACGAGCAATTGCTCGCAAAAAAGCCATATTTGAACCTACCCATCGGCAAATCAGTTTGAGCCTAACTACTCTGGCCAGCCTTTATTTGCACCTTGAACAATATGATAAGGCCAAAAGGACCATTGATGAATGTATAGGCATTACAGCCAATGCCCTCGCCTATGATTCAATTTTTCACGCCGAATCTTTGGTTATCGCGGCGGATTGGGCCTACCAAACCAAGGCTTACCCTCAAGGCTTGAATTATTTGAAAAAAGCGGAATCTCTTCTACAGACCAATAGTATCGTGGTGCGTTTTGAGCGCTTAGAATTGCTGGAGGTACAAATCAAAACCTTAATTGCCCTTGACAAGAGGGAGGAGGCCTTGCAAAAGATTGCGATTGCAGATCAAGAGATACAGGAGATTTTGCCTCGGCAGCAGCAAAGGGCAGCGCGTTTGAAACTGCAAGAAATTGCGCATAATCTTTATCTCAAAGGAGTAGCCCTCTGTTATCAAATGCACCAAAAAAGCCAAGCAAATTCTTGGCTCAAACAAGCTTTTCATTACGCCGAGTCGGCCAAAGCAGCGGTGCTTTATCAGGAGATGTACGAATTGTCCCTACAACAAAAAGGCCTCGTCCCGCCTGCAATTACTCAATTGGAAACCGATATCCGCAGCCGTCAACGTTACCTCAATCAGCAATTGCTGGAACTACAATCTACTGCTAATCCCACTGATGATGAGATCGCTGAAATTGAGTCAGAACTCTTTAAAAATCAGGTACAGACGGACTCACTTTTTAGCGTAATCGAAAATAACTATCCTCAGTACTACCAATTAAAGATCAAAACACCCCGCTTCGAGCTGCCTTTTATTCAATCTCAATTGACGGCAAAGCAAAGCTTGATTGAGTACTTGGTAGACGAAGACAAGGTTTGGGTTTTTGTGATTAGTGCTGAGGGAGTTGACTTATTACCGCTGCGCGGAACGCTCAATTTGAACCAACAAATTGATCAGCTTCGCTATGCCCTGATTGATCCTGAGCAAGGCTCTGCTTCTCACCAACAATATTTGACTCATGCTGCGGATCTGTACCAAAAATTAGTACAAGGTATTAGTGGCCAGCTAAAATCTGAGCTTATCATCATCCCTGACGATATCTTATCTTATTTACCTTTTGAATGCTTATTGAGCAAGCCGGCAACGGCTCAACAAAGTACCCCTCAACTTTCCTTCTGGCTCAAGGAGAAATCGATCAGTTATGCTTATTCGGCAAGTTTATGGGCGCAAAGTCGTAAACAGCGGCGTTATGCTCCCAAAAGTCTGCTAGCAGTTGCGCCTAAATTCGACGCTCCTGATAAAACCTTCGCTTACAATCGGAGCGATTATCTCGGTCCCCTCATGGCCAGTCGAGCGGAGGCCCAAAGCGTAGCCCAGATCTGGCAAGGAGAGACCTTATTGGATTCGATGGCGAGCGTGCAAAACTTTGCCTCTATGGCTTCGCAGTATCAAATTATTCACCTTGCCACGCATGGTAAGATTTTGGATGAAGGGACGGGGCGCTCCTTCCTCGCTTTTTATAGTCCAGATGATACTTTACGCCTCGGCGAACGCTCATATCCTCAAGTTAAAGCCCTCTATTTGGCAGATTTGTTTTCCCTACGCTTGAGGTCAGATTTGGTCGTCCTCTCCGCCTGTGAAACGGGGCTAGGAAAGTTGTACAAAGGGGAAGGTGTAGCATCCCTTGCCCGAGGATTTACCTATGCGGGTGCAGCCTCAATCCTCAATACTCTCTGGAGTGTCAGTGATGAAGGGAGTAAAATACTGATGGAACGCTTTTATTTTCATCTCAATCAAGCCCATTCGAGAGTAGAGGCATTACGCTTGGCTAAGCTAGATTTGATCAAGACTCGCCCAGAATACAGTCAGCCTTTTTATTGGGCGGGCTATATCTTGGTAGGAGATGAACGAAAAGTCGAATTGCCCCGCAGGGAAAATGGCGTAATTTATCTTTTGCTGCTCCTTAGCCTAGGGCTAGTCGGAGGGATGCTCGTACAATGGCAAAAACAAAAAGCGGCAGGCTAGTAGGCCTGCCGCTTCGATCTATTCTTCTTAGTTTTATTCGTTTGACTCTTCTTTTTGGTACTTTTCGATCAAAGCTTCTGTCCCACTCACATTTTCCTGATTCCTTTTACCTGTAGCGATCGCTCGGTTGGCCCACTTCATGGCTAAGCCATCTTGACCCGTTTTGAAGAGAAGGGCGGCATAAGTATCCAAATAGGCATAAGAATCGTCTTCCAAGACTACTTTGTGCATCCAATCAGTCGCTTCTGTAAGTAAGGCTTGGTCTTCGCATTTTTCGTACATAGTCCAAGCTGCCGAATTAAAAGCACTGGCACTTTCGTAACCTTTGGCTTCGGCCAGTGAATTACCTGCGGCGACTAGTTTGGTCCATTCTTCAGTACGCTGATAATAGGCCATCTTCAAATTGCCTTCGAAAGCTGGATCGCCATATTTTCTCAATACTTCGAGAACTGCTTCTAGCTTCTCTTCTTCTTTGGAGCGAATGGCATCATAAAATTTGGCGTTTATGATATTATCTACTACTCCTTTTGCACTCTCCTTACCAAATTTATCTACATAAGATTGATAGTTTTCTAGATAGCGGTTTTGCTGAGCTTCGGGCAGACTCATGGTAGCAATGACATTCCACACTTCTTCGGAGTACATATCTTCCTGTTGCTCAAGCCATTCGCCCACTACTTCAGGCGCGATGCGCTTTTTCTTGCCGTTTTTGCCAAATGATTCGAGATAAAAATCAGGGAAGCCAGGATCAAGGACATTTGGATCTCCAATTTGAGGAGGATGATTGGCTTCATCTTGCATGCTCTCTACGCTGCTGATAAAATTTTCTATATCAGGGTCATAACCCACAATGCGGCCTGCGATTTTGCCTTCGGGAGTAAAAAAGAGTAGCGTGGGGAAGGACCGGACTCGGTATTTCATCGCTAAATCAATTCCAACTCCTTTTTCAAAATCGATCTTTACCGCAACCAGATTTTCATTCATGTAGGCAGCTACTTTCTCGTTATGAAAGGTGTTTTTGTCTTGGACTTTGCACCAGCCACACCAATCCGTGTAGGCATCTACCATGATGTATTTTCCTTGTTCTGCCGCAAGGGTTCGAGCCTCTGACCAAGAACCGTCAATGAAAGCCACGTATGGGCCTTCTTCCACTACATCGGTGACTTCTTGAGCAGATAATAGAGAGGGATCGAACAGCCATAGGCTGATCAACAGGTAAGCAAGCAAAGATTTTTGCATGAGGTTTTAATTATTGGTTTCGGCCATTTTTTGCAGATCTTTTACCAGATCTTGATACTTCTGAAAAAATCCAGATAGGCGTTCTACATAGTCTTTTTGTACAGCTTGTCCCGACAAATTGGCTTGCGCAATCAAGGCAAGCATGGCAGTGTTAGCTAAACGTTCGTTTTCATCGGTGAGTTCGTATTTTTTTACGAGGGAGTTCACCGTAAGGGCTGTGTTTTTCCCTTCTTCAGGGATCGCGGGCGAAACAGGGTTTTTTGTTGACATGATGATAAAAACTAGGCGTATGATTTATTTTAAATTTCGAAATAAAGCAGCAAAACTGCAACATTATTATCAATCTACACGAAGTCTTTCAGTCCATAAATATCCATCAGTTCGAACGGTCAAAAAGTACCATCCGGCGGTTATTTGTGGCAGTTGAACAAAGTGTTCAAAAGCTTGATATGCCTGAGTGCTAATGGTTTGTTGATGAACCGTCTTACCGAGAACATCGTTGACTTCTAGGGTTAAAATTTCGTTTTTTTCGGTAAATCCTAAGAGTTGAAAATTGCCATTATTGGGATTGGGGTAAAGCTTAAGTTGAGCGTTCTGCGCAGCAGTTTTCAAAGAAGTGGTAGCCGTCCCTAGTAAATTGATATTATCTAGATAAATCGAGAGCCCATTTTCAAACTTACTGTATTGAAATTGAAATACCACTTGCTCCCCCTGTAATGCGGACAAATCAAGGCTGATACTTTGCCAATCTTCGCATTGGGGGATCCAAACATCGCTAGTGTCAACTCCAATGATGGTAGTTGCTAAGGCATTGTCGGAAAGGTCAAGTAGGGGCATGCTAGAAAATGTTTTGGAGACAAAGGAGTAGAAGAGTCGTAATGCGCATGGACAGATTTTGTTTTTAAACCAGCAAAAAATACAAAAAGTTATGCTTGCGAAATCAACGCTGGCTTACTACTTTTGCATCCCGTGTTAACCAAAGCACTAAATTTATCTGCCCGGGTGGTGGAATTGGTAGACACGTTGGTCTCAAAAACCAATGGCGCGAGCCGTGCCGGTTCGAGTCCGGCCCCGGGTACGAAACCACTCATACGCCTCAAAATCGTCGATTTTGGGGCGTATTGAATTTTATTGAACGACTTTCCAAAGAACAAACGTCCAAATTTAGGACAATAATTCCCAAAAAATCAAGGCACAACCACTTGATTTTCAAAGGATTCTCATTTTGCTGTTTCACGTGTTCACTTTATAAATTCACAATTTTTGTAACCATGAATGAAAGTAAGATTGAATACAATGTGAACGATTACCCCTATGTTTCGGCTCAATTATATAGACCTAAACGATCAAAATGGTACATCCAATATCATGTTTATGACCTTGGATTGGGAGAGTTGGTGAAAAAGCGATTCTTCAAATTTAGTGGCAAAAGTGAAGCCGAGCTAGAAAGAAAGGCGAGCATTCATATTATTGAGATTAACCGGCTCCTAAAAAATGGCTATGTGCTAAAGTCTGATTATGGAGATGAAGACGGCTCAAAAAAGAACTACGAGCGCAGAATAAGCAACCGGCGCGCTTTTGAGAAAGCGATGAAGCTTAAACTTGAATCAGTTGGCCCGAGGTCAAAGCAAAACTATCGGAACTACTATAATATTTTTTCCGCTTGGTTAGAGTCTAGTGGTAGGGGCGGAAGGCCTATAAAAATGTTTTCACAAAATGACCTAGTAGAATTTAGAACTTATCTTTATGAAGTAAGGGAGAACAGCAACCGGACTCGAAACAACTACATCGAACATATTAAGGCGCTACTGAATGTAATGGTAGAGGCTGGGATGATTCACAAAAATCCTGCCTCTGGCATGAAAAAGCTAAAGGTCAAATCTTCCCAAAATATTCCCTTCCTCCCTGAACAGAAAGACCGGCTAGAAAACTATCTCAAAAAAGCGAATCTAAGGCTTTACTATTTTACTAGGTTTATCTATCATGGCTTTATGCGTCCGGTGGAAATATGCCGCCTGAGAATCAATCATATTGATTTAGATCGGGGGATCATCCTTGTGCGCAGTTCTGAGGCCAAGAACGCCAAACAAATGCCGGTGGTCATTACTAAGCCACTCGCAGAAGATATAAAAGCAATGAAGCTAAAGGGCTTGCCTGGAAACCACTATCTATTTGGGAAAGGGTTAGAGTGTCATCCTGATCCAATTTATCGAAATAGAGTATCTGAGATGCACCGAAAGGCTTTACAAGCCACCGAATTAGCCAATGGAGAATTAACGCTTTATTCCTGGAAGCATACCGGAAATGTAAATGCCTATCTCGCCGGTGTGGATATCAAGAGCATACAATCACAAAACCGCCACCACTCTTTAGAAATGACAGAGGTTTATTTACGCTCTTTAGGCCTAAGAGTCGCCAAAGACTTGAAGGAAAAGGGCTGGTAATTTTTAACTCAACCATTATGAAGATTCAAATTATCCTAATGGGATTGATGATGCTTTGCATCTCTCCCATTCAAGCGGGTCAATTCATTACTGACCCACCGACAAAAACTGCAGTTGTCAAGAAAGCCGAAAAAGAAAAGCTCTCCGGCCTTGCGGTCGCGGGTATGATCCTAGGGATTATTGGCATTGCGTCTTGGACATGGATCGGTCTGCTTTGTGCTACTGTTGGCTTGATTCTATCAGCCGTGGCTATGCGGAAGATCCGCAAGGCAGAAGGAAAGCTAAGAGGGCGAGGTATGGCAATAACAGGACTAGTAAGCGCCCTAGTGGGCTTTGCGGTCTTTATTGCTTTAGTCGCCTCGCGCTTCTGAGCGCTCTGGAGTAGCGCCAAAAATGGTGCTTTCTTCCGGCAAGTTGAGGTACCCCAAGGGTAGGCTGTTTTATGAGTTTTAGATCTCATAGCACCGTTTTTGGTGTTTACAGCTGTGCCTGGTCTTGACGCCAAAAATGGCGCTAAGATCTTCGCCTTTTTTTGCGGCCGCCATCACCATTTATGGTGCTGATCTATGAAAAAGGCCACCCCAATAGGGTGGCCCACTTCCTAGAACGCACACTTTAACATTATTTTTTTATAGATGGATTATTGTTCCAAGTACGGAGTAACCAAAATAGGATACTAAGAGGGATTGCCAAGCAAACGAAAATAGCGACTCTTTCCAAGGGGCCGGCCACATCGTCGGGAATCCCCATCTTATCATTAAGATACTGACTAAAAGCGAAGTATATGGCACTGAAAAAGGCTAGGGCCAAAAATAGGTAGAAAGCAATATTTTTAGGCATAATCAAAATGGTTAAGGTAAATAAAAAGGGAGGCGGTAAACATCAGTAGCAAAAAGCCTACTCTGACTAAATGCTGAGAAAAGCCGATAGCTTCAAAAAAAGAAAGTACTCTATCTGAGAAAGCGTTTTTCCCGATGTAGTCAAAATCATTTTTAATCAGCAGGTTAAGCGGATAATCCCGAAACCATCTCACAGCAGGAAACAAAGGAGTGATAGCCATTTGCTGATACAAAGGGGCTCCAAGAAGCCATGTAATGCCAATGAAGGCCAGATATTCTATGAGAGCCAACAAGGGCTTATCCTCTTTGTCTATTCCTTCCCGATCAGGGTCTTGAATCCAGCCGGCATGCAGCTCAGTTGCCAGGACTATTACCCCGCACATGATGCAAAACAAAGCGATAAAAAATTTAATCTCCATATCAAAAAGGGGCTTGATCAAAAACCATAATATCATCTATTTTTTCAGGACTGATCGCGCCACTAAAGCGGATCTCTTCGGGGCTCAGCAATAACTTAATTATCCCATCCCTAGGCTCAAGTTTATTGATATAATACTGCTCTAAGGCAGATGCATTCACACAAGACTGGGTAAGAATCACCATGACTTCATATTGATTGGGATTCCGATACTCAGCCCGATATTGATTAGACTTGCGCCAATCCTGAAAATGTCGATACAAAGTTTTGTATAGCTGTGAACCAGAGTATCCTACATAGAGAATCTTTTTGGTCCTTTTGCTACGAATTACATAAACGCCGCATTTCGCTTTAGTAATAAAGGGAAGGGTGGTTTTACGGACCATTTCCCCCTTTCTATTCTTTCGCTTAAGATAGGGTGAAAACCAAGCGGAATACCGAATCGAAAGGCTTTGCTTTCGGGCATTTTTGATCGTTTTTTTCTTGAGTTTTCGCCTAATCATGACTTTTTAGATAACATCCAATTCAAAATAGATTTTGGCTTAGGGCTCTTTTTGGCCTCAATACTTAGCTCAGTATCCTTAAACGAATTATCTATTTCAGCCTGAACCATTCTTATGAAATCGCCAGGCTTTTCAGATTGAGATCGATCATAAACGGCAATCACTCGGCCTATAATTTTGGCTATTTTATTGCGGCTTGGCTGATTTTCGCCAGACTCTTCTACCGAAATTTTAACAGGAAAGGAATCAAGGTCATTTTTGAATGAAGCAACAATATGGATGCTTACCTTTTTAAAGAACATAGGTGTTTGGGTTGTAGCTCGTGTATTGGTTGTTAGCTAAAGGCTAGGCGAAAAAAGGGGGAAGTACATCTACTTAGTTTGTGTTTTGTCAAAAGCGTTCAAGTTTGGCCTAAAAAAATCTCAATTGACTAGCCGCTACCTGATCTACGGATAGTGGCCGCGACAAGGGCCACGGTAATCAAGGCGAGAATGGCAACGATGATTTGCTGGCTTTGCTCTTGGGCTTTACGCTGAGATACGATTTGATCATTAATTGCCATCTGGTTATTGGCATCGGCCAGTTTAAGCCGCTGCTTACCTCCCACCATTTCACTGATGGAGGTGGATATAGTCGCCAAGGAACTGGCAACGATAGATACCGGATCTACTGCCATAACGAATCAATTAAAGGGTAAAAATTATGCCCTGGGCAAGTGGTATTGCCCAAATCACGATGGCCCACGACATTAAAATCGCGCGCTAACAGGCTAGAAAGATGAGAAAGGAGTTTTTTAAGACTTGATATTTGTGCTTGTGTCGCTTGGGTTTGATTGAAGTTGCCAGAAAGCGAAATGCCAATCGTATATGCGTTATGTGCTGCTACATGGTAAGACGCATTGGTAAGCGGATTGGTTTGTTTGACCGATCCATTTTTTTCAATCACATAGTGATACCCAATACCAGGCCATGAATTAGAATTTACATGATATAAAGCATAATCCCAAGCCGTTTGCCCCTCTACGCCTGAATGATGAATTACAACCGTTTTTATAGAAGCTAGTGATCTAGTGGGATATTGCCCATTTCTTGGCAAAAGGTCAGAAATATCCTCTATTTGAAGCCTATTCGCTGCGATTAGACTTTTGGCAATCAGTGATATGACTAAAATCACTGCTAGCAAGAGCAATATTTTGACACTTTTTTGCATCAGCAAGGATTATCGGGATGCGAAATCTCTTGGAGGCTAGCAGAGGGAGCCCCAATAATATCAAATAACGCCGCCTCCGTGCGCTCATCAAAGCGACCGTTTACCGGCACACAATTAGGAGACAAGCCATTGATCCATTCTTGCAGCAAGCAGACCTCGGGCCCGCTATCGCCTAGAGAAAGCATTTTTAGACAGTCTATCTCACCAGCTGGCAGTAAACATCTACCCGATTTTTTGCAGGACTTCCTGAAAAAAAAGTAGATGGCCATTAACGCCAAAAGTGATGCTACTGAAGCAATGAGTATGTAAAAGCTGTTTTTCATCGGAAGATGATAAATAGGCCCAAAAGACAAATCATAACTCCTAAGCCTAGGATAAGCGGCTTGTAGCTTACGGGCTCTTCTTGGATCAGTTCTTCAAATACAGCCGCCTCCGTGCCGCCCTGATACTCAGTTTGTACCATAAGGGGCAAACCCTCCCACCACTCACGCGCATCAAGGGGTCCACTAGGAGAATTACAAGCCGTGGTACAAGCCCGCTTGATATCCTTGTTCCAGCCGAACTCCACCCTGCACGTTTTTTGGCAGTTATTTATTTTGCGGAAGCGTTCAAAGTAGTTCATGCTTGTTTTGTTTTTCCTGCTTATCCTTTCTCAATGAGTTCTTTTGGAACCATTGAATAATGGTGAGGATGGCTAAGAAGATCCCTAGTAGCAGGGAAATTATCTTTAGAATAGATTCAACCTGATTGAAACCAAGAGAGAGGGTGAGATTGACAATAGAGCCTACAAAGGGTCTATTACCAAGCCAACTAATTACGACAGAGGTCATCACTACAAAAGGAATTAAAACCAAAAGGACCAGCGAGGAACCCCCCGCTGGATCAAATCACATAATTATCAAAGACCCACTACTTGTTTAGGAGGACCGCGCAACACTTTAGATCGTCGATCACGCCGGTTTTCATAAACGCGATGGCGGTAATATGCTTTGGTCTGATTAATTGGTAGTGTATCAAAAGTAAGCGTTTGACTAGGCCAGCCGACATCATAAAGGGCGCTACTCGAGCTACTATCTACAAATTCCCGATCAAGCTCACCATCTGCGATCATTAGCGGACGAGCTAGCGACATTTTTGGCGCTTGTGGATCCAAGAGGCTCATAAACTCAAAAGCTTGGTCTGCCTGATCCACAGGGGAAAAGTGGAGCTCAACACTTTGGGCCTCTTCATCTGGTATCAAAGGAAAGGCCTGAATGGAAATGATGCTAAATAAAACCAGCATCGAAAAAAGAAGGTACTTTTTCATTGGTATAGTGAATTAAGAATATCGAATCGGGCGCGGAGCGGGAACACTGGCGCCATACTTTTGGGCATTCGCAGTGCCGCCGCTTACGCGGTAATCTTTGTTTGCTACGTCTAGAAAGTTGGGCGTACCAACAGCATCCCTGAGACATAGACCATATTGGGTAAGATCGGCCTGATTGGTGCCTTTGTAAAAGCCAATCGAGCCTGACCAAGCATCCACATGATAATTATCATCCACGCTAGAATTAAAAGAATCCACGCCAGGACTATGGACATGCACGTTCCCCCATGCATCAGGGCGAACTTGAAACATATTGCCATGCGCGGCGCAGTCTTCCGCCGTAGTTGTCGCGAAGAAGTTAGGTTCCTGAATCGTTCTTTGCCCTCCGCCGATAAAGAGGCAACAAGTGGCCCCTAGGGTAGTGCAATGCCCCACTAAGCCTTTATTGGTAGAACTCAGAAAAGTTCGGAGGCTAATGGAATCATTAGTGGGAGAGTCATTGATGTAGAAAAAGTCATTGAATCCCACATCTACGATGTTCCGGTTATCAACTCCCCAAGCCCCTGGTGAGGTTTGCCATTCCTTGGGCCCAATTTCGGTGTAAACACCAAAGGCCAAATCTTCGAAGAAACATTCCTCGTGAATGTTGTTCCTACCTGGCAGATCGTACCAAGCTCCCATCCCCATATTTTTTAGATAAAAGCCTGGGAAAGTGTTCGACACACGGGGACCGACATAAGTCCGGCGCTCGTGCCAGTGGCTTTGAGCAGGAATACGCTTTAGGCCTAGATGGTTGGCCGGAAAGTATTGACCGACATTTAGGGCGCTAAAGGAAACATTCTGCATCAAGGAATACATGTTCGGGTGAGCAGAATCCCCCACCCAGCCCAGTTCAGGGCCGGTATTTTGCTGAATCATACCGATAGCCTGAGCACCATCGATGACGCAATTATCCACAAGGGATTCAGTCGAATAATGGCCTAGGCCACGATAATCACTGCCGAGGATGGCGCAATTTCTAATTTGCCAACCGATGCGACCCGTTTCTACCACACCTTGCCTTCCGCCAAAGAGGGCAGAGTAATTACAATGGGCCCAGGTGATGTTTTCAAGGGTCCAGTAATTGCGAAGCACATCTTGCCCGCTTACCTTATCAATGCCTGAAATACAACCCGTGCCATAGGCAGCCTCTACAACGTAAGGGCTAGGATCTAGACCACCAGGTAGATGCACCCATATTTTTCCGTTCGTACCGTCCCAATAAAAGGTTTGTTCCTCCATATTGGAACTATCCATACCCAGCAGGGTGTTAGTCCAGTTGCCGTAGCCCAATACAGATTTATCCAAATCAGCATCGCGTGAAGGACGACCCGCTTGACGAAGAGGGAGATCCCCCACCCAAATAGAATTGATTTTGTAGTTCGGAAGGCCAGATATGATATAATCAGCCGGAATAGGGGTACTAAATTTACCGCCTCCCTCAGAACTCCAAACCCCATCAAGGACTCTGGCAGAGCGGACGCTATCGACATCAGGACCGTTAAGGCCGAAAACGCGAATCGGGTTTTCTCTAGTGCCACTTGCTTTACAGCGAATATCTGCTGTGGCGCTCGTGGTTCTGACTACGCCATTTACTTCTAGCTCATCCCCCGCTTGGGTACAGGCTTCAACTGCCGTGATCCAATTGGCCATTAGCGTGCGTACACCATTCCGGATATGGGTTACGGTGCCCGTTCCCGCATCAGCAGTGGACCAAAGCGGCAATATATCCGCCCCAGGCTGGTAAGATTCCCCCGTGCGGAAGATCGGCCCAGGGTGCCAATGAGAGCCCAAACCAGCGCTATTTTCTCCCATGAGAAAGGCTCGGTAAATGGCCCCATCTCCGACAGGGACTAGCCAATCAAAATCGCCCAATTCAGGCTGAGGGTGGCCGGTATTGGTAGGCGCTAGGACTTCGTAGCCCATAGTGCCATTAATATCTTTGGAAGCAATTTTTTCGGCATCAATGCCGACTAAATCTTCGGTATCATAACGGCGGATCATGATATAAGAGCCGAGATAGCCCGTTCCGCCCATTTTATTGACTACGTAGCTCCAACGCAGGTTCTTAACTGCGCCGCCGACCGTAGCCGGATCAGTCGCGCTAAAGCCAGTGATTTGGAACCACTGATCACCCAAGGTACGGGCCACAGTCGCCTTAATGGTATTACTACCTTCAACTTGCAGACCACCTACCACAATACCGATTTGGATATCATAAGTCTGACCTGGCAAAACGCCATAGATGCGAAAAGATCCGTTCGTTTGCCCAGTGACATGCTGGGCGCCGTCAAGAAAGACATTATAAGAGTCGCCCCCCGCCAGCTCGCGGTTGTGCCAGATATCAATATAGTGTCCAGCGCCAGCCTCAAAGCCAGAGCCTTCTACCTGAAACTGGTAAATATTATTGGCCGTAGGAGGGTTATAGTTCCCACTACCGGAGCCGGCCCCGCCGCCTCCAGTGCCACCAGAACCAGTGCCACCAGAACCGCTACCCCCAGACGCAAAAGCGCTGATACTGCCACCAAAGAAGCGTTTGCCAAAGGCAAACTTCCCAAATCGCTTAGACATTAGGTTAGTTTAATTTGTGAGAACTCAGCTTCGCAACCGTTGGCATTGCCACCATCAGAAACCGCAAGGCCTATGTAGCCATCCAGCCCTAGATTAGCATTGGTCAGCGTTGGCCCTACTTGGGTCCAATTGTTGCCATCATCCGAGATGTATGCGCTCATACTGTTAGCCGTACGTGAAAGCCTTACGTACTTACCACCGGCAAAAACGCCAGATGTACCCCCTTCATCATTTTGACCCACAACAGAACCGCCTATCAATCGAACAGATCGCCTCCCTAGGTAGTTACCAGCCCCTTCTTGACGATAAGCCATGCTCATAAATGGCGCATTAGCGGCATCTCCGGCAATGAAAAGAACCATCGCCCAAAGATCCTGCACGGTATTTCCAGCAACAGGATCAATCATAGAATCAATCCGCGCACTAAAATCAAAATCACCCGTAACGGGACGCTTCTCAACGGTTAGCGCTATATCGGCAGCGACAGAAAAAGGGATAGCCTCCCCTTGACCGCTTAATTTACCACCATTGAAATCCGCATGGGGATAGAATGAGCTGAGCGAACCCGCACCAATTACGCCAGATTCCCAGCCAGCCAAGCTCACAGGACTACCCGTTTGCCAGCCGGTGCCAATCTCAGAATTGATCGCCGCCATAATGGAAGCCGCGCTCATGGCTGCGCCAGCATTAGCGAAGTCAAAGCGCGAGATTTCCCCATCTTTGAAAGACATAAATAGCAAGCCGTTGGCTTGGTCTAGCCAGAGGTTGCCTTGAGCGATGCCGGTAAGGGGAGCCGTTGCCACGTTACCAGTAATAGTCCAGTCGCCAGCGTCAATATTAGCTATATCAGGAAGCGTACCTTCCAAAAATGCATTGAGCACTTTAGAAAGGAATCGGTACATATTGCCACCAATATGCTTATATACCCATTCTGTGCCATCAGTGCCGGTTTCTACGATGTAGTCACCTTCTTTAATGGCAGCAGGAATTGTTTCACTAAAAACGCCTGCATTGTCCCAATTGCCATCATCCTTGAGCAGGGCAACAAAAGCCGTATTGGCACCCGCATCAATCGGATTACCAGGTCCGAGATTAACAAAGTCCAAGATATTGTACTGTGAATCAGCCAAGTTTTCAAACAAGGCTTTTACCTTATCCCAAGTATTTAATCTTGAAGATTGATTCGTGATATTGGTATCAAGAAGCGTTTTGAAATCAGCTACGTTTTGCTGTGCCATATTTAATCAAATGATAAGTCAAAGGATTCGTCAAAGGATCTACCGAGAACCACGTTCACGGTATTAGAAGCGGTCACATTGCCAGCGGCATCAACAGCTTCGACATAAAAATCATGCTCGGCCCCTGGGAGCAATCCAGTCGCCGTATAGCTCGTTTGGTTAGGTTGCAAATTGATAAGTAGCCCCGCATCTATGTATAGTCGGTACTCTACTACCCCCACATTATCGCTAGCCGCCGTCCAGTTAAGCTGAGCTTCGGTGCGCGTAACATTACTAAAGCTTAACACTGGCGCACTTGGGGCCTGTGTATCGCCGGTAGCCTGAGTACTAAAGTTGAATACACCACCGATCAGCCCACTAAAGGCCACACCGTTTAAACTCTCAAGGGTGTTTGGCTGAATAAACAGCGTGTAGTCCGTACCCGCTGCTAGGCTGTAGTTCTGTAGCTGAATAACGGTATTACCACTTAGGAACTGGACGTTAGTATCATCGGCATAAGAAGCAACTGCAACCCCATCAGCGGTACGCACAATCTGGATAGATCCACCCCCACCGCTAAAGCGAACCGCTTTATCAAACAGAAAGAATGGCGCTGCACTTGGATCATCAAATACGATAGAACCCGTAGGGCGCGCCTCCAAAAGAACGGGCGCAACCAAGTCAACAGAACCGCCGCCGCCTGTGGTGGTGGAGCTTGTGCCTATAATGCGCAGATTTGAGGGTACAGTAGTGATCTTTTGGCCACTAGGGAGGATATACCAAGAAATCTGCGTAGAACCATCGCAATACTCAATAATGGATTGCTTAAGGATAGTACCAGCTTCGACACCTTCACCGCCCTGCAAAACCTCATAGTTTTGACAGCAATTGGAAATCACTTCCCTGATTCTACGGTAAAGATTTCCTTGCCACATCAATGTGGATTTATCTATCTCAAACATTAGTTACTTACTGATTTTGCGAGGAAATAAATGGCGATAATCAGGCCTACAGAAATGGTTAGGCCCGAAAACAGATAAGCCAAACCTTTGGGATCAAAGGTGACGTTGTGGTCAAATTCCGTGAAGTCTTCAAGTCCCATAATGAGTACCTTAGCGTTAGATTGCGAAATATTCAGGTAAGCCGAATACATCGGCAGCAGCCCTTGTCTCTTCCCCAAAAACGCCATCCTCTTTTATAGAAGGCGTAAATCCAGGGCGGTTTTGATTGTAGTATTGCTGGAAGGCGAGCACACCTTCACCGCGAGAGCCAAGGCCAATTTCTATGCGTAGATTTTCTACCGGATCTGTGGTTGCAATGGCCTCATCTTCTTCCTCTATTTCTAGCCAAGCAAAGTCGTATCCCTTTTTCTCTCCGTACCAATAGGCTAGGAGCACTAAGGCTGCAAGCAGGATAAAGCTGCCAATGGAAATCAGGGCGATTTTTGTCTTATTCATCAAAATTGATATTGAATACCTTTTTGGCGGTAATTGGCGTTTACTTCTTCTGTTTCTTCGGTATCTAGCTCATCAGCAATAAGTTGAGGTAAATTTTTATCCCCATCATTAAAGCCAAATACAATGTCCTTACGAACACCGTAAGCGCTTATTAGCTCAAGTATATCTAATTCATTCACAGGCCTTTTTAGCACTGCTACTGCTTTAGCAGGATCATCCTGAACCGCGCTTCCTCGTGCGATGGCATCTTGTATTTGATCGGCCCAATCTCCGTACTGGTGAACAGGAAAACTAAGGCGCATGCCCGCATTTTCTAGGGCCATTTGTCTATCTAGTCTCGCCTTATCATCAGCTTTTGAAAACAGATTTTTCACCACTGAGATGAGGATAGCAGTGGTGATCAAAAAGCCTAAAACGATAGCGATATGGATGTAGATTCGGCTCATTGTCCACAGCTACATTTTTTCTTGGGGGTGCGCAGATTTTCAATGATCAAATAAACGATCACTGAAACAGCCACACCGACAAGTATATTTTTGATCATGGTCTTAGCTTAAAAATTCACCTCTAGCGACTTGAGAGGCTTTGTAATACCCATGCTGGGAAACGAAGTCTCGAAAATCCATCATCATTTGGGATCTAAAAATCCAAGTGCGCGGCATTATGTCAAGGCCTTTTAGCCAAGCTTCCGCGGTATCGGTCAAAGCCTCATGCTCATTGTAGGTTTCGGGCTGCAAATCTTGGCCGATCACAGTCCTAAAGCCATTTCGACTAAAGTCGGCGTTTTGACCATCCCACTTTGCCTTGTCGAACGGCCCCCATTGAGCGCGGATTACAGGAAACGGGTCTTCATCATAGATAGGTACCTCTTTTCTGAGACTGTACCAGATGATTACCACCAGAAGCAGTGTCAGAATTGATCCGGCGAGTATTTTACCTAGCTGCTTCATGAGCTACGGATAAACATGACTGCGATTAAGCCAACAAGCAGCATCGCAGCCCCGCCTAAGATGTAAGGGCCGTAATTTACCTGTGGGGTTGGCGCTGGCGCTGGTACAGCGCTAGGGGACCCCCCTCGCCAAGCACCAATCAAGTTGCCTAATACCGATCCGCCCGACTCCATAAACTGCAACCAATCGTCCGAGTCCCATCCAGTAGTATCTACCGGAGGACTGGCGGTGTCATCAATGATTTCGTTAGGACCAAAATATCTAAGGTTGGAACGCATTTTCGTTTTTTGAAGGATGAGGCTAGCCCTTTCTTGAATATCAGGCCGAGCCATATCGAGATTTTCAGTAATAGCGAGATAAGCGTCTATCGGATCACCACCTTGGGCAACAAAGGATTCAAAACCGTAAGCATCAGCGCCTATTTCGGATGCTATATCCAATTCACAATGCGCTCTTTCATGCTCGATGATAAAGTCCTTTTGCCCTCTAGGGATAAAAGGCCATTTAAACGCATCTACATAGACTTGATTGCACCTTCCCACCTCTATGGCAGCAGGGCTACCAAGGCCCAAAACGGGTTGAATTTTCATAGGGGAAAAGGTGCCGCCCCCGAAGGAGCGGCTTTATGATTTCCAAATCTTGCTATCCGAGAGAGTTCTCAGAATTATTGCGCATGAAATTGGTGAGGTTCCGGTTCTTGTTGTAGATACCCTTGACCCAGAAGGTAAGTATCACTTCGGTATTTGGAGCAATACTGTAATACACGATCATATCATCATGTAATTCGTAGGCCACCTGAGATTGCACCGTAAGTAAGTCAAAATTACTTGGGTTATAATAGGCATTCGGGGCAATCAAATCCTGCTTATAATCTCCCCAGAAGTTGTCTTCTTGGAAGCCAAGATTATACATAGCCTGAGCCTTAGTATCATAAGAAAGGCGGGTCTGCGAAATGACCATACCTTTGCGCGTGATCCATTCCTGAAAGCGCGCCAAAGTATTGCCTGTGCCTTCTATACCCCAAGAGGATGCGACCTCAAGTTGTGCCGTAGCATTGTCATTGTTGACATAATCGGCAGCACCTTCGGCGAGTACTTTTGCTTGATAGGGGGCTACCTCAGCACGAGCACCCGCAGAAAGAATAATATCCGCCCGAACGGCAGAGGTATTCTTAATCTGAACCATCACTTGGTTTTGGTGCAAGGCAGTTTCCACATTGTGGAAGCTTCTGCGTCCGGTTTCGATTTCATTTGCAGCGCCCGCGCTTACTGCTTGACCTTGAAGGCCGTTGACAATTTCAGGGGCTCGCTGGATAGCGGCACCATCCATGCGGCGAATCTTCTTTTTGCGAGAACGCCTTCCGGCTTTCTTTGCATCCAAAGAGATTAAACCATTTACATAGAAGGGATTGAATTTTTGCATTTTTGTAAGTTTTGATGAAACGCAAAAGCCGATTACACATTGGGTTCAGCTTCATCCCCTCCCTGTCCTTTTCGCTTATTCGCAGCTTGTACAACGTACATAAAACCTGCGAAAACGGCGGCAGCCAATAAGGCAGCGGCGGCTGTCAACAGAAAGGTTTTAGTTTTCATGTGAAAAGTTAAAATTGATTGAATTGAGCCTCAATCAATCTAATCCACGGATTACCATTTGGATTTACTTGGATTTGCACGATTTACTTGGAAATAAAACGATTTACTTGGATTTACTTTGAAATAAAACGATTTACGACTCTTCGATATGACCAAAAAAAATAAGGTATAGTTCTATTTCAATCGGCTTTAAGCGTTTGGATCTGCGACGATAAAAGGGAAATTGCTTAAGCTGATCCTCAATTGAATCTAGCTCTTTGCGAAGGGTAGTAAGGCTAATACCCATCGCTTTGGCAAATTGCGACTTACCATATTCCCGAACTTCTATGCCTGTCTCTCCAAACATCTGCATCACACATTTTTGTACTCATATTTGAAAACGCATGTCGGCCCCAAAAACCTGATAGCGGAGCATTTTTCGCTGAGCCTCGCTTGGCTTACTTTTGCCATTTGCATAGGCGCACAACCACTTGGCAAAGCTTGATTTTTGCGCATCAGTATGGAGCGGCTTTTTGTAATCAAGATCAAATGCTACTCCTTTTACGTGTCGCTTGATACTCGCTAGGATCTCATCTGGATACAAGCCATAAAACTGCGCTTTGTAGTAAGCTTCTGCGGCAGCATCGTATCGATCAAAAAACTCGGTCTTCTTGATTTTTGAGAAAACCTTCATCTTATCGCCAGTTTTTTTAAAAATCAACTTGTCGGGCGAAAGTCGCATTAACTGCTCACTGGTCTCGCTAATTGAGTGATACGTTAGTACCAAGTTTAAACCCCTCTGCTTCATTCCCTTGATGCACTCCAATAGGTTTTGGCTCATGTAGGAGTTGATATAACTGGCCGCATCTTCAAAGATGATATTGGCATTAATCAAGCCCCTGCGTATATCTACCTGATCTCTTTCCAAGTCAAAACCAAAGACCCTTGCCACTAGCTGTTTTTTGTTGACAATATTACTAATGCGCCTCACCTTGCTTGATCCCGTTAGCTCACTTTCTGGCGTTCGGCTGAAAGCCAAAACCTCACGCGGATCTATCTTTTTAAAACCATACTCCCGATAAACCGGCGCTTCTCCTGGATCAATAATTAAAGTCTTGCGCCTTAGCGCCATCGCAAGCTGGGCAATCGTTGTGCTTTTGCCCGTCTCTTTTTTGCCATACACCATTACTAGCTGGCTCATGGATTAAGCGGCTTCTTTTTTACTCTCTTGGTATTTGTCGTACTCAATCTTGCCAATTCTCCATGCATCCATACCGAAGGTGAGGACAAGGTAAATGACGAGCATTACCAACGGATCAGGACTCGTACTTAGTAGCTTGCGAATACTACCTTTTGCGTAGCGCTCAATACCATCTTTCTGGTACTCCTGCATCGGTCGAACTTGGTATTTTTTCTTGAGGCGCTTAAAAGTCATTGCGGTTTGGACAAGCTCGATTTTATTAATGCTTGAAAACTGAGCATCGTACTTTATCCACTGATTCAACGACTCATCAATGCCTTTAGGCGTAAGTCCAAGGCTTTCATCGGCATAAGTGAGCACAATGATTTCCAGCTTCTTTTCTTTGCCAAATTCCGACTTGCAAGCATGAGCAAAGGCAGTATCATAAACCGACTCTAGCATATCTTTGCCCAAGTGGCAAAAATCAGCGAAAGCGGTGCCTAAATTGTCGATTTCCTCTTCTTCAAGGCCTTCTAAACCATCCCCAACCCCCTCGGCGCCATCAATAAACCATGGCTTTCCCTCTAAATCGTCCTCATTGGCCAATTCATCGTAAAGACCCTCTTCGTCCTTTTCCGCTTCTGGCGCTGGCTGCTCAACCTCAATAACTTTTTGATTGTCATTGAGTGAATCAACAAAGCCCTCCGGCAAAAGACTGACTATATCGCTTGGGTTACTCATGTTGCATCGTGTAAAATGCTATACTGCTCACAAATGCGCTTTAGCTCAGGAAAGTGCTCAATCACCTCAGCAATGGGATCTTTCATATGCTTCATTAGAGAAGGTATCATGCTAGCAATCTGAATACCGCTAGGCATCTTATCGGCATTTTTGGCCTTTTCAGGCAAATTATCCACCAGCGTAAGTACTAAGCTTTGGATATGATGAGCCAAAAAGCCCGTATCCTTGACCATTTTCCTTAGAAATTCTAACTCTTTCTTAGGCACTCTAACGGTATCCGCTTCACTATTCTGCGGGGCTGTCACTGGTTTTGGGTTCTGCTCCATTTTGGCTAAGTGTTTCAGTACGGGTTTCTAATTCTTCTGCCAACTGCTCATTTGCTGATTTCATGTTTTTTACAAGCTCAATGAGGGATCTCTTTTTCTCAAGGCTGATTTCTGCGCGTTCGATAAGCTCATCAAGTTCCTCGCCAGGGGAGACTACTGCAGACGGCAATTCGGGTGATGGCTTTTTCCTGAAAAGACTCAGGATACCGAGGGTCAGTACTAGCCCGATTACTACAAGTAATATGATTCTAGAAGGTCTCATAATTACCAGCTATATCGTTTGACAAGTTCTGATGATATGAAATCTTCGATCTTGAGATCTGGGTTTTTCAACTTAGCCTTTTCATATCGAGGCTTGAGCTTGGGGCCAAGCTTTCCGTTGATGGATACTAGGGCGGTGTTTTCGTCTAGCATCTTGTGGATGATCATGGCCGCGTACTCAGATTCAGACTTAACGACCTTTGCTTTTATCGCTTCTGCGCTAGCCGCTTCAAGCTTTTCTTTAGTAGCGTAAGGCAGTACAGCTTGTACCGCTTTTTCACTTTGCATCGCCTTTACCTGAGCGGCTAGATAAGCCTCTATGGTTTTCCCTGATTCTTCCGCCTTGGCTTTTATTTTAGCAGCCTGCTCACGACCTATTGGCACAGCAATCAACTTGCCATCCCAATACTTTTTTAGTTCTCGCAAAAGGTATTCCCCTTCGTTGCGAATCTCACCTTCGCTAATGGGTCCAGCGGCGCGCTCTTGCAGCGATTGCTTGATTTTGGTAGGTAACTTCACCAGCACAAAATCCTTTGCCTTCATGCCCTTGTGAAGGCCTGAGAAGTACTTAAGGATTTGAGGATCTTCTAAGCTGAGCTCTTCATAGAGATCGGCGCGCATCTGCTTGACTGATTCTAGCAGTGGGGCAGGGATCTTTACCGCAAAATAATGGGGATCATCCTCTAAAATGCGTAAAGCATCCTTGCTAGTATTAGGTGCTTTAACCGGAATCTTGGGTGTTGCTTTAGCAGTAGGCTTTTCAAACCCTTCTAGCTTACCCGCTTCATAGAGATTGAGAAAGGTCGTTACGGCTCGCCTCGTAGCCTCTGCGTTCTCTAGAATTTCCTCTGCCTCCATGTAGGCATTAAAGCGCTTCCAAAGCTCGGGGGAGGCTTTACATTGGATTCTTGACATAGTGATTTGTAAAAAAATGGTGCACACCGATTTTAGTCGGCATACACCATGTGTATTTAAGGAAAAGTGCTGCCTATCCTACAAGGAAGACTTACTACTACTCTTGACTAGGGTTGTGGTTTCTCTGTTGCAAAGCATTATCCGCTTCGGCTTTCTTTTGCTCGGCAATGATTCGGTCTTCGACCACCTTTATGCGCGCGATGCAGCCTTGAATTGTTTTGAAATCCGCTTGAACTTTGCTGATATGGGGATGGCTGTCGATTGATTGCAGCGCTGTGCTAAGTATTTCGTTTATAGTTGTTTCAGGCATGACTAAATGGTATTTAGTCAAATCTAAAAAACATTTACGTTATAAAATTTCCGCTAAAATAGGGCTGTCCTAGCGGAAGTATTGGTGTATGCGATATTTTGAAATATCGCGTATGGTGATACGGTGATATTATGACTGATCAGGTTGGCGCTTGACAAAATCATCAAGCTTTGCTTTCATCCAATCAGCCAAAGGAATAAGGTTTTCTATTTTTACGGGCTTTCCGTTGATCACTCTACTTATAGCAGAAACAGGGACGCCAGTTTCCTCTTTAAGTTTTCTCAAAGTGTCTCCATAAGACATTTTATACTTTAGACTTTCGCCAAAATCTTTATAGTCAAAGAATTTCCTCATATTAATTAGGCTTTATTATCAATTCGTATCGCTCGCCCAATTCGTCAAGCTTAAAGCTTGCATTGCACGATTTACATTTAGGCTTCTTTTTGCTTGCAGAAATCAAGCTTTCATAGTGCATTGGAATAGGCTCATACCAAGATTTTTCAACTACCTTACTCTTACAGATTGGGCAATCAAATTGGAGAATCATTTCTTTTGATTTCTCCCTTATTTCCCAATCAAACCATTCAGCTATCATAGTATTATTTAGTTCGTTTAAAGCGCCAACCTAACCCGTCATAACATCGGCTGATCGGCTACTTCGCAGACCGATAGCCGCTTCATTAGCAGCAAATATGCCAGATATTTCCGGTTCAATACTGCGTAATTTATAGTCGTTTAATAATCGCCGCCGTCCATATCTATCTCAGAAATAACATGTTCAGATGGCGCATTTTGATCCATAGATAAATTGCTCTCTACATACCTTTCCCCCTCTGAGGATTTGGTGTAAATGCACATTTCCCCTGCGCCAATAAACATGAATAGGCTTTCGGGTGCATCTTTCATTACTCGCTGTAACCGCTTAACCCATTTAAGCTCTGATTCTGTGAATTGTCTGTAATCTTTCATTTTCCCATAATTGCGCGTATGCTGCTAACAGGTCCTATCAGCGACATACGCCAGCTGATAGTTCTGCATTATGACTGATCAGGTTGGGGCGATAAATATCCCAGCCGATTGGCTGTATTCCTCATTATATCGCAAATTTGATCGGACAAACTAAACCGTTCCTTGTTAATCTCGATTGACTTAGATATATCTCCGTCAGCGTGTCGCTCGGTAGCCGCTTTCCAGTCAAAAAACATTTCGATTAGATCGAAAAGATCAAATCCATTAACCCCATTCTCGTAATGTTCTGGATGATGGCTGTTATTCGCATAATGATGATCAAGCGCGACCTTTAAGCCAGATAAGTACTCTTTGTATTTATCGCTACCATATGTAACCCCTTTCAATTTAGGGGTGTATTCGTCGAACAATTCCTTTTCAGGACTTTCTAGCTTGGAGTCATCATGCACATTAGCACGACGAATCAACTCACTGGCCGCTTCTGTCATTAACTGATTTACTCTTTTAATATGCAGTAGAGTATCTGCTTTGCTGTCGTAATTCATAATTTTACTATTTGATTAGTTTAAAGCGCCAACCTGCCCCGTCATAACATCGGCTGATCGGCTACTTCGCAGACCGATAGCCGCTTCATTACTGGCTACTTCAATTCAAATACAGGGTAGTCCCTGCCTAAGTGATTTATATAGCCAGTTCGCTTAAACAATCTTCCTCTTGATACTTGACTTAGTACCGTTGCAATCTCATTCAAAGGGTGCGTAGGCTTGAAATCGGATTGGCCAATATTCTTTTTATATCGCCTATAAACACGCTGTACAAAATCAGGATTCCCATACCATAGATACGTGGTAGATGTCTCCTGCATCAATTCCTTTGCAACTTGTTCGATTTTCATAATTGTAAATAAAAAGCCAGTAACATGCTTTACGCGCTACCCTCGCTAACACTCGGCCAGCAAGCGTAGAGCTACATTAGCGTCAATACCAATCACCCCCGTTTGCTGAGGCTAGGCGTTTTCGAGTAGGTAAATAAAAGTGGTAATCATTGCGGTCATATCCATCCTTGTGTTTAGGATCATCGTGTATGGGATCATAATCTTCTACCCACATAAAATCCTTAACCCAAAATTGAATCCATATAGTATCGTCGTCTGTTACGCACAAGCTGGTTTCAGCATCTTCTTCTTTGTCAACACGAAACTTGCAGCCAGCCTTTAACAAAACGTATGCTTTAGCTAGTTGAAGGTGAGCGATAGCAGAATCACGGTCGTTCCATTTATCTTGAGGGACTATTGCAGCCTCGCATATTCCGATTAAATCTTCTCTAGTATATTCCATAGTTGAATTATTAACGCTAACATGCTTTACGCGCTACTTCCCAGCGCGTACTGCCACATTAGCGATGATCCTATCTCGCCCCTATGATCAAATTTCAATATAAAACGCCTCCATTACATCAGCCCACTCACCTTCCTTGAATACTGATATTCTCAAAACCCACCAATCTTTCTCCATTTTTTCTGCGATTTGTATACAGTCATGCTGCTTTTCATCAGAAGATCTACATGCAAATTCCATAGGCCCGTCCATCAATCGACCCTCTTTATAAGTTAGCGGATGAAGGGATCTCTTGGGAAACTCTATCGCCCCTAAATCACCCCCGCCCTCAAACAGTCTCTTAACCTCGATAAGCCGATAATTATTTCCGGTGAACATATAATGAAATTATGGGAGTCCTAAGACTCCCTTTTACTACTGAATTTTTATATCGTAATCTCGATTACCAGTGTATAATTCTGGCTCTCGCACAGTTTGGTACATTACGTGTCCATCAGCAACCATTGACATCAAGAATCGAAGAACCCTGATTTTCAGGTCTGTTTCAATCCGGACGACAATATCTGGCGTATCATCTTCAATCTGATATTGATTAATTACATCAATACCGATACTATTTTCTCCGGCTATTTCAAGCAGGGATTCTAGGTCTGCTTTTGATTCCGCTCTGAATTTATATAGGGGCATTGGTTCCGATTTTTTGTTTCTGGTTTAATCTCTCGAAGAAAGCGAGAAATGTATCTAACATGAAAATGGTGTTCGACCGAAAGGACGGATCAGAATTTACAAAATCATCGCTCAAAACGACCATGTTCGTAATTGATTTGACTCGATGGCGAACGGTTTGAATGTCTTGGAGATCAAAGAAATCTCTGATTAGTTGATCTGGGGTGAGGCTTTCGGGCCGAAATGGGTCAAGCCTTTGTGGAATTGAATTGCTGTGTCGCATTACAGTAATATTTAAAAATGAATTAGTCCGGCTGGTTGCGACACAGCTCCCAGCAGCGCTTACGCGGCGGGTGATGACGATACCTTTAGCTCTCCGTCGAGAGCTTGGACATTCGTATCGTCCAACCGGACCAAAATTTTGCAGTGTTTTGTAGCTACTGCTAGGGCTATGTCGCACTGCTAAAGTAGTCATTTTTTGAGTTTTTGCAATAAATGGACTGAATTGGTGGTATTTCAAAAAGAAGTCATGCAGAATTACTCGGCCTATGATTTTTTATTAAATTGTCGTTTTTACCGATAACCCATTCAAGCGCATTTATCATATTCTGATAAATATTAAATTCTCTATTTGCGGCTTCTTTCAATCCAGTCATTCTACCCAGTGCTTCGGCAGCATCCCGCCTTTCTTTTAGGCTGTTTATCTGAGACAGAATCTCTTGTTTTCCTTTCATTGAAAATTGTTTTTTATTTCGTGTAATACAGTCTAAAGACTGGATGAATCGAGGGGCGAGATAGGACCGATCTCCAACATGCGTCAGATGCCACTTTCGCGGCTTCTGGCGCTGTCATTACCAGCAATCAGTTCAATAGCTTTCTGTGATAATGTCAACCTCATCAGGAGACAATTGAGTAGCAACTTGTGTAATAATCTCCTCTTTCAATAGCGAAAGCATTTGAGTATGTAAAATACCATCAACTATCAGATCGGAATTTTCGCCAACCACAAATTCGGCGACCCTGACGGCGCGGCCGATCCTTGTCATTAGGTCAGCATCAAATTCTAGTTTGATTTTTTTTCTTATTGTAGGCATTACTGGCTATCAAATTGGTAGGTCGTCATTCTCTGTCCAATCATCAGCGTGATTTGATACTGTTTCTAGCATCTTGATTTTCCCAGCCTCTTGCAACTCTGCAAACCTGTTATTTAGCAAAGCTTCGGTATCCCAGCGATTGATAGGCATTGATTTTAGATCAACTGCTTTTTGCCTCGCAACCTCTTCCGTCGTTGGAGTGATTCCATATATGGCTTTGGGATTAATGAGCTTTGACCAGGCGGGAATGCTACCGCATTCTGGAACATTGATCTGGATGAAATCCGCCATTTCTGATTTGGAGATAGCGCCAGCCATTACTGTGTGTCCAAAAAGTTCTATAATTCCCCAAAATTCGTTTTTCTCGTTCATGGTCTATTGATGTTTTATTGATTTTTCTTTTTTGAATAAATGATGCTGGTAACATGGTCTATGTATCTACTCGCTTCGCTCGCAGCTCATAGCCCTAGATTAGCAGCAATTAAATATTAGCTACTGCTTTGATATTTGTACTAAGTTTCTCGAAAATCTGTAATCCCAACTTAGGGTGAACACAATTTCTAAGTATCTGTACAGGGCAATGATTGTTGCCATAATAGATGTTCTCTTTATAGTGAATGCCTAGCCAATCCATCATTTCTTGCTTGCCTTTAAGGTTTGATTTGTTGATAAAACCTTTTGGCCTTTTTACATCTTCAATCCCTTCAAGCTGCATATTGCTCCAAAATAAATGCCTCCCTATTCTCGCGGTTGGTGGTATCAATGGATCATAGTAAGGCACGACATTTTCAATCACCCAATTCCCTTTGAAAAAGTTATCTAGGAAGATTATTTCTTCATAAAGCTTCATATCCGGGTAGTCGGCAACCTTATGTCTAGTGGCTTTCATCATGCGGCTATGCTTTTGACAAGGAGGCGATCCCCAAACTATATCAAACTCTTCGTAATGGTATTTCAGGTATTGGTGAGCATCCGTAACGACAACCTCATCATCTCGGTAAAGGCTTTTATATACCGATGCGATTTTGGGATCTTTTTCGATTGCAGTAACCTCTACACCCTCCCATAGTTTCCGGTTTCCTCCAAGTCCTGCATATAGGTTTAATACTTTTATTTTCATGTCTCTTTAAAATTGCACTGCATACGCTGCTAACATGACGTATGCGCTATATCAAGCCAGCGCATACATCTGCATTATGACTGATCAGGTTGGGGCGATACTCTCTTTACCTCACAAGATCGACACATAGGCATATATGCGACTTCGCCCGTAAATAGGTCGTATTGCCCTTCTGGATTATGCTTTTTGTACTCGCTTGGGTTTTGCCCCCACTTCCAAGGGGAATAAGACGACAGCCGATCCAGTCTTTCCCAAGCTTCTGGATATAGTGATTTTAATTCTGCTGGTTCCTCTTTCTTGGCAAAGCATCCGTAAAGACACTCGCCACTAATACACATTCGATCTTTGACCGGATTTCTAGGCAACTTATTAGCCTTCATAAAATCCTCACATTGATCTTTTGACCAATAATAAATTGGACTACACCAAACTCGCGAATCATCTTTAGTAGTGGTTTCTTGATAGCCTAACCTAATTACGCTTTCCTCTGCTCTCGCTCCTGAAATCAGCAATACATTTTCCCTTGCGTAAGGCTTAGACTTTACTTCGTGAGTGATGTATTTTCTAAGGGGCTTTAGCTTTAGGTTTCGCATCATTTCAGGATGCTTTGCCGGACCTGGGAAGCCGTATTGCATAACATATGATTCGTAATCATACGGCGGCTCAGGAGAGCGTATAACAAGATCCCATCCCATTGAAGCACAAATCATTTTTACAAAATCTTGCGTTTCCTTAATGCCTGTTTGGGTGTCTCCATGATACGCTTTAAATGATATGCCCAATTCTATTAGAATCTTTGCAGCCACTACTGAGGAAGTCAGGGAGTCATGGCCACCGCTAAACATTAGCAAGGCCGAAATAGGCTTATATTTACTCACCGCTTCTTTAATTATCTGCTTTGGTTTTTTCATAATTCTATTTGATTGCTCTAGCCCCAACCTAACCCGTCATAACATCGGCTGATCGGCTACATTTCACTCAATATCAACTACTTCCCCCTTATTGCTTATCGTAATTTTGACGCTTTTCCTGCCGCAAACCGTTTTAAACAGTGCGGTAAAAAAACCGAAGGTATTTAGGTACTGTATGCCATCGGGTTGCACTGCGAGCTCCAAAAGACTCACCCTTGTTGTTTGGGGTAACTGAGGGCTTTTATACCCCATCCATTCCTCAAGTTCTGCCTTGAATGTCAGGCATATTTCTTCAATGCTGACCTTGCCAGACCTGATTAGATCGTCCAGAGCGCTTTCACTCAAATTCTCGTCATCTTTTCGGTCGTATGTCAAAAAATCTTTAGCCAAATCTTTGGCCGTATTAGTTACAATTTCCTCCAAACGATGATACTCCCTAAACTCATAGTTGATTTCAGAGGCTTGAGGGATCATGCTCTTAATCTCATCCGTCAAACGGTGAACATCATTTCTCATCCATTCAACATTGGATGAAATGCCTCCTAATGGGACTCTTTCGCCTACCACCTTTTTATTTTCTATCATACTACCATCTTCCCTAAAAAGGCGATATTCAACGTTTGAGGGGTCTATAATGTGGTATTTTACAATAACTGTGATTTTCATAATTACTTTTATTGCTTATGTATCACAGCAAATCAGCATCATCCGCCACTTGCTGAGCGAGGCCTTCTAATTGGTACTCTTGAGCACTGTTAATCAACGGCTGATACTTAGCAAATTTGGCGTCATAAGCGGTCATAAGCCCAGCTAACTTACTAAGGGACTCTTTGCTAAAATCATCCTCCATTGCAGCAGCCGCCTTTTTGATTTCCATGATCTTTTTTTTGTCGCGGGTCTGTATTCTATCTCCATAGGTCTTGACAAATGAGTCGATTGAGGATTCGATCTTCCGTTTTGCTTCAAGTCCAACATCAAAATATTCATCTTCAATTTTACCCTTTTCGTACTCCTTTATAGATGAAATGATCTTTTTTGCGGCTTCTTTTACATCAGCCATTGATTTATCAAACCGGATCTTTTTTACAATTGATTCAAGCTTATTCTTTTTAGTTTTCATGGGATTTTCTTTAGGGGTGATATTGGGTGAAGAAGGGCTATAATCAGGTATAATTTTTTTTGCTATTGCTATTACAGATGTAGTGATTTGGTTTATACTAACATTCATTTCACTACTAGAAATAATGCCAAGCCTTTTACTCTCATCTAGCCTACTCAGCCTAGATTGTTGAAGAATTATTTCACTAGAGTAACTTGGGTTTATCTCTTTAAGCTGAGCAAGGGCCATTTGCAAATCCCCTCTAGCGATTAAATCTTGTATTTCACTCATTTTATTAGGGTGTTAAAAGGTTATTTGATAATTGTGATGAATTGCATTTAGAAGGGCTTCCCGCTCGCGCTGCGGAAGCCGGTTTAACTTCTCTATTTCTCGATTGACTTTCTTTTTGATTCGGTGGCGCTGCCTAGCGTTTTCGCCTACATAGCGGTAATCATGCAGGGGATAGTCTAAAGGGTCAAAGTTCATCCAAAGTGTTTCCTCCCTCATACCGCCGCGAGTGCGACCCATGTAGGTGTAAGTAAGCCATCCTCTATCGGGGCTTAGAATCCGGTTGTAATAGCCTGAATCGTATCCGCAAATAATGACTTTTGCTTTGATATAAGGCGTGCTCATGTAAGCTAAAAACCGCCCATGCTCAGCACGACTTTTTAGCTCATGTTTATAGTAAACTTTTCGCTTATCGCTCCTTACATCTTCGAAATAGGGAGGATCTGAAAAAATGAGCGTTTTCGGGTTGTTGAGTGCTGGATTTAGGAGAAAATAGGTTTTTAACCAGGTGCCATAATCTGAGCACTGAAGATGAATGTTTTCTAGTGATATCCCATCACCAAAAATGGTGCTTCTCCAGCTATTTATGACTGAAGTATCAGCGTCTATAAAGATATTTTTCTTGGCTAATCTCTTATAGTTCTCCACAAAGCCACCGCCCATGAATAAACTGATAAAAGTATCATGGAGTGGCATTTGATTAATGATAGCTTGGTACACGCAATCACCCCCTTTACCACCTGGATAAGTAGGGTAAGCAAAAGGCCAATTTAGATGATGTGCGTTTAGGGACATTGTCTCGAGTATCTTCTTTTTTGGTGTTGCTGGCCATGGTACCGGTACTTAGCGCCAAATGTGGTGATAAGACCCAGTACGATCGGTTGTAGTCATAAATGGCGCTACGATCGGTGCGCAGCTGGCAGCGCCATAATAGGTGTTACTTCAGGAGTAAAAGGTCTGCGGCAAACGCCATAAATGGCGCTATGGGATCTGAATCAATTCTTTCAAGTACTGATCAGGAATCACAATGCTAATCGGTAGCTTTCTCCTTTTTTGATGCACGCGAAAGTTTATGTATTCAGTCAGGGTCTTAGGATTGCCTTTTTTGAGCGGAAACATCCTGCCCAATAAGTCTTGCGTTTCACCGGCATAGGTAAAGCTGGTTTTCCAAGTGTGGGGGATTTCTCCTTTATTTATTTTTACTATTAAGGCCATTTTGAAACTCGTTATAAGTGAAATAGCTTTCCATAAATTTTTCGTTGGCTTCTATAGTGTCTTTTAAGCTGATATTGAGCAGGTCCTTTTCATGTTCAATATCTTCGACAAATCGGTGTGTCAATGCCTGGCCTGCTAGTAGTCCAAGCGCAAAGCCGGTCGCTAGGGTTAGGGTAAAGGCTATGATAACCAGCGCATAAACCCATATCATACCACCTCCTTTTCTTGGGACTTAACAATACTATAAGCCCTGTTATAAAGCTCCATCTTGAATTTGGCATTGATTAAAGCATCCCCGCGAAGATGTCCGTTAAATACTCGTTGCTTCCAGTTGGCGGCATTTTTCCTAAGAGTATCAAGCTTGGTATGCAGCAATCCTTCTTTCCGAATAATCTCATCCATAGCACACTGCAAAACAGAGGCTATATCTGTTACTTTTTCCATTGAAATACTCGTCTCTCTCAACTCGGAAAGCTGTGTTTCCAAGCTTATTTTTTGCCCCTCAGCTTGTTCCCATTTTACATGATTACTTAATGCCTTATCTCTTAAGATGGAAAGCTCATTTTCCAAAACCTCCAAAACATTTTCCGGTATTTCAGTAATACTTTCCACTCCCTGATTAACCGGAAAGCGTTTCGCTTCTTCAAGTTCCAATTCGTATTGGTAGAATCTATCTGCCATATAGTATTGACCGAATGAAAACAGCAGCGCGTAGATAAGCCCAGGTAGAAAATAAAGCCAGTTAGATCCTTCAAAAGCTCGGCCTTCTAAGGTCCTAGTAAAACCGTCAACGATAATGACCTTATCAGGTAAGCTGACTTCCATCCAGTGAACAAATAGCGTAATAGTAAAGGTGGCAAAGGCATAGGCCATCGCAGCTTCTTTGTTGTCGTTGATGGTGAATATGAGCACTAAGAACTCAATCGCCACAATACCAAACACCACTAGACCTAGCTCGATTGGCGAAGCATCAGGGCGACTAAACTGATACATTTTAAAGGAATGTACACCAGTCCAAGCCATGATGAACACCATGCCGATCAAGTAGGTGATAGGGTGCTTCAAAAAGCTCATTAAGCTGCTGGGGGATGCTGTATTTTGCATAATGATAAATCGTTTAGTTTTGGTGGAAAAATTTGTACCTCTGTACCTGTACCTTTAGGCAGGTACAGCGTTTTTGGGCTTTTTATTATCGGTAGGGGAGGGGCTTGGCGGCTTCCATTTTGGCAAGTCCATTAGCCGCACATGGCGTAAGTAAGAAGCGTGCGTTTTCCACTTCTTATGCCTCGTCCAAGGGTTAAATAAATTGAGCATCATTTTACTGACTCTCGCATTTCCAACCTTTTCGTACTTCCGTTTTTGCTCATAAAGCCGGTCGTAAGTCCAGTAGTCCAATTGAGCAAGAATTTTATCTAATGCAATCGGCGCTCCTTCTGAATCCCAATGTGCTTGTCCTTTATGAAATCCATCGGGTCCCTCCGAAGCATTTTGATAGTCTTCCCATTTGGGTACTTCTTCGGATTCGGTTGGAGGGGGTAAGAACTGATCGGTTTGCCTTTTTTTGACAATAGCTTGATGAATAAAAAAGGCAATTTGTGAGGCAAGGAAAATCACATTTGCCCAAGCCGATAAAATCACAAAAGATGCGTTCAAATCGGCTTTCCAGTAAGCATACAAACCGGAAACCATGACGGAAAATCCTATACCAGCACAGAGCACTAGCAATAGTAAAATATTACGTCTTGCGCTTCCGTATTTTCCGGTGAGAATGTCTAATAACATAGCATTATTGATTTTTAGGGTTGCGATTTTCAGCGCGCGCAGCAAGGAAAATACCGGAAACTCCAACTACGCCCATGAGGGCAAACCACTCGTCAAGCTGATACTCTTTGAGCCAAATGATCAAGAACATTACCGCAAAAACCACTAGTTCAATTCCGGCGACTGCGGCTAATATGATCTTTGTTTTTTTATGCATTTCTGTTGAGTTAAAAGGGTACTTCGTTTCTTAATTCTTCGAGGTCTTCTGGGGTTATCTTTGTGACAGAAATCTGGAAAGTCCCTTCACCTCGCATGTAAGCATGATAGGACTTGACGTTTACCGACTTGGTTACTAGGCGGCAATTCCCTGCCTCATAGCCCAGCCAGTTTTTTTCTCGATCAATCTCCCAAGAACATTTCACCTCACTCTCTCCGCGCATACATCGTTCCTTCTCTGCCATCTTTTCGGGCTCCTTTCCCCAAATTTCCATGAACTCAGCAAAGGAGAGTTTGAAGCGTTGATCAATTGGTAAATATTTAAGTCTTCGTTTAGCATTGTCTCTATGCATCTGGTATGCAGCTTTCCAAGGATGTCGCGCTCGGTATTCTCGCTTTTCACAGCGTGAGCAAATCCGCCTATGCTTCATAGCCGTTTTGCGGCAACCTGATCTAATACACTGCCTTGCCATGACTAAAGCTGCGGTTGAATGTCCTTTATGATTAAGCGACTAAGGCTGGGCAGCAAAGGGTTTGGTGCGTAATCAAGGTTGCAATGACGCAGGGCAAAGACCACTACTTGGGCTTGATGTATTTTCAGGCGAGTTTTATACAAATCTTTGCGCTTATTGGCGTTGATCCTTGGCTCTAATTCGTCCCGAATGCTCAAGTACATTTTTTTAGCCTCTGATCTCGAAAATGGAATGTTATCCATTTCGTTTAGGGCTTTTAGCACCAACTCAGTACTATCCCTTGTCCAACTTACCTTGATTACCATTGCCTTTGTTTTTAAAGGGTTTGTTCCACTGGTCAACAATCTTATTCCCTGGCTGCTCGTAAATCTTCACTTGAAGAGTCCGACCGTTGTTCTTATAGCTCTCAAAGCTTCTTTTGGTATGCCTAAGCTGCACCATCCGCTGGCGATGGTTGGAAAACTCATTGTAAACGGTGCTGGTGCCTGTTTCCCTTTGCCTGTAGGCTCTTTCCCAGAGTATCCAAAGGCAAAAATGGGGTCCAGAGGGCGGGCCTTTACCAGCCTTTTTTGATTCTGTACTCATGTAGTCGCCTTTGCAATTTTTTGGCCTTCTGTGATTCGACCATCCGCTGCTTTTCTGCGGTCATTTGCTCAAACATCTTGTCAAAATGCTTGACAAATCCGCTATAGGATCGCAAGCCATTGATACCCGCTTCTTCTCGCCAAAACTTGGCCGAATTGCTATCGCTGGTGATATACCAAGCCATAACATCAATCAAATCTCTGATCGGGGCATTTCGGTTGATGAGCATTTTCCGAAACAGTGCGGCGGCCCGATCAATACCGGCTGATCTGATACGGGTATCCTTGGGATGCCGGTGCATCTGGAATCGTTTCAGGAGGAAGGCGTATTCGTGTAGATAGCCTTTTTTTGCTTTTGCCTTGTCCTCGGTCGGGTCGTATGATTTGTCATTTTTCCTCAGTAGATCCGCGTCGCGGAACGCTTGGCCTTGAGCTTGGTATTTGAGGAAAAATAGATGGTAGGCTTTCCAGATATTGGAGTTTGCTGCGCGATTAAACCAAACAGAGGGGATCGGAATAAAGGCCTTTTTGCCCTGATTTTGGCGATATTCGACCCAATTTCCCATGTGATCAATGATATGCAGTAACAAATCAACCTTATCTGATCGCTGATCTTCGGGGATATTCCAGACGATCTCAATACATTTCTCTACCCCTCGATCAATCTCTGATTCGACCAAGATCATGCCTTGTCGATTCGATATTTTCTGAACGTAGGACTGCATGATCATGACCGCATAAGCCAGCACTACTTGCCCTTTAGCCATTAGCTCACGAAAAGCGCGTCCGGCTCCTTCTCCTACCACATAATGCGCGAATTGGGCGCGCGCGGCGGAATTTTCCTTTTTTATTTTTTCTGGCGCTGGTGGATTTTCGCCGGAATTTTCTGCAATCGGGTGGTTGCCATCGGAAGCCCTCGGCAGAGGCTTGACAGACTGATCGGCTTCGGGAATGCTGATTGCCAACAAATCTCTGATTGATCTCGGATCAAGGTTTTCCACACCCGAAGGCGATACCTTATTCGTAATTAGTTTATTAGTGGGGTTCCCATCAGAGTGAGATACCTTGAAATTTTCACTCCTTTCCTCCCTAGAGGCCCGTTTGAGGGTGGGTACATAAGGGGCCACTGCTTCATCCATCGTTACGTGGGGCATGTATCGCACCCCATTGGGTAGGTTATCCACATTAACCAGATCGGGCGCAAAGAGCAGCGTATAGTCGCCGTAGCGCCCGCCAAACTGCTTAAATGGTACACAGCCTACCCCCTTGCCTTTTTGCTTCTCAAAGTCTCTGTAATAGGCCGGATCGTTCGGCGCAGCCGGATAGCCTTGAAGGACACCACAGCTAACGAGCTTACCCAAGTGCCGATTAGCACCATTAGCGCAGCCCTTGGCGTCTCTGGCCTTCCTACCGTTGCACTGAAAGGTGTTTGAAACCAGCGTGCTCCCTCGATTGATCTTGACAGCAACTTCTTGACAAAAGAGCTTGAGTAGGTTTTGGGCTGTCTCGATCTCACCGGCCTTGATCCGGCGACAGTAACCCATAGAAAAGGTAGCGATGCCCATACCTTTTAAAGTAGATGCTGCGGGGTATTGACCACCGACCTTTCTTATGGCTCTATTGGCGATCAATTCTTTGCGCGTGGGATATAGCGCATTGTGCTGCTCTATACGCTCCATCATGCCCTTGAACATGCCGGAGTATAGCGTTCGCCATGAGTAATGTCTACGCTTCATCGGTTATAATAAATTTGGGGGAAACAGATGGGTAATACCTTTTATTGACAAGGTGTTTGAAACTAAAATTTGCAGCCCCATCGACAGTTGCGATGGGTGCTGCATTATCAACAGAAAAGGCTTCTGCTATCGGGTTTCTTCTGGCGTGTAACTCTTCCGAAATCTTAATTATGGTCTTTAGTTTACCTTGGTCAACTTTTCCACCAAGAAATAAAATCGAGGCATGCTTCTTTAAAGAAAGAGTAACCGCATCAGCCAAAAGCTGTGTATCATCTTCGCTCAGTTTATGACATAGCAATGCCACTAAGGATTTCACGTTTCCTTCCATTTGTTGAGAGATAAAATGTTAGTAAGGGAGAGCGGGAGGGTTAGGCGGCGTTTTTCTCTAGTCCGTAGAGATTTGCTTTTTCAGATTCTTCTTTTTCGTAAACTCGCTTGATATAGATGTTAAACAAATCCTCAGAAGGATCAAGCAATTCGAGTAGAGTACAGCCTGTGTGGTCCATGAAAGCTAGGCACTCGTGAGCGCGAAGATCGCGAAACTCAACGTTATGCATTATCCTATACCACCTAGTAGTAGAAGAGCCAGGCAAAGCGTCAAAGTCACGCTTGATAAGTTTCTGCACATGGCCTGGAAGCTTTTTGAAACGATGGTCCAATTGGTAATTCGGGAGTGAGTTTTTCATACTACCTTGATTTGCGTGATTGCACGATTTTCGTAATAATAACTATCTGATGTTTGTAAAGCTACGAAAATCATGTAGATAAACAATCATAATTTTAATCATTTTGGTAAAAATGTTCCTATATGTCTGATATTCAGCCTTCTGGTAGGATAAGAATTTTTAGAAAATCTCTAAAAATGACGCAGAAAGAGTTTTCTGATTCTATAAAACTCAATCATAGGACTTACGCTTCATACGAGTCTGGACAGTCCGATCTAAGGATCAAAGTGATGAAGGATTTGCTAATGAGATACGGTATAAATCTCAATTGGCTCATTGGTGGAGTCGGCGATATGACCCTTCCGACACGAGAAGGCGGCAAGATTGAAATAACCGCTACGCCAGAGGGTTGGGAGCACAATTTTGCAGAAATAGACCGCCCTGAAACGGAAATCGAACGCATTGTCTCCGAAAACAAGGCATTAAAATCAAGGCTGGAATTAACCGAGGAAAGTTTGCGAGTAACACTTAAAGCCCTCGACAATAATCAATTTATGATTGACCTTTTACGATCACAAACCACCTCCCAAGAATAATACGGCTTCGTGAAAATTGTTACGTAGTCAAGATTGAACAATGCTCACTAGGGTTTACAAATACCATTTTATGGCTTATTTAAGCCGATTTGCAAATTTTTGCGGCTTTAAAAATATTTCCGGCCCCGGGTACGAAACAGAGATGCAAGCAATTGCATCTCTGTTTTTTGTATCTGTGTCTCTTTTTACTGCTTTATCCTTTTTAGAGTAAGTTTTTCCTATTTTCACCGCATGCAAGCCCAAAACATCACCCAGCTTGTCCAATTTATGGATCAAATCATGGCCGAGGGTTCCCGAGAGGGTAATGCTATGGGGTACTTTGCCGGCATGTATCGTTTGGTCACTTTAACGGTTAAGGAAGCTACTGAGGCGGGAAAATTTCAAGATAATGAGCGTATGCAGGCTCTTGTAGTAAGCTTTGCCAATCGTTATCTCAAAGCCTACACTGCCTACCAAGCAGCTGAGCCCTTGAGTCGGTGTTGGGAGGTGGCTTTTGATCTTACCGCTTCGCGCAACGCTTTGATCTTGCAACATCTATTCTTAGGGATGAATGCCCATATCAATCTAGATTTGGGCCTGTCTGCGGCTCAACTATGTCCTGGCAATGAGATCGAGAGCTTAAAACAAGATTTTTTAACCATCAACATCATACTGGCCAATTTGGTCAATGAAGTGCAAAATCGGCTCAAAACGGTTTCTCCACTGATGCATTGGGCGGACCGACTGGGCGGCAAATGGGACGAAAAACTAGCTGGTTATAGCTTAGTGCAAGCGCGTGATCGCGCTTGGAAACTAGCTTTGCAAGCTGCTCATTTAGTAGATAGCGAGGAGCTTGATACACTCGAAATTCTCACTGATAAAAAAGCCGCCCGAATTGCCCGCCTAATAAGCGTTCCCGAAGGGATGAGACTCAAATTTTGGATCAAACTCATAAGTTTATGGGAAAGTCGGGATAGTGCTAAGGTAACCGCTGCTCTCTGGCAACAAGGCTGGCAAGCGATTCACTAAAAATTTCCCTTTCACTTAATATTAGCCGTCAAGAAAATTTGCTAGTTTTCGGTATGGCAAAATTCAACGCAAATTCCAGTCCTCTCTGGGTGCAAAAAAGAGTAATCGCCTTTATCAATGGCGCCAAAAAAGCTTCCGATATCGTCGAAAGAGTCAAAGATTCTCCCAACAATGGACAAGGCTACGGCATTGGCGAAACGGTAGCTAAACGAATCTTAAGTAAACGAAATAGTTTACCAGCCCGTCGATTTCGTACGATTGAACAATTTTCGGATATAGAAGGCCTAGGAGAAGATAAGTTTGAGGACCTCCTCAGTTCTTTCAATCTCTTATCTGCGGAAGAATTTCGTAATAAAATGTTTAGTGATAAGTTTCTCTATGACAATTGGGAGTTTGGCCATCATACCTTACAGTTTCCCGATCGTAAAAACTTTCAACAAACCGTTAGCAGTACCGAAAGCCTAAAGCACTATATTGCTGAGCAGATTAAAACCTTGGTTTTCAAAGAGCAACAAAATCGTACGCTTGCCAAACTCGCGGCCCAAAGTATTCGCTCAGCCTACGTTGAAAACTATCCTGAAGCCTATTTGGCCAGTTATGCTTGGGCGCTATGGTTTTTTGGCTTTGATGCAGACAATTGGTTTTCTTTTGAAGCCATGCGACTTCGCATAGAGACCTACCTCAGTACTTTTTATTATGCTTCTGAAGATATTGGATTATTCCTCTTCAAAGGCTTTGAAAATAATGGCACTCTGACCGATGGGATTGGGGTACTAGATTTACCCATTACCGTCTCCTATGCCGAACAGAGCATCAGCATTTGGTGGGCTACTTTATTTGACTAATGCCGCCTCTATTGTCTGTTTTAAGTCTTTTGGATTAAATGGCTTGGCAATAAATCTGCGTATGCCTGCTGCTTTGGCCTTGCGCCGAGAGCTTTGATCGGTGTTTGCTGAAAGAGCGATAATGGGAATGTCCCGTATTGCAGCTCGCTCATGTTGACCGATTATGCTAGCGGCTTCATAGCCATCCATAATAGGCATATGTAGGTCGAGCAATATTAGATCAAATGACTCTTCATCTACTTTTTGAAGCGCTTCCACCCCGTTTTTTGCTAGGCTCACCTGCATGCCCCATTGCTTAAGAAAAGCCAAGGCAACGTCTTGATTGACCAAGTTGTCTTCAACCAATAGTACCTTCTTGTTTTGGAGAGATGCCTTTTGCTGTCTTTTTTTGCCAGAACTAAGACCAAGCCAGAGATCAAAATAAAAGGTGGAACCTTTTCCTAGCTCGCTTTTTAATTGGATTTGACTGCCTTGCAGTTCCAAGAGCTTGGCTACAATGGCTAGGCCTAATCCTCGCCCTTGATGTGGAGAGCTCAAGGAAGATTTTTCCTTCTTTAAGCCTCTGAAAATTGTTTTCTGGTCAGCTGGTGCAATACCACAACCCTCGTCAGAAATACTAAAGTGCAACAAGGCTTGGTGCGGACTACGCTCCTTTTGCTGAATGCTAAAATCGATTTTACCAGCATCCGTAAACTTAGCCGCGTTATGGAGTAAATTGCTCAAAACTTGTAGAAGCCGTGTTTGACTCCCAAATAGTTCATAGGGTATCTCTGGATCATAATTCAAAGTCAGAGCCAAATCCTTTTGTTGGCAAAGCGGTAAAATGTTGTCGAGCAAATGATCTACCATTTCCTGCAAAATGATGGAATCGTGTTCAAGCCTGATGCTACCTCCTTCGATTTGACTATAATCTAAAATGTTGTTGACCAACCCCAGCAAATTATCGGAGGCAATATGTAAAGTGTTGACCATTTGCTGACGGTCTTCTTGGGTCTGCCGTTCCTGTAAAAGGCTACTCATACCCAATATCGCATGGAGTGGAGTCCTGATATCATATTGGATCATCGCCAACAAATCTGATTTAAATTGATTGGCTTTTTCCGCCTGTCGTTTGGCGATAATGAGTGCGTTTTTTTGATCTTCTAGGGCGGCGGTCCTTGCTTTTACTTTTTGCTCAAAGTGTGTTTTTAAGTCCTGTTCAAAGGCTTCCTTTAATCTTAATTGATGTTGTAAACTTTGTTGGGCTTCATCTTTTGAATTAAGGGTCTTTACTTGTCTGTATCCCAAGCCGAGGGCAAAAAATATAATTTGGAGGAGGATAGCTAGCTGTACGATCCCGCCTGCAACGAGTTCATTTGTAAAGAAGAGTGCGGAAGATAGACTAGCTATGAGGCTCAGGATAAGCGTTCCTAGAAGGAAAAACTTAGTATCCAACTTGGCCTGTATTATAGGCTTGCGCAAGAAGTAGAAAACAAATATGGGATTGAAAAGGATAAATACTGAAACTAGGCGAAAACCATATTTTGCCCAGCTATAACGATAGAGTAAAAAGAGCGCAAGCGCAAATAGTAAGATGCTTAGCCAATTAAATATTTTGAGTTTTTTCCACTCCGTGGAACGCCTAGATTTTTCATCCAATAAGTAGATGCTAGTCAAAATGAGCGTACTAGGAATCAAGATTGGTATAGCAGCATAAGCTAGGTCCAATTCCGGCCACTCGCCCCAGAACCACTCCTTACTCAAACCATAAAAATATTGGAAAAAAAGTAACTGTAGCCAGCAATAAAGACTGAATAAGGCATAGGCCTTCTGTCGACTTACCCCAAATAGCAAAAGGTGAAATAACAATAACAATCCCAATGCTCCTTGAAAAAGCGTTTGCAATAAATTACGGATATGGATGCTTTTCTCATGGTCCGACAATCGCTCAAGCCTTAGGTCGAAGACTTGGGTCATTTGCATTACATGATTGGCACGGAGATATATTTCTTGATATTGACCCGCTTGTAAATGGATATGGACTCGCGCTTCCCAACTTATGCCCTCGGGCACTTGCTCCTCTGAAAGCTTGACCAATTGACCACTTTGACCGGCATAGATCAACCTGCCGCTTTCCATAATGAAAACCTGCATCTCGCTTTCATTACTTTCATACAATACATAATCTACCGGACTAGGACTATCGTTTTGTACTCGCAGCAAAGCCCAATGAGTCTTTGCCGGATCAAGGTTGGCTTTCTGGTTACTGTAGGGCTTAAATTGGTTCTCGCGTCGACGGACATCGGTAAGCTTAAGCTCCGCATCCACCTCCGACAACACCCAAATATGAGTTTCAAGCGTCTTTTTGTCGATTTCTTGATGGACCCCACCTATCCTAAGTATGGGTATCGTCCCCCATACTTGCTTTGCAGGCAAGGCAGTGAGGACTACGCTCAAAAGGATGAGATAGGTTTTGCTAATAAAGAAGCCGTTCACTTTTCAAACTTATTCTCAGCTTCATGCCTTTCCTAAGAGCTTTTGTAAAAATTCTAACACATATATATAATTTCATATGATTGAAAATTTTAAACAAAATGCGTCTTTTGTGTTTTGTAGACATGATGACTCACAAACAAAAAAAGGCGATCGTAATTGGGGCTGGTATAGGCGGGATTGCTACTGCTATACGTCTGCAAATCCAAGGTTGGCAAGTGGCCATTTACGAAGCCAATGACTATCCCGGGGGCAAACTTTCTGAATTGCGCTTTGATGGCTATCGTTTTGATGCGGGGCCCTCCCTCTTTACCCTGCCACAATTAGTAGATGAACTATTCGAACTAGCCGGTAAAAAGCCGACCGAAAGCTTTCAGTATGAAGCATTGCCCGTGATTACACGCTATTTTTACCCCGACAATACGATTATCAATGCTTATCGTGATCCCGATGAGTTTGCCGCAGAAGTAGCCGCTAAGACTGATGAAAGAAGGGAGACTGTAGCCAAGCTTTTACGCAAAAGTGAGACGCTTTATGAGATCACTCATCATGTCTTTTTAGAGCGTTCATTACACCGTTTGGCAACCTACCTACGCTGGGGGACCATCAAGTCGATATTGCTACTTTATAAGCTGGATGCTTTTCGGACCATGGAGCAGGCAAACGCTCAACATTTTGACGATCCCCGTGTCGCCCAATTATTTAACCGTTATGCCACTTATAATGGCTCCGACCCTCATCAAGCACCAGCAACCCTCAATATTATTCCTCATTTAGAGCATAATATTGGTGCCTTTTTTCCCCGTGAAGGTATGTTTCAAATTACCAAAAGCTTAGTGGGATTAGCCAAGAGTTTGGGAGTTGAGCTTTATTTGGGCCACGCTGTGGAACGTATTCTCGTGGAGGGGCAAACTGCCAAAGGTATTCAAGTCAAAGGTCAAAATATCGCTGCAGATTTGGTGGTAAGCGATGCGGATATTGTACCTACCTATCGACGCCTCATGCCAGAGCAAGCAGAACCTGTACGCACCCTTGAACAAGCGCGTTCCTCTTCTGCTTTAATCTTTTATTGGGGAATGAATCGAAGCTTTGAAGCTTTAGATGTGCATAACATCTTTTTTAGTGCAGACTATCAAGCAGAGTTCCAACAAATTTGGCAGGAACAGTCGCTTAGCCACGACCCTACGGTTTATCTTTATGTTAGCAGCAAGCGTAATCCAGAGGATGCACCCGAGGGCTGCGAAAATTGGTTTACCATGATCAATGTCCCTGCTAACCAAGGTCAGGATTGGGATCATTTGATCCAGCAAGCTCGTCAGGATATCATCAATAAGCTGAGCGAGATGTTAGGCGTCGATGTTGCTGCTCATATTGCTAGCGAACGTGTTTTGGAGCCTAGGACGATTGAAAGCAAGACCTCTTCTTATCAAGGGGCTCTATATGGCAATAGTTCCAACAACAAATTTGCGGCCTTCTTGCGACACCCCAATTTCAGCTCCAAGATCAAAGGCTTGTATTTTTGTGGCGGCAGTGTTCATCCCGGTGGCGGTATTCCTCTTTGCTTACTTTCTGCCAAAATCACAGCTGATTTAGTAGCTCAAAGAGAAATGAAACCCTTTTCCAAACCCACATCTGATAGTGTTGCCAATCCTGTTTAAGCCATTTTTCGATTAGGGAGCTGGATTCGGATACCTGCGGTGAACGCTCTCAATGGCCTTTTGCACTTCCTTGGGTAGGTCTAGCTCGATACTCGCGATATTTTCTTCGAGTTGCTCCATCTTCGTGGCTCCAATAATGTTACTAGTTACAAAGCGGCGGCTGTTTACATAGGCCAAAGCCATTTGTGCCAGAGAGTAGCCATGTTCTTGAGCAATTTTGAGGTATTCTGTGGTGGCCTGATATGAAATATCGCCATTATAACGGGTCATTTCATCACCATAAAGACTAAGACGGGAATGCTTGGGTTTGGTGCCGGAGCCATTATGATATTTGCCAGTCAACATTCCAAAGGCTAGGGGAGAGTAGGCCAATAATCCCGTCTGCTCCCGTATGGCAATCTCTGCTAGTCCTATTTCAAAACTGCGATTGAGTAGGCTATATGGATTTTGAATGCTGACCGGTTTTGGGAGCCCATGTAACTTAGCCAAGTGCAGATAGTGCATCATACCCCATGGCGTTTCATTAGATATCCCCCAATGCCTAATTTTTCCTTCAGTTTGGAGACTTTGGAGCGTCTGAATGATTTCGAGGAAATTGTCTTGCCAAGGATCTTTTTCAGCATGTTTATACTCAAGATAGCCAAAGAAGTTGGTACGTCGCTCTGGCCAGTGTAGCTGATAAAGATCGAGATAGTCAGTTTGCAGTCTTTTGAGACTTCCCGCTAGCGCGGAACGAATATTCTCAGGACTAAAGCCTTGTTGTTCACGGATATAGTTAAGTGAAGCTCTTGGACCAGCGATTTTACTGGCGATGACGAGTTGGTCTCGATCTGCTCTATTTTTGAGCCAAGTACCAATATATTGTTCAGTGAGGCCTTGATTGTAGGCTCTACTTGGGATAGCGTACAATTCGGCAGTATCAATAAAATTGACTCCCTTTTCTATGGCGTAGTTCAGTTGTTCGTGGGCTTCTGCTTCGGTATTCTGTTCACCAAAGGTCATGGTGCCAAGGCAAATCTTACTGACCTGTAAATCGGTATCACCGAGGGATTGATACATCATAAAAGAAGAAAACTTAAGTACTTAGAGAAGAGTATTCAGTATTAAGATCCCGAAAAATCTGGTTGTATGGTTCATCAAGGCCATTTATCTCTCTACATGACACTTCTTACTTTTTACTCTACTTTACAAGCAAAGATAAACAAAAAGCGCAGGAGCAAAGCTCCTGCGCCAGTTTATAAAAATGCTTGTTCGGATACTTAACGATAGAGACTGATACTGCCTCTGAGGACGTAGGACCTGCCATCAAAATTGCGGCCTTTGGCAACGTACATATACACGCCTTCTGGCATCTCGACTCCTTTATAGGTTCCATCCCAGCCATCTTCAATAGAGTTGGTCTCGTACAAGAGCACGCCCCATCGACTAAAGATCTTGAGGTTGTAAGTCAGGACGTTAGAACCTTTGAGATAAAAGATATCATTGATACCATCCCCATTAGGGGTAAAGGCGTCAGCTCCATAGACTGAGGTTTGTACCCCCACACAGACTGCGTTGGAGTAACTTTCAGTATAGTTGCCCCCTTGCTCTATCGCCACTACTCGGTAGCAGTATTCTGGTTGAATCAACCTTGAGATCTCATCACGATACTCCGTTTCCACGCCTTCGACAATGTCCACGGTACTCCAAGCAGCGATAGAGTCGTTATAAACCTCGATTCGGTAATCGTCAACTCCAAAGCGCCAGTCCTCATAAGGTGTCCAGCGTAAGTAGGGCGTTTTATTGTCCATTTCTACCGTCAAGAGGATGGACTTACCGACATTGCTAATTGGGGTTACATTGCCGCAGCTATCTTGCGCTTGGATGCGATAGGCATAGGAGTGAGATTGCACATCAACATCCGTGTCGTTGAGTTTGAGACGGCTTGGTGGCACGGTTGCAATAGTGCTGAAGGCACCGCCATCCTCTGATTTTTCTACATAGATGATTCGTACGTTATCACTGTTGAATCCGCCCCATTCGACCAACACTTGATCATTGTTTTCTACTGTGGCACGTAGAATTTCATTGGCACTACCAAAGCTGCCATTTTCGCCTTGGGCCTGAGTAGTATCACTCCAAGACTGTTGCCAGTCTTCTACTCCGATAGCCTTGACGCGATAGGTAACATCCGTGAAGCAGTCTTCGATTGATTCAGTATATCGAGTCACCGTTCCGGGAACGATGGTAACGAACTCTGCTTGCACGGGATTGTAATCCTCAACTTTGTAAATCTCATATTGCTGTATTGGACCAAAACCGAGGTAAGGCGTCCAGTTGAGCTCAATGGCTCCTGGGGTAGTCTCAGCTGTGGCATTGATCGTACAATGGTTTTGTACCAAGTCGATATCATTTTCAGTACCACATTGATTCGTAATGCCTACTTTATAGCAATAGACATTTTCCAATGTATTGATACCTTGGTCTATGAAGACAGTATCATGGACGTAGAATGACTGATGAATTGGTACATAACCTACACCTGCTTCCTCACGATAGATGGTATAGTTGGAGAAGTCGATGCCTTTGAATCCTGAAAAGCTCACCGCTACGCTTTGATCATCTACTACACTGACATTGTAGATGCTAACCGGCTCTGGAAGGATATTATCCAATACCGTTACTGCATTTGGAAGGTCATATGTAGCAGTACATCCAATAGAGTCTGTGATCGTAAGGCTTGCACTATAGGTGCCAGCAGCAGTATAAGTATGCTGCGTCGTAGGACTCAGAGAGGTGTTAGTATTACCGTCTCCAAAGTCCCAATCCCACTTAGCGATTCCTACCATACCACTAGAACTAGCCGTAAAGGTAGCGTTGACCGGAGGACAACTTGCTATATAGTCCACCGCAAAACTAGTAGTAGGATGATCTAATCTGATATAGTTGACCTTAGTCAGGCTATTAGTACAACCAAACTGATCCACTACGGTCAGACTAACACTAAAGACACCATCTTGCTGATAAGTATGTGCTGGATTTTGATCCGTGGAAGTATTTCCGTCGCCAAAATCCCAGAGCCAGCTCACCGGTGGCACAAAGCTTTGATCGGTAAAGGTAATCGTACTAGGAGCACAGCCCAAGGTGTCGCTCGCTACAAAGTCAACTTCAGGGAGAGGACGAACAAAGATTTGCTGATAGGCGGTGTCCATACATCCTCTCGTATCAGTTACTACTAGTTTCACTTCGTATTGTCCTATCTGATCAAAGAAATAGGAATTATTCTGCGAACTAGCCTGCAAGGTATCATTGATAAACCAAGACCACTGCGTAATTCCAAGGCTACTGGTACTTGAATCCGTAAAGGCGACCTGAAATGGACCACAATTACTCGTATCGGTAGAGGTGAAGTGAGCGACGGGTGGCGGCGTGATCCGGATGTCCGCTGGACGGAATATCGTATCGCTACAGCCAAGGATGTTGGTAACCACTAAGCTGACATCATACACTCCATTTTGGTAGTAGAAGTGTGATGGATTTTGCTGGATAGAAGTGGTGCCATCGCCAAAGTCCCAGAACCATGAAACTAGGGTGGTATCGGCAAAACTGACATCGGTAAAGATGACTTCTAATCCTTCGCATCCTTCCCTAGTATTAGTGGTATAGCCTGCTATTGGATGACTCAAGCGGATGTATTGACTGCGGACAAGTGTATCGCTACAGCCGTTTTCGTCAAAGACGATCAATTGCACATCATAAACGCCATCCTGCTGATAGGTATGTACGGGATTGCGCTGGGTAGAGGTGTTGCCATCGCCAAAGTCCCAATTCCAGCTGACAATATTGTAATCACCGCTTGAAAGGTCTTGGAAACTTGTGAGATGAGGCGCGCAGCCTATGGTATCTGCGCTAACAAAGTCAGCGGTTGGAGCGTCAGTAGCAACTACACTAAGGGTGGTAGAATCCACACAACCTAGCCCATCTTGGATGGTCAACTGGATGTTGTAGGTGCCAGGCTGGTTGAAAACATAGTCTGGTTCCTGACTAAGTGCCGTATCTCCATTACCAAAGTCCCAAGCCCAGCCAACAATCGGAGCTGATACTGCAACGGAATTATCCTGCAGGTCAATCGCAAATGGCGCACAACCTAAGCTGTCCGCTAAGGAGAAGGCCGCAATCGGTGGTACACTTACACTCACAGCATTGAGGACCAGGTGAGTCTGCTGACAACCCAAAACATTGGTGATGGTGAGACTGACATCATATTGGCCCGGATTGGCATACACATGCTGTGGATTTTGTACAAAGGAAGTGTTACCATCCCCAAAGTCCCAGAGCCAGCCAACCAAAGTGGTGTCGGGAATAGAGGTGTCGGTAAACTCAACTAATAAACCGGGGCAACCCAAAGGTTGGTCGAGCGTGAAATCTGCGACTGGATTGTTGAGTCTTATGTACTCTGTTCTGAGCAAGGTATCTTGGCAACCTTTCACATCTGTAACCACTAAACTCACATCATAATCCCCATCGTTGTTATAACTGTGTTGAGGGTTCTGATTGGTCGAGGTATTGCTATCCCCAAAGTCCCAAGTCCAGGCGCTGAGCGCTCTAGGCCCTGTAGATAGATCTGTAAACTGAGCGTTGTGCGGGGCACAACCTAGCGTATCAACACTAAAGAAATTAGCGATTGGCAAATCTAACGCGACAACATCTTGCTGGTGACTACTGCTACATCCGTTATTATCCGTGGTCGTCAAAACAATTGTGTATGTACCAGGAATAGTATAAATGTGATTAGGATTAGCAGCCGTTGAAGTATTGCCATCCCCAAAATCCCATAGCCAACTCACGATAGGAGCAGAATTACCATTGGATTGATCCTGTAAACTGAGATCAAATGGCACACAGCCTTCCAAACTCGATGGGGCAAATTGCGTCGTAGGAGGCTGGAGGATGTCAACAAAGTTGTTTTGGGTGAATGTATGGCTACAACCTAAAATATTGGTCACCGTCAGGCTCACGGAATAGTTTCCAGCGAGGGTGTAAAAATGATCTGGATTTTGCAGACTAGAGCTATTACCGTCGCCAAAATCCCATAGCCAATTGGTAAGGGTAGTATCTGGAATTGACAGATCGGCAAAGCTGATCACTGTTCCTGGACAGACCATATTGGCTGATTTGGTGAAATTTGCTACAGGATGAGATAGATTGATATACTGAGGCTTAGTCAATGTATCAGCACAGCCATTGGCGTCTTGTATCGCCAAAGTAACGCTATATTGCCCATCATTGAGATAAGTATTATTGGGGAATTGTTGCAAGGAGATATTGCCATCGCCAAAGGTCCAATTCCAATTGGTGAGCGGAGCATTTTGAGGCTGCGATTGATCGAGGAAGTTGATAGTTTTAGGAGAACATCCTAGTGAATCGTCAGCTACAAAGGCCGCCACAGGGTTTCTAAATACCTCTATGGTTTGAGTGGTTGAATCTGAGCAGCCATAGGTATCCGTAGCCAATAGACTTATGCGATAAAGACCTGGCGTACTTAAGACTTGGTTGGGATTGACAAAGTTGGAGATGTTTCCATTGTCAAAGTCCCAGGTATAACTCACTACAGGCGAACCATTTGCCACCGTCGTATTATTGAAATTGACACTAAGTGGCGCACAACCGCTAATGGCCGAAGGAACGAAATCTGCTGTTGGAGTTTGACGGATCGTGATTGTATCCGTGAGCGTAATCTGGTCTTGACAACCGAAGATGTTTCCTACGGTAAGACTTACTGTATATACCCCCGCCATAGTGTACACATGGCCAGGATTTTGCTGGTTTGAGCTGGCACCATCACCAAAATCCCATGTCCAACTAAGCAGCGTTGTATCGGCAATCGACTCATCGTAGAAGTTAATTTGCGTTCCCGGACAAGCGATACTTTGGTCCATACGGAAGTTTGCAATTGGATGACTGAGGCGGATGTAGTTGTTTTTGACCAAAGTGTTGGTACAGCCATTTACGTCCGTCGTAGTAAGACTTACTGTATAGAAGCCATCATTGGTGTAAGTATGAGTTGGGAAAGCTGAGGTGGAAGTATTACCATCCCCAAAGTCCCAGAACCAACTTACGATAGGGCTTTGTGCCTGTGTTTGGTCGATAAACCTTACAGTTTTGGGAGCACAACCCAATGAGTCATCCACGACAAAGTCGGCCGCTGGAATGGCATAGACCTGAACGTTCTGCGAAGCAGTATCTCTACACCCATTGAGATCGACGATAGTCAGATCCACATCATAGATCCCAGGATTAATAAAGGTGGTCGAAGGGTTAGGTAGATTACTGCTATTGCCATTGCCAAAATCCCAAACTAGACTTTGAATAAGGGTATCTCCGCCAGTACTTTGGTTAAAAAACTGAAGGCTCAAGGGGGCACAACCTGAGGTGTCCGCAGGAGCAAAGCTAGCCGTTGGCGGATTGTAAATTCTTACCGCATCGGGGATCAAGACTTGATTAGAACAGCCTAATACATTAGTTACAGTTAGACTGACATCGTATAATCCCGGCGTTTGATAGGTGAAGTTTACATTTTGCCCTGAACGGGTTTGACCATTGTCAAGGTCCCATTGCCAGCTAATGAGAGTAGTATCTGCAATTGAACGATCTTCTAAATCGACCACTGTTCCAGGACAACCTACGGCAGGCGTGTAGAAGATGCGAGCTTCTGGATGAGATAGTCTGATATAGTCGACACGGCTAAAGCTAGCTGTACATCCGTTTACATCTGTCACAATCAAATTGACTGTATAAGTTCCATCTGTGGCATAAGTATGGGTAGGATTGGCCGCTGTAGATGTGTTACCATCCCCAAAGTCCCAGAAGAAACTGCTGAGCGCATTTCCGCTTAACTGATTGAGGGTGAAAGTAATTGCGTCTGGCGCACATCCTCTGGTCTTATCCGCGCTAAAGTCAACTGTTGGATTCGGGTATACAGTGATATTTTGTGTGTAAGTATCGGTACAACCCTTATCATCGGTAACGGTCAAGCTCACGGACATGACGCCCGTAGCATTAAAGGTATGACTCGGATTTTGGATATTAGAAGTATTTCCATCCCCAAAGTCCCAAGCCCAATTGGTCAACAGACCGGCATTGCCCGTAGAGAGATCGCTAAAGTTAACCGTTAGAGGCTGACAACCATCAGGTGTATTGCTGCTAAACAGGGCAGTTGGTGGGCTGAAGACCGTCACTACTTGACTAGTAGTATCCATACAGCCCCTACTATTGGTAATGATGAGCTGTACTGTATAGGTGCCTGGGTTGGCGTAGCTATGAAGCGGATTTGTCTGAGTGGTAGTTATGCCGTCCCCAAAGTCCCATTCGTAATTAAAGATAGGGAAATCAGGAACAGAGGTATCTGTGAATTGAATATCAGTTCCAGGACATACAGAGTTGTCGCTCATGCTAAAGTCTGCCACTGGGCGGGTAAGCGTGATATAATCTGGGCGGATAAGCGTATCAGGACACCCTATCTGGTCCCAAACGATGAGGGTTACCGTATAAGTACCTGCGTTTGGATAGTAATGACTTGGATTCTGCACATTGGCGCTATCTCCATCGCCGAAGTACCATTTCCACCCTGTGATTGGATTTGGACCAGTCGAGAGGTCAAAGAAGTCAATGGTCCCTTCACATCCTACAGTATCACTGGCAATGAAATCGGCAGTCGGGCGGTTACTGACATCGATATACTGGAAGGCAGTGGCACGACAACCATTGTTATCAATTGCGGTAAGTCTTACCGTGTATAGACTTGCACCAACGAAGGTGTGAGTAGGATCTTTAAAGGTAGAGGTGTTGCCATCACCAAAATTCCAACTGTATCCTACTACTGGGCTTGAGCCTGGAGTAGAAGCATCGGTAAAGTTAACCGTCAATGGAATGCAACCAATGGTGTTAGAGGCAAGGATGGCTGGGGTCGGTGGCGTGTAAACTGTGATATAGTTTGGTCTGACAATTGTATCGCTACAGCCTAAGATATTGGTTACTACTAAAGTAATATCATATAGACCCGGATTAGCATAGGTATAAATGGGGGCTGCCAAATTGCTTGTGCTGCCATCTCCAAAGTCCCACAACCAACTCATCAAAGTGGTATCAGGGATAGACTGATCAGCAAATCGTATTGATTGCCCTGGACAGACTGCTGTACGGTTGGTAAGGAAATCAGCAATCGGGTGAGACAGACGAATGTATTGTGGCTTGATCAAAGTACTTTGACAGCCGTTCACATCGGTAACCGTCAAGCTAACATCGTACACACCATCGGCGGTATAATTGTGTACTGGGATTGGGCTAGTAGAAGTTCCCCCATCCCCAAAATCCCATAACCAAGCTACTATGGTCGCAGGACCCGTAGATTGATTGATGAAAGTAATGGCTGTTGGGGCACAACCTATACTATCACTCGCTACGAATGCAGCTTGCGGACTTTCGTAAGCGGTTACATTGACCACAGCGGTATCGGTACAACCCAAAGCATTGGTAGCAATCAATTGTACAGGGTAGGTATTGGGATTAGCAAAGGTATGACTTGGATTTTCTAAAGAGCTGGTATTACTATCTCCAAAATCCCATGCCCAACTACTTACTGGACTACTACCTGCAACGGTGGTATTTACAAAGTTGATGGTAGCTGGCGCACAATCCGCTGCTGGATTAGGGGTAAACTGAGCCGTAGGAGCTATCTGTACGGTAATGTAGTTTAGTTTTGTTTCAGTATCGCTACAGTTCAAGAGATTCGTTACGATCAAACTTACGGTATAAGTTCCCGAAGCGGTATAAATATGACTTGGATTCTGCTGGGTAGAGGTGGTGCCATCGCCAAAGTCCCATAGCCAATTTGTCAAAGTTGTGTCAGGAGCGGAGGTGTCCGTAAAGTCAACTTGGGCTCCGGGACAAATTATAGTGGTACTACTGCTGAAGTCTGCGATAGGATGCGAAAGCCGAATATAGGCAGTCTTGCTAATCACATCCTGACAACCATTAGCATTGGTAACGGTCAGACTCACGTCGTAAATACCGTCAGTCGCATAAGTATGGCTTGGGTTGCGAAGGTTAGAAGTATTACCATCGCCAAAATCCCAATCCCATGCAGTAATAGCACCACCACCATTACCAACACTTAGGTCTGTAAATCTGACCAATTGTGGGGCACATCCAACTGTATCGGCAGATGAAAATTCTGCAATAGGTTGAAGGTAGGCTTCTACACTTTCGGAGTAGGTATTATCGCAGCCATTTCCATCAGTGACTGTGAGCGATACGGTATATATTCCGGCCGTGCCGAACGCGTGGGTCGGGTTTTGATCGTTAGAGCTATTACCATCCCCGAAGTTCCATGACCAATCCACAATTGCGCTAGCTCCGGCTGTAGAGCCGTCTGTAAAGCTAACCGTAAGAGGGGTACAATCAGCATTGGTAGAAGGAATAAAATTGGCCACTGGAGGATCGAGAACATTGATGGTGCTCGCAGTGGTAAAGGTATCGCTACAACCAAGAATATTGCTTACAATCAAACTTACTGTATAGGTCCCAGGAACAGTGTATTGGTGATTTGGATTTTGCACATTTGCCGTATTGCCATCGCCAAAATCCCAAAACCATGCAATCAATGTCGTGTCTGGCACTGAGGTATCCATAAAATTGACTCCTACAGGGTTGCCGGGACAAACCAAATTTGTACTGAGGGTAAAGTCCGCTACCGGATGAGAAAGACGGATATAGTTGGTCTTAGTAAGCGTATCTCTACAGCCGTTTTCATCCTGAATAATCAGCGTAACATCATAATTTCCGTCTGCGGTGTAAACATGGGTTGGATTGGCTGAAAATTCGATGCTATCTCCATCACCAAAAAACCATTTGTAGTAGGTAATATTGAAGGCCGAACTTGACTGATTGACAAAGGAAACCGTCTGGGGCGCACATCCTATAGTATCCGCCGAAACAAATTCTGCTACTGGCAATGGTAAAGCGGTAACGGCTAAACTCGTGTCAGCGCTACACCCATTTGCATCCGTGGTGGTTAATTGAACCGTGTAGGTACCAGCATTGGTGTAGGTATGGAAAGGATTTTGCGATAGGGAGCTATTCCCGTCCCCAAAGTCCCAGTTCCAAGTTGTAATGGCTGCATCACCAGCTGTACTGAGATCCGTGAAGGTAATATTGAAGGGGCGACAATCGGTCGAGTCACTGGCACTAAAAATAGGCGCAGGCGCATTACGTACTGTAATGACGGCTGCTTTTGACTCTGAATCCCCACAACCTAATAAGTTGGTGATGGTTAAGCTTACACTGTAAGTGCCTGGAGTACTGTAGGATTTACTCGGATTTTGTAGGCTAGAAGTCGTGCCATCCCCAAAATCCCATAACCAATTAGTGATAGTAGTATCAGGGGTAGAGGCGTCTGTAAACTGAACGCCAATTGCTTCATTAGGGCAAACGACAGATTGGTTCCAAGTGAAGTCTGCCTGTGGATGACTAAGACGGATATAGGCGTTTCGACTAAGGCTGCTTGAACAACCGTTTTGATCTGTTACGGTCAAACTGACATTATAAGTACCGTCTGCAGTATAAGTGTGGGAAGGGTTCGGCAAAGCCGAAGTTGTACCATCCCCAAAATCCCATAACCAAGCTACTTTTACATATGGACTGGTAGTCAAATCTGAGAAATTGATGGTTGCGGGGGCACAACCTACTCGTCTGTCAGCCACAAAATCTACTACAGGCGTTTCAAGAGACTGTAGGTTTTCCGTATGGGTCGCTGTACAATTATTATCGTCAGTTACGGTCAGGCTCGCAGTGTAAATACCCGCTGTATTGTATATGTAAGTGGGATTTTGCACAAAGGCATTTCCTCCATCCCCAAAGTCCCAATTCCAAGCGATAATGCTCGCTCCCCCAGATCCACTAGAAGCATCCGTAAAGCTGGCAGTCAGCGGAGTACAATCCTGATTAGGGCTCACTACAAAACTGGCAACTGGATCAGGATTGACCGTAATACTATTTGCTTGTGTGAGGGTGTCTTGACAGCCGAGGACATCAGTAATGATTAGACTTACGCTATAAGTTCCAGGGCTAATATATTGGTGACTAGTATTTTGGCCGAAAACCAAAGGTGTACCATCGCCAAAATCCCAAGCCCAACTTACTATCGGGAAAGGACCTCCAGATAAATCTGTAAAGTTTACCGTCTCATTGGTACATAAACTGGGAGACCCAATACTAAAGGTAGCGACTGGATGATCCAGATTGATGTAATTGTTTTTGGTCAACGAATCGACACAACCGTTTATATCCGTTACCTTGAGTGAGACAGTGTAGGTCCCGTCATTGAAGTAGGTATTACTTGGATTTTGGCTACTGCCGGTATTACCATCTCCAAAGGTCCATTCCCAAGCTACTGGCGCGTTGATGCCAGTACTCAGGTCTTGAAATCCAATAGTAGTAATAGCACAGCCAACGGTATCTCCAGCCTGAAAATCTGCTACTGGATTTGGATTGATAAAAATGGTCCTAGTGGCAGTATCTCCACAGCCATTGGCATCTTCAATACTTAAACTAGGATTATAAGTTCCCGCGATAGTGTAGAGATAAGTAGCCGTTGGGGTGGTTGCTCCTGAGCCTAAACCAAAGTCCCACTGATAATTTGTAATTGGGGAACCACTCGGGCTACTAGTACTGCTCATGATGATATTTTCAGGCACACACACTGAGGTGTCTGATAAGCTAAAACTAGCTGTAGGCCGATCATGCGTATAAACATGATCCGGCATAATGACAGTATCCTTACAACCAAATACATTGGTGATGATGAGCGTTACCGTAAAGGTGTCCGAAACATAATAGGTATGGCTAGGATCAAGCTGAGTTGAAGTGTTTCCGTCGCCAAAATCCCATAGATAAGAAAGGGTTGTATCAGCGGTTGAGAGATTTGTAAAATCGACCACTAAAGGAGGACAACCCGGCGTAGCATTAGAGGTGAAGTTAGCTGTTGGGGTGTTGAGCTGGATGTAATCGGTTTTGACCAAGGTATTGATACAACCGTTGGCATCAGTCACCGTTAAGCTCACCGTGTAAAATCCATCAGATACATAAGTATGAGTCGGATTTTGTTGCGTAGAGGTATTGCCATCACCAAAATTCCATGACCAAGCAACGGCTGGAGAGGCTCCCAAAGTCTCATCGGTAAAGCTAATCGGTAGGGGAGCACAGCCATATCTAAAGGCAGAGAATTCTACTGGTGGCAAAGGATCAACCGTGATGGTCCTACTGATAGATCCTGTACAGCCTTTATTGTCGGTGACCGTAAGAGTCGGATTGTAAATGCCTGCCGTGGTGTAAATATGAGGTGTAATGGTTTGACCATTAGCCGTATCTCCATCGCCAAAGTCCCAATGCCAATCAACAATAGGAAAGAAACCCGTCGAGGATTCGCTAAAGCTTACAGGAAATGGTACACAATCTTGCATTGGGTTTGCCGTAAATACCGCTGTCGGGGGACCCGTTACCCGTATATTTAGTGGTGTGGCACTGGTGTCAATACAACCATCGATTGTGGTAGCAATAAGGCTTACTACATAAGTACCCGTATCTGTATAAGTATAGGTGGGATTAATCCCTGTAGAGGTGTTGCCATCGCCAAAATCCCATAGATATCCAGTGATGGGACGTTCTGAAAAAGTGGTATTGCTAAAACTGACACTTTGCCCTAGACAGATCGCATTGCGGTCGGCCGTAAACGAAGGGACTGGCTGAGGTTGAATTTGAATATTATCGCTATTCGTTATGACAACGACACAGCCATTCTCGTCCTCAATTAGCATGAGAGGATTCGCTGTAGTGTCGTTAAAATAAGTGTGGGTGATGGTCGTTCCGGTACCGCCGGTCCCATCACCAAAATCCCAATCATAAGTCCAAAGCGGGTTTGGACTGTCAACACTAAAGTTGACGTCTAAAGGTTGACATCCTATTTGAGGGCTAAAACTAAAGCTACCTGTAGGCCCAGAAATATCAATCAAATCATCCATCACTACTGTATCCCTACATCCTTGAGCATTGGTTACGGTCAAACTAATATCATAGGTGCCCGCGACCGCATAGATTTTAGCAGGATTGGCTAGCGCAGAAGTACTCCCATCGCCAAAATCCCAAAACCAATCCACTACATCAGGACTCGATTGATCGGTAAAGTTTACCGTTAGAGGAGGACAAGTCGCAGAAGTTGTATCTGCTACAAATGCTGCCGTAGGTTGGCCGATAGAAACAAAATTAAATTTACCCTCTATATCAGAACAGCCATTCACATCTGTGGCTGTAAGGGTAATGGTATAAGTACCATTGCTAGGAAAAAGGTGGGTGGGATTTACCGCGCTAGAGGTAGTTCCATCGCCAAAATCCCAAAGATAGGTTAGGCCAGAACCAACGGAGGTGTTGATGAAATTGACAAAAGCCCCTGGACATGCGATGGTGTCATTGGTGCTGAAGTTAGCCGTCGGAAAGGTAGCAGTGATGTATTGACTTTTTGTCAAAGATTGTACACATCCATCTGAATCCAATACGGTCAAAGTAATGTCATACTGACCAGGATTGGTAAAAGTATGAGTAGGATTGGGGCCGGTGGCAGTATTGCCATCACCAAAATTCCACTGCCAGCTCACAAAGCTACTAGTCCCATAAGGGGTCGATAAGTCGTTGAAGGTTATTGGTAAAGGAGCACAACCATTAAATAAATTGGCATCAAAATCGATCGTTGGGCCAGAAAGACTGACATAATCGGTCAAGATCAAAGTATCATTACATGCCCCATCAGAGGCAATCAAAGTAACCGTATAATCGCCTGGTGCGGTATAGGTATGAGTGGGGTTGGCTGCATTAGAAACGGTTCCATCCCCAAAGTCCCAGATATAGTCGGTCGCATTTAGCGAACTATTGGTAAAGTTTACATCTAGTGGTGGACAACCAAAACGAGGATTACCAGAAGCACTCGCTATCGGATTGGTAATCGTAATATCTTGGTCAAAATCATCAACACAACCCGTTGCCAGATCGGTTACTACTTGCCTTATGGTATAAGTCCCTACAGTGGCAAATGTGTGGGTAGGGTTGGGTAAAATGGAGGTATTCCCATCGCCAAAATCCCAATAAAATGAAGAACCATTGATAGATTGATCGAAAAACTGCACATCGGTGGGCGGATTACAACCATCGGTTGGAGTCATACTAAAGTCTGCTACTGCACCTTGAATGGTGACAAAATCCTGCATCACTATGGTATCAAAACAGCCTAAGTTTTCTACGATCAAAGTAATGTCAAATGTACCGGTATCCTGATAAGTATGGGCAGGATTAGGATCGTTGGAAGTACCTCCATCACCAAAATACCAAGTCCAATCCGTAACATTACCGGCCGTAAGGTCTGTAAAATCAATTTCTGTATCTACACAAGCGATACGCGGGTTGGCGTCAAAATTAGCCGTAGGACGAGCTCCTACCTCTACAAAGGTGAAAGTCTCCGTATTTTGGCAACCACTTGCAGTCGTTACGGTTAATGTAACCGTATATTGACCCGCTGTCGTATAGGTATGACTTGGGTTTTGCTGGTTGGACAAATTTCCATCGCCAAAATTCCAAACCCAATTGGTGATCGGATCGGTAGGGGAGGTGCTGAGATCAAGAAAGTTGACAGTATGAGGCAAACAACCATCTGGATCACTCACCGTAAATTCCGCATCTGGTTCTGTGAGGATCACAAAATTAGGGATCGTCTCTGTGGTTTCACAACCGTCAGCACTAGTGACCGTGAGGCTAACTGTATAGTTCCCCGCATTGGTATAAGTTGAGGTGGGATTAGGAGCACTAGAAATCGCACCATTACCAAAATCCCAAGACCATGCGATGATATTGCCGATAGATTGATCGCTAAAATTTACTAATAAGGGCGTCTGACAACCGATATTATTAGTGGCAGTAAATGAAGCCGCTGGAGAAACATTGACCGTTATATAATTCGTTTCGATATGAGTATCACTACATCCTGCAGAATTATTAGCCGTCAAACTGACACTGTAGGTACCCGGAGTACTGTAGGTATGAGTGGGATTGGTTTGGGTGGAGGTATTCCCATCCCCAAAATTCCAAGTGTATGAATCTGCCCCACTTGAGTTGTTGATAAAAGATACGGGGCGTCCAGTACAAACACTATTACTCAAAGAAGTGAAGTCAGCGTTTGGATTATTGATCAAGATATAATCATCTACACTAACGGTCTCTGAACAACCGTTGACATCCGTAATCGTCAGGCTAACAGTATAATCCCCATCTACGGTGTAGGTGTGGTTGGGATTGGGTGCGCTTGAGGTACTGCCATCCCCAAAATCCCATAAATAAGTATAGCTGCCCGCTGGGGCAACTGTCGAATTGAAGCTCACCGTAATCGGGGCTGCACATGCCGTTCGGGGGCTCCCATTAAAGCTGACATTCGCTACATCTGTAATAGAGATGAGATCATTTTGGATGCGGGTGTCGCTACAACCATTGACATCTGTTACGATCAAAGTAACAGTATAGTCTCCTGCGCTTAAGTAGGTATGACTTGGATTGGCGCCTGTACCTAATGAGCCATCGCCAAAATCCCAACTATAACTTACTATTGCTCCATCACCCTGAGTAGAAGCATCACTGAAGTTGACCGTCAAAGGAGCACAACCAGAGGTTTGGTCAGCGGTAAAATCGGCGCTTGGCTCCGAAAAAACGGTAATATAAGCGACCTCTGTTTTGGTGCTACTTAAACCGTTGACTGTATCCACTACCGTCAGAGAAACCGTATAAGTTCCCGGATTGGTATAGGTCGCAATTACATCGTCAAAACGAGAGGTATTACCATTGCCAAAGTCCCAAAGCCATTGTTGGATGGGACCAGTGGAGAGATCCGTAAAACTGACAGAAAGAGGAGCACAGCCTGAAGTTTGATTTGCCGTAAAATTGGCGTTCACCTGGGCCATAGCGATCGCAGGTAAAAATAGGCAAACCCACAAGGTTGATAGGAGCCGGGTATACTCCCTTTTTATTCCGAACATAGGTAGCATTTTCGAGGTTAAACGAATTAAAGCAAGAATTTTTATAGTATCGTTATTTACCTTATTTAAAATATGTGTGATTCAAAAATACCAACAGATAGGCTATTTTGGGCTTGTGATGTAAGTAGCTACGCTTTCCTGTCAAAAGCTTTGTTTTAGTGGGTGTAAAATTTTTTGAAAAAAGGATTTAAAATAAGGCTGATACTGTTGCTTTAGCAACGAACCTTGGCAGGGCTTTAGCTAATTGAAACGCAGGCTAAATAATTGATTGTGAGATTGTTTTGCTGCACTTGCCGGGCTGTCGTATTTTTTTCATGCTTCGCAGAACGATAATCTTTCTCTAACAATGAATAAATAAGAATGAAACCTTTTTGCTTAAATCAGAGAGACTAGTAAGGAAGAAACACAGCACTTCTGGTGGCAAGCATGCCCGTTCATAATGCTTTTTATTCTGTTCATGGAAATATATTGGGAAGTACAAAAAAGCTTATGTATCATTGTAATACCCTCCTGCTTCGCCATGCGTTCTTCCAAATTTCATTAAAAAAGTTTATCATTCTAAATGCAGAATCAGAACCACTATATTATTATAATGGCTGGTGGCATTGGCAGCCGTTTTTGGCCCATGAGTCGCAGCCGTTTTCCCAAACAATTTCATGACATTCTCGGCAGAGGCCAATCTCTTATTCAGGAAACTTATGCTCGATTTGCCTCAATTGTACCCGAGCAAAATATTTATGTAGTAACCAATGAAGGTTATTATGATTTAGTCAAAGAGCAACTGCCCCGCATGACTGATGATCAAATTTTGTTAGAACCTGTAGGCCGCAATACTGCTCCCTGTATTGCTTATGCATGCTATAAAATCAAAACTCAAAACCCCAACGCCTTATTCGTAGTGGCCCCCTCTGATCATTTGATCGCTAAAGAAGATGTCTTCAGAGAAAAGATCCTTCTAGGCCTGGATGCTTGTGAAAAACAAGATATCATCATGACACTTGGGATCACTCCCACCCGTCCTGATACTGGCTATGGCTATATCCAATTTTTGGATGATGAAGAGAGTAGGGGTTATTACAAAGTGAAGACCTTCACTGAGAAGCCTAACCTTGAAATCGCTAAGAGCTTTGTAGAAAGTGGAGATTACGTCTGGAATGGAGGGATCTTTTTATTCTCCACCAATACCATTCAAAAAGCTTTTGAAGCTTATCTACCGGACATGGCCGAATTGTTTTCTGGCATTACTGATGCTTATTATACTGAAAAGGAAGAAGGCGCCATCAATGATACCTATACCACTTGTAAAAATATCTCCATTGACAATGGGATCATGGAGAAGGCCGATAATGTACATGTCATTCCTGCCGAATTTGGCTGGAGCGACCTCGGTACTTGGGGCTCAGTCCATGAAAATTCTGAAAAAGATTTTCACGGCAATGCCGTTCATGGTCAAGGCGTAGTTTATGATTCCTTTAATAATGTAGTTAAAACCTCCAAAGAAGGTAAAATCGTGGTAATGAAGGGACTAGAAAATTATATCGTGGTGGATACGGATGATGCACTATTGATTTGCAAGAAAGATGATGAACAATTTATCAAACAAATCGTATCAGACCTCAAGAGTCATAACGATCAGTTTGTTTAATGTTCTCGGATAACGAATTTTAAATATTTACCCACAAACTTTAAATAATTTTTAAAGTTTTGTGGGTATTTTTTATAAAATGTGTTAATTGTGCGCCGGTTTCCCGTATAATTAATTTTTTTACTTAACTCATTTATATCATGAAAGTAGCCGTAGTCGGGGCAACTGGCCTAGTAGGCACTGAAATGCTCCGCGTTCTAGAAGAAGCGCAATTTCCTGTTTCCACCCTTATTCCCGTTGCTTCGGCAAGGTCTGTAGGTAAGGAGGTTACCTTTAAGGGTAAACAGTTGAAGGTCGTGAGTATGGAGGACGGTATCGCTGCCAAACCCGATATTGCGCTGTTTTCTGCTGGTGGGAGTACTAGTACCGCCTTTGCACCCAAATTTGCCGCAGTCGGTACGGTTGTGATCGACAACTCTTCTGCTTGGCGGATGGACCCAAGCGTTCCACTAGTGGTACCAGAGGTAAATATGTCTGCCATCAATAATGAGCATAAGATCATTGCCAATCCAAACTGCTCTACGATCCAAATGGTAGTGCCGCTAGCGCCGATCCATGAAAAGTATAAAATCAAACGTCTTGTCATTTCTACTTACCAAAGCGTTACCGGGACAGGTAAAAATGCTGTAGATCAACTATTTGCAGAGCGTCAAGGGGGGGATAGTCTATCGGTCTATCCTAAGCAGATTGATCTCAACTGTATCCCACATTGTGATATCTTTTTGGAAAATGACTACACCAAAGAGGAAATGAAGCTAGTCAATGAGACACGCAAAATCCTCAATGATGATAGCATCCAGATTACTGCGACTGCAGTGAGAGTACCCGTGATAGGTGGTCATTCCGAAGCAGTCAATATCGAAACAGAATTGCCCTTTGAGATCGCCGATATCAAACAAATGTTAGGTGATACTCCTGGCTTGATCGTGGTCGATGATGTGGCTAATAATGGATACCCAACCCCTCGTGATACCCACGGTAGAGATGAGGTATTTGTGGGTCGAATCCGTCGCGATGAATCAATCAGCAATGGTATGAATCTCTGGATTGTGGCTGATAATCTCCGCAAAGGAGCTGCTACCAATGCGGTTCAAATTGCCCAAGCCTTGATCGCTGAAGCAGTATAATGACAGATTTGCCTACCTACAGTCGTTCCCAACTGGCGCTACGCAATGGCTCAGATCGTGATGAGATTTGGGTCGCTTACAAGGGAAAGATCTATGATGTTACTGAGAGTCGCCATTGGCGCAACGGTATGCATTATAGCCACTGGGCTGGGCAAGATCTTACTGATGAATTAGCCGAGGCACCGCATAATGAGGCGGTGTTTCGGCGTTTTAAGGCAATAGGGACCCTTTCTTGAGCTTCCAGATCTCTATTTGGGGTGATTTTTTGGGATTTACTCCCGAAAGCTTTCAGGACGCGGAACGCTTAGCCCTAGACAGTATAGGAGCTTTTTTGATCTCCTTTGCGGCCTACGCAATAGGCCGCTATTGTTAGCTGTTTGTAGGTAGTATTGCATACGCCCGAAGAGACAAGCGTTCTGCGAAGCAGCAAAACCCCACAAACACTATCTAAATACTTGATACCAACTACTTAAAGATTACCTCTATCTCAGGCGTCTCTATTTTGCCATACCAAATAGCGAACTCATCCGCCAGTACATCTCGCTTGTTTTCGTAAATCGCCTTGATTTTGGCGGGGATGCGTTCGCCATAAAGGTCTGGGAAGCCCTCCCAATCTCCACTTCTCATATCGATAAATAAGACCACCGTCTCCCCCGGTTCTAATACCCAATAGTCTGGAAAATCGCCATTCCAAACCTTGGGCGCTTTACGAGAAATGGGAAAAGTTTTTCCTGCCGCCATCCATTCTAGCCTTAAATTGAAAAACCCCCAAGTATTCCAGTCCTTCCAAAGCCGCTGCGGGTGCGGCGAAACGTTTTTGATCAAGACATGGAGGTTGTAATAGCGCTCAATGCTGATTTCCCGATGGCCATTAGGGGTAGAGATGGGCACAATAAGCTCGATAGAGAAAGGAGCTTCTTGATTTTGGGTAAGTACAAATTCGAAGCCTCCGGTCGAAAAAAAGATAAACAAAAGGGAAATACTGTTGAAAGCCTTTTTGATTCTTTGCTGATAGGGGGGTGGCAATTGGCGGAGCATATGATTTGCGAATAGATACTCAGACAAAAGTATTCAGTCTTGAGATTTTTGAAAACAAGGCACTAAAGGTAATTAAGGCTATTTTTCTTTGTTCTAAATACTATCTACTTCTTGCTTAGACGCTAATCGTTTTTTTTATATTCTGAGTGATCGAGCATAAGTTCACGAGGTAGTTGGTAGCCACTAACGAGCAGCTCTTTAGGGATTTCATAGCCTTCGGTGAACGCTTGTTTGATTAAGGGAGCGCCTTTTTCGGTTTTGCCCAATTGATAATAAGCATTGCCTAAAAAGAAATGATATTCAGGATCTGAACCAAAATAAGAGGCATTTTCTTTGAGATACTTCAGCGCAATCTTGTAATTACCGAGCAAAAAATACCCTTTGGCCGCTATCATTCTAGCTTGCGCAGCTTTTTCTTTGGCGATCTTCTTTTCTGTAGGCCTAGCAAATAATTCTGACAATAGGAGGTACTTACGCATAGCAGCTTCGCCTGTGTCAATCGCATTCTGCCAGTTGTTTTTAAACCTAAATTCGACTTTGGCAATATTGTAGTAAGTATCGGCTTGCAGCTCAATACTTCTATCATCCCCAAAAGTGCGCAAGATATTGTTGTATTGACTTAGGGCCGCATCATAGTTTTGCTGTTGCAGCAGAATGGTTACTACCCAGTTGTGTGCATAAAAATCACGGGGATAAAACTCGATATTTTGGCCATAGTAGTAGAGGGCGCTATCGAGTAGATTTTCGGTGAAATAATAATCTGCTAGCTGTCTGAGAGCCGCAATATATCTTTGATCATAAGAGAGTGCCTTTCGTAGGGAGGCTTTGGCACTGGCATGCTGTCCAGCATTTTTGAAGCTCAAAGCTTGGTCGTAAGCTGCTTGAGCGTTAGGATCATAAGTTTTGGTCTCAATTTGAGCCGTAGAGGATAAAGAACTAAGAGCAAGAAGGAGAAGAAAAAAGGTACTCCGCATACGGGTTGGATAGGTTTATTTGATGCTTCTTCTTTTTACAAGATAGTCAGTGAGCACTTTGTCATAAGCTTGTTGAATATCTACCTCGATAAAATCGATTTTGAATTCGTAACATTTTTGCTTGAAGCGTGCCTTGAATTTACGCATTAAACTTTGGTATTGATCCCTGATTTGGTGGGGCGAAACCTCGATCTTCTCTCCACTCTCAAGGTCCTTAAGGATCACGGGTCGATTGGGAAAGTCAAAGTCTTCTTCCGTCGGGCGGTCCAAAAGGTGAAATACTAGGACTTCATGCTTTTCATGTCTGAGATGTTGCAAGGCTTTAAATAACTCATCACTATCTTCTTGTTGGTTGAATAAGTCAGTTATTAAAACAACGAAGGATCGGCGATGAAATTTCATCGCAATTTCGTGCAAAACCTTTGCCGTAGCTGTCTTTCTTGTAAAGAGTTCTGTACTTGCGACAACTTCTTCTAACTTCTTAAAAATAGGGACTAACCAAGAGTATTTAGACTTAGGTGGCGCAGAGAATTGGATGCTTTCATCAAAAAGGGTCATGCCTGCGGCATCTCTTTGTCCGATCATGAGATATTGTAGCGCTGCGGCTAAGTAGGCGCCATACTCTAGTTTGGTCATCCCTTTTTGGGGATACCGCATAGAATCGCTTACATCCAAGACGACCTGACAGCGGAGGTTGGTTTCTTCCTCAAACTTTTTGGAGTAAAGCTTATTGGTCTTGCCAAATACCTTCCAGTCTATATTTTTGAGGGATTCGCCAGCATTGTAAGGCCGATGCTCCGCAAATTCGACCGAGAAGCCGTGGTAAGGACTTTTATGCATACCCGTGATGAAACCTTCAACAATTAATTTTGCTTTGATTTCAATATTTTTGAGCCGACCTACGACCAATGGATCGAGATACTTGATGGAGGATGATTTAGCCATAGATCAATGTTACAGAGCTTCAAGGGGAAAACCAAAGTTAAAATCAAAGGCTTTAGGGCAATATTGCATAAAGGATAGGAAAATGATTATTTTTGAAGATCAATTTATAATCTTTCATATCAATCGATACGAATGCGTATTCCATTTATAGCCCCTCTTCTCCTTTTATTGGTAATAGTATTTGGCGGCTGCTGCGAAGAATGTCAGCGTGAATCTCTCGGTAGTTTTGAATTTACTCCTATTGAAGAGGCCTGGATTGAATTTGCGGAAACCAAAGAACGGACTTTCCGGAATACGACTACTGGGAGTCAGGTCCTATTTAAGTATGAAGATATAGTGGCGAGTTTTGAGACTCAATTATTTGAGTGTGACGATTTCGGTAGATGTGGTCTTTGTTGTACTACCTTTGATAATCCTTTTCGTTTTGTGCAATTGAGAAGCAGTGATGGACAGTATGTCTTCGATATCACTCTACGCAAGGACTTCCAAAATTTTGCCCCAACCGATGATCCTAATAAGATAGAATCTTATTTATCTATCACCTTCAACAATTTCCTGACTTGTCAATTGTTTAGCCTACCCGATACGGTACTAACTGAGGATATTAATCTCGGGGGAAAAGACTTCTTCAACGTTTCTATGTGTGATTTTAGCACTGGAAATAGTTTTAATGTCCCAGGAGAACCCATTCGATTTTACTTCAACAAACTGAATGGTATTATAGGTTTTGAGGTCATTGGGGAAAATGAAAATGAAATCTGGATTTTAGTTTAGTTAGGGATATGTTGCCCTACGGACAATAATTATAGAGGAAATCTACTAACTACTACGACTTGGCTAAAAGGCTTCCTCTACAAGTTTTAACTGTAAGCCTAAATAAAGAGAATATGAATCGATTTCTAATCGGAATAGCTTTTGCGTTTTTGATTACGCCCTTGCTTGGGCATTCCCAACACAATAGGATTCCCTGTTTTACTGATGAAGTGATGACACAGCTTCGTTCTCAGAATCCTGAATTATACGATAGAAATGTTGCTTTAGAGGATGCTGCCTATGGGAAGTATCTTGACGAAAGAAGATCAAATAATTCTGGAACGCGAGCTAGTTGTGATGTCTATACTATCCCAGTTGTTTTTCATGTTATTTATGCCGCCGCAAATTCGAATTTGTCTGATGCTACTATTCAGCAACAAATTGTAGGCCTGAATGAAAACTACCGTAGAATTCCCAATACCAGCGGTTTTGGTACTGGAGTAGATACCCGAATTCAATTTGCTCTTGCCACCAAAGACCCCCAAGGAAATGCTACTTCAGGGATTACTAGAAATGCCAGTGCGCTAGGTAACCACAATAGCCAAAATGGTTCCTCTCCCTTGACCAGCTTTATTTACTGGCAAAATTATATCAACATTTATATAGTTACGGATATTATTACCAGTGGACCAGTTCCTCCCGGATCTTTTATTGCTGGTTATACCAACTTACCTACTTCTGGTATCACCAATAGAGGAGTCGTGCTTCACTATTTGGGTATAGATCCAGCGGCTACCACTGCCACTCATGAAATTGGGCATTGGCTAGGATTATACCATCCTTTCTTAAATGGAGGTAATTTCACCGGATCAGAGTTTTGCGCGGGTAATTCTGGTACCAACTGCGAATCTTCAGGAGATAGGGTTTGTGATACTCAGCAATCAAATAATAGCTATCTCGATTGTAACGATAGAAACTCATGTGAAGATTCTCCCTGTGATTATCTTGATAGAAAAGACCTACATATGGGATATTCTACCTGTACCAGTGCTTTTACCCATGGGCAGGCAGAAAGAATGTATTTCTTCCTCGACAATCAATTGTCAAACCTTTGGTCAGCCTCTAATAAGGCCGCCACAGGGATAGATAATGTCGCTAACCTTTATTCAGAGCCAGATCCTGATTTTACGGCTTCTCAAACCATTGGATGTGAGGGAACCGTAATCAGCTTTACTGATGAAACTCTTGGTTGTGTCGAAAACTACAACTGGCTTTTTCCTGGAGGATCCCCGATCAGTTCAAATGATGCCAATCCGGTGGTAACCTACAGTACTGCTGGTGAGTATCCTGTTCAGCTTACTGTCAGTAACAATGGTGGGTTCACTAAAGCTGTAACCAAAACAGCCCATATCAAAATCGCCAATACCGGTATAACGCTTCCCTATGCCGAAAGCTTTGAATCAAGCTCTTTTGTTCCTAGTGGTTGGAAAATAATTGATGAGGCCGGAGATGGCGGTTGGGAAAGGAGAACTTTGATCTCTTCCCAAGGTAATGCCTGTGCCTCATTTCCTGCTTACAGCTCAGCATCATGCGACAGTAGAGACTTTTTGGTGTCTCCTCTGCTTGACCTAACCAATGTTTATACTGCTAGTTTGAAATTTGACTATGCTTATGTGGCTTATTCCGCTAGCCTAGAAGAAGCAGACCAGATGTTAGTGCAGGTAGTAAATGAATGTGGTGAAACTTTACCTGGTGCTCTCTTCGAAGGGAGTGGTTTTACATTAGGGTCCGAACTGACCTTCTTTAATTCTGGCCCCTTTGAGCCAACAAATAATCAATGGAAGACTATGGATATTAGCCTCAATGATTATGTAGGCGAAAAGATTTATATCCAATTCAATTTCCTCTCCTTGCAAGGGCAGAACTTATATCTTGATAATGTCATTTTTGATGGCTTTACAACGGGTATAGAAACGCTACATGATTTGGAGGCCGCTACTACTGTAGTCCCCAATCCATTTGAAAATGGATTTGACTTGCAATACCAACTGCCACAAACAGAGACCTTACGTCTAGAGGTATTAGACATAAGTGGTAAAGTATTGTACCAAGAAGAGCTCGGAACCATGGCCGCCGGTACTCATGAGCACAAACTAAACGCTCCTGCAATCCTTAGTTTGTCTTCAGGTGTGTACCTCCTTAACCTTTATACTGATAAAGGTAGAGCCACTAAAAAATTGATAAAACTCTAAGAATTTCTTTTCAAAAATTGCCATCCGAGCCCCAGACACAAGCTGGGGTTCGGATTTTTTTGTAAGAAATAACGAAAAGATGGAATTATTTTTGAATGAAATAAGGAAGAATTTAATTTTGTTTATCCCTTAGCCAGCAGCTCTACTAAGCTGAAAAATAGCTCAGAGAAGTGTTTTTGAGTCTTTTTCTGAACAGATGTTCAAGAAAATGCCTTTGTAGCTATTTAATTTCTACTTGCCGTAATACATCTGAATTATACCAAACATGGTTATATAATACTGTAATAATTAAGAAATTACTGATATTGGAATATTAATCGGTTGTTCTATTTTTGATCAACGCTTCAACCGATAGATATGAATATATACCTTTTACTTGCGCTTGCTTCTCTAACATCTTTTGCTCTTGCTTATTTTATTATTCCAGTAGTTATCGAAACAGCACACAAAAAAGGTCTTTTTGATTTACCAGACGCTAGAAAACAGCATACTCAACCTACTCCTCCATTAGGGGGTATCGCAATATTTCTCGGTATGGTTGGATCAATCTTGTTTTGGGGAGATGCGGCCACCTTTGAGCTAATCCGCTTTCCTCTATTAGCCATGTTATTCCTGTTTTTTGTGGGCTTAAAAGATGACCTTTTAGAAATGAAGGCCCTCAAAAAATTAGTCATTCAGCTTTTGCTCGCTCTGATTGTAGCGGTAGCTGGCTTAAGGATCACGAGTCTAAACGGTTTTATCGGCATATATGAGCTACCAATTGTAGTCCAGTACGTCCTTACCATTTTGTTTATCGTGGGCCTTACCAATGCTTATAACCTAATCGATGGTATTGACGGACTAGCGGGTGGGATTGCGAGTATCGCTGGCCTGACCTTTGCGTTATTATTTTTCCATATCGGAGATTATGGCTTTGCCATTTGCTCTTTAGCGATGGTGGGTGCCTTATTAGGCTTTTTGAAATACAATTTTTCTCCGGCAAAAATATTTATGGGAGACACTGGCTCCCTTTCCGTGGGGGTATTGCTGTCCATCCTTGCTGTCAGGTTACTTGGACAAGCCTACTTATTTGAGCAAAGTTTATTCCATGCAGATTGGATTCCCGTTTGGATTTTTGCTGTCTTAGCAGTGCCAATGTTGGATATTACTCAAGTGATGATCAAGCGGATCATGGAAAAGCGTTCGCCCTTTAGCCCAGATCGTGGTCATGTACATCATATGTTACAAAGAATTGGCTACAATCATGCGCAAGCTAGTATTACCCTCTATGCCGTAAGTCTGCAAAATGTATGTATGACTTGGCTCTTTAGCCAAGCAGGTTTGAACAGCAACTTAGGATTTGTACTCATCTTGGGGCTGAGTCTTCTTGAGCTTTCATGTCTGATCCATTTCGAAAAAAGCCAAGAGATGCCCACTTATATGCAAAAAATCAAACAGGTATTGATTGTGATCCAAAGCTATCTATTCTAAGATTTGCAATCTTCAAGTAGCAGGGCTAGCTTATAAAAAAGCTATCTGCCATGCTCTTCAACCGTTACTTTTTATTGACTCTAATCATACTAAGCGCTTGCCAAAGCTCCGAGGAAAACGTTCGGCAGGCCGCAAAAAAATATCTTGATGCCCGACTAAATGATGACTTTAGTCGGGCTATGCTTTGTGTTAGCCCAGACTCATACGAGGCCTTAGAAGATTTAGCCTCTATGGCTATTGATACTCCGCCCGCTGATGGTGCTATGCAATATCGAATCACGGAAATCACGGTCAATGGAGATACCGCTAAAGTTGCCTACGAACTCGAAAACTACTTTAGTACAGAGTTCCTTAAGCTTGAAAAGACGGGGGAAACTTGGCTCATCAAATTAGGGCTTAATGATATACCAGATCCTGCAATGTTAGCTAGAGATTTGACGATCATGGAATCTGAGGATACAATCACCAAATTGCAGAGAGAGCTAGATAAACTGCTTTTAGAAGAGGACGATAGCCTCGAACAAGAATTCATTATCCCTAATTGAGCGGTTGAAGCGTTATTTATTACCATTCCTTCCACTATCTGAAATACCTAGGGCAAAATAATTACCTTGATGGCTAATTATTTGGGGTTGAGTTATGCAGATTCATAAGTCAGTTAGGCAAGCGATTGCCTGCCTTTGTTCTTTATTCTTATTGGGACCTAATTTTCTTTTTGCTCAAGACGAGCTTACCGTATCCTTTAGTCAGGAAAGAGGGCTGTACACCCAAACACAGACGGTTAGTCTTAGCACCAATTTAACTCAAGCTAGCATTTATTATACCCTCGATGGGACTGTTCCTACTAGTACCAACGGGACGCTTTATTCCCAAGCCATTCCAGTTTCCACTACCACTTTTATTAGGGCTGCTGCGCAGAACGCCGATACCATTACCGAGGTTTTTACCCATACTTATCTCTTTTTAGGAGATATCATCAACCAAGCTAATACAATCAGTGGTTTTCCGGTTAGCGGATTAGAATTTGATGCTAGCCTCAAAAACGATCCAAATTATGGCCCAGAACTGCTAGAAGGGCTGGAGGCAGTTCCGAGTATGTCTATTGTCCTTAATCCTACGGACTTTGTTACAGCCCACGGCAGCAGTTCTGAGGTACCGGTTTCTATGGAGATTATTTACCCTGATGGGCGAGATGATATCCAAGAAAACTGCGGTATGAAGCGGGTCGGCGGTTCTTCCTTTAATAGCCCCAAGCGTAATTGGCGTTTGACTTTTCGTTCCCAGTATGGGGCCGGAAAACTCAGAGCCCCCATCTTTGGACCTGGAGCTGCCGACGAGCATGATCAAATTGCTCTAAGACCTGGATTTCATGGTTGTATCATCAAAAACGGAGGCAAAGACATCAACGATCAGGTCCTACGAAACCTGCAGATCTACATGGATAAAGATAGCGTAGGTATCCACGGCTTTTTCGCTCATCTATACATCAATGGTGCTTATTGGGGCCTTTACAATCCCTCAGAAAGAGGAAATAATGGCTTTGCTGAAGCTTATTATGGAGGCAATAAAGAAGATTGGGACGCCATCAAGCGCAAGTCCAACATGGATGGCAGTATCACTGCTTGGAATACGCTCAACAGCATGGCTAATAATAATGACCTGACAGATTCTCTCCACTACGCCAATATCCAAGAATACATTGATATAGAGCAGTTTATCAATTATATCCTGATCTGCAACTATGGGCCGCATTCTGACGTGCATCCCAGTGCCAAAAATAGCTTCGCCATTAGGGATCGCACCAAAAATATTGGCTTTAAATTTTATATCTGGGATACAGAACCAGGGCTTTGGAGCGATTGGCGCTATACCAATTCAACCCACAATACTCCTCCTTTCAATAATATCTGGTATGCTCTCTTGACCAATGCAGAGTTCAAAATACAATTGGCTGACCAGATGTACTACCATACCAAAGAAGGAGGAATATTAAGTCCAGAATTTGTAATGGCTGAATACGAACGACTCTTTGCCATCGCCCAAAAACCCTTAATTGGCGAGGCGGCCCGTTGGAAAAATAAAACCATTTACGAAAAGATATTCGCTGAGCGAGATTCAAATCTGTACAGCTACCTCCCCAATCGTACGCAGGTACTGATCAATACCTATCGCACCCACAACCAGTATCCCAGTATTGATCCGGTGGTGTTTAACCAGTTTGGCGGTAAGGTTGAGGCTGGCTTTCAATTGACTTTGGAAAACCCCAATATCCAAGGGACGATATACTTCACAAGTGATGGTTCTGATCCGCGTGCTTATGGTGGGGGAATCAGTAGTTCTGCGCAGCAGTATATCGGACCCATAAGCCTAAATGCCGCGGTGACCGATATCCGTGCCCGCGTACTGACCAACGGAGAGTGGTCCGCTAGCTGGCCAGCAAGGTTTTACCAACCACAAGACTTTAGTGGGCTTTTGATCAATGAAATGCATTACCATCCTGCAGATAGCTGTGGCAGTGAATTTATCGAACTCAAAAACAAAGGCAGTGATACCTTATTCCTTTCAGATGTCTATTTCTCTGAGGGGCTAAAGTATAGTTTCCCTTATGAGGCGCAGCTTGCCCCTGATAGCCTCCTTGTGCTGGCAAAAAATGCTGATACCTTTTTACTCAATTATGGTTTTTTACCAGACGGCGTATATGAGGGCAAACTAGCAAACGAGGGCGAAACGCTCATTTTGACGAGTCCAGATGGGCTGACCATTGACTCTCTGCGCTACAAAGATAAATTTCCTTGGGACACCCTTGCCGATGGTTATGGCCCTTCTTTAGAGCTACTGGCGGCTAGTTTAGACAATAAAATTGCCGCTAATTGGGCTACCAACACTAATTTTTGTGGCACTCCCAGACGAGATAATTCTATCAATTGCAGTGGTAGTAATACAGATATCATTATCAGTGAAGTCATGTACAATTATGGCTTTAAACTAGATGGCTTAGATGCTCAAGATTGGGTAGAGTTATATAATCGTAGCAATCAGGATCTAGATATTTCGGCTTGGCAATTGCGTGATGAGGATAGTACCTATATACTCCCTCCGGGAACGATCATTTCTGCAAACGGCTTTTTGGTTTTGGCAGATAGTCTTGATGATTTTAACTATGTTCATCCTGCTGTAGGCGCAGCCGTTAGCCTAGAAGGCCTAGGCTTTAGTGCCAAGGGAGAGCAACTTGCCTTATTTGATGCCAATGCCTGCCCTGTGAGTGCAATCGTCTATGACAATAAGGCTCCTTGGCCAAAATCTGCTGATGGAGAGGGGTTTAGCCTTATGTTAAAGAACGATTCTCTGGATCCTAGCCTACCTACTAGTTGGCTCGCCTCTGGAAATTATGCCGGTACTCCGGCTCAGGTCAACCAACGCTTTTGTGATTCGACACCTCCTCCAATCATCATCAATGAGATTGCTTACCGCCCCAATACCTCCTATGACACCAAAGATTGGGTAGAGCTCTACAATCCCAATAATACAGCTATCGATCTCAGTGGTTGGGAACTCCATGACAGCCAAAATTATTATAAGATCCCCCCTGGAACCATTATCGTAGCTGGGGGCTATTTGGTCATTGCGCAAGAGCAATTTTCTTTTTTCACTAAGTATGGGGCTAGTCTCCCCAACAATATTAGTGTGGTAGGGGACCTAGATTTTGGATTGAGTGGAGACGGTGAATGGGTTGCGCTCTTGACAGACGACCGTTGCTGGGTAGATGGGCTAAAATACAATGACTCCTATCCTTGGCCTTTGGAGCCCGATGGGCAAGGTCCTACCTTAGCCTTGATTGATCCTAGGTTCGACAATGCTTTAGCCGCTAGCTGGGCTCCTTCAGATTGGGGGGGCGCTAGCTTGGGTTCACCAGGAGCCGCTAATAATATTCCCGATCCTTGCACGGCCTACCAAGCGTTCTCCGCAGGAGAGCTCCCCTTAATCAACGAAATCGCATACAACGAAAATCCCGCCTTCCCTACGGGTAACTGGTTGGAAATCCATAATCCTAGTAGCCTCGCCTTTGATCTGAGTGATTGGATGTTGATTGATGAGGATTCGGTTTTTGTATTCCCTCCGGGAACGTCCATTTCTGCCGGTGGATTTTTGCTTTTGGCAGAAGATCCGGTGGCCTTGCAAGCTTATTATGCTGATATCCCTGCGGGAACGCCAGTACTGGGACCCTTGGGCATCAAATTTGATAATGGTGGCGAACGACTATTGCTATACGCGGCTAGCCGCTGTCTCATTGATTCGCTGCGCTACAATGACAAATATCCTTGGCCAGAAGAGGAACCCCATGACCCTATCATTGCCCTCTATCAACAAGGAGTCGATAATGCCGATGGTGCATTTTGGGCGGCTGCGGATCAAGACGGCACCCCTGGTCGAGAAAATGTTTGGGATTGTCAGGCTGGATATGGCAAAGCCATTACGAGACTTTGGCTCAAAGCCAATCAAAATCTTCCCGATGGCACTCATATTGCTAACTGGACCGATTACTCGGGCTTTGGCAATGATGCGATCCAAAGCAGCGCCAGTGATCAACCCCAATTTTATGCCGATCAACTAAATGGTCATGGGATAGTACGCTTTGATGGTACCCAAGATTGGATGAAGATCAACGGACTAGCTAGCACATTAGCTACTAATTCAACGGTATTTGCGGTGTTTGTACCAAGAGCAGATACTGACGACGGCTACTATATTTCGACTCACAAAGGCGGTTCTAATCGTATCAAAATGGGCCATCGCCAAAATGGTGAGCTCATATATGACGATGATGCCGTTTCCATCACAAGTGGTAGTTATATCGACAAAGCTAGCATCACTGCCTTTACAATTCATGATGCTGAGACCGAAATCCAAGGCTATGTAAACGGAGAACCCGGCAATATGTGGACTTGGCCTACTGTCAATGATGCTGACAGAGCTTCTATTGGACAGGAATTTGATGGCCAAGGCAATGACAATCAAACTTCTAATCACTGGAAGGGAGATCTCGCCGAACTTTTGGTTTTTGAAGACATTATGGGGTATCATGAAATCCAAGCGGTGCATAGCTATCTCAATATCAAATACGGGATCGAGGTAGCTCCACATTCGCATGCATATTACCCTTACAAAACCTACGTAGGAGATTTGGCCGGGATAGGCCGAAATATCAGACAATGCCTCAATCAGACTAAAAGTCGTGGCCTCTCCGACATTTTGAGTGTGGAGGCGATGGAGCAGATGCACCACGAAGATTTTTTGGTTTGGGGCAATAATGAAGCCAGTATGCTCGCCAGTGATTCTGTCCTAAACGTACCAGATGCGCTAGCTTATCGTATGAATCGTGCTTGGCATTTTGCGGAAACCCAAGAGATTGGCAAGGTGAAATTGAGCTTTGATTTGACAGGGCTAGATTGGGACCATATTGATCCAAGAGCTTTTGTATTGTTGGTGGATGAGGATGGCGACTTCACAAATGCCAAAATGATCAAACCTTTATTGGCGCAAGATTATACCTTTGAGTTTGATATTGAGAATGGGGACTACATTAGTTTGGGAGTGCAAGACTATGTCTTGCTCGAGCTCAAAGCCATCTTGGCAGGTCCTTGGGACAACAATAGCCAATTGATGCGAGATGATCTGAGAATCCTAAATATCCTTCCCGATACTGATCCCTATACGGGAACGCACAAATTGGATCCAAGTTTACTGCAGTTAACGGGAGATAGTGCCATGGTTGATTGGGTGTTGGTCAACCTTTTTAGTGCGATCGATACCTCTTTAGTATGGCAAGAACCTGCCCTTTTGCAACGCGACGGCGATGTGGTAGGCTTAGACGAGAGTAAGCGGCTCTTGATCCCTAGTATGCCCGGCGATTATTTTGTAGGGCTTGATCACCGCAATCATGTGGCGCTTATGAGTGCGACTAGTCACAGCCTTGACGAGCTCCCACTAGCCCTTGATTTTACCACGGATCAGGCTGCTGGTACTAATGCGCAGAAGCAGCTTAGCAGTGGCGTTTATGGTCTCTGGGGAGGGGATGCCAATGGAGATGAAAAGGTAATCTTTCAAGGGGCTATTAACGATCCTGCAAGTATCTTTTTTGAAGTCCTGACGCACCCTGCAAATACGACCTTTGCCCGCAACTATGTCGTAAGTGGCTATCTAGATGCGGATCTAAACCTAGATGGCAAGGTGATTTTTCAGGGTGCCAGCGCTGATGTGAGTCCCGTGCTAATCAACGTCCTAACCCATCCTGCCAACGCCACCTTTGCGCGAACCTACGTGATTTTTATTGACTTTTAGAGAACGTACTGAGACAAGCGCGTTAAGTACTTAGACAAAAGTATTCAGTATTTAGACCGAGGGAAATAGGTCTATATGGTTCAGTGAGGCCCTTTTTCTCTATACTAGATACTCCCGAAAGCTTTCGGTATACTTTCTACTCAGTACTTAAAAAGCCTAAGCTAGGGCTTACACTATTTGGCGCTTTGGCCGAGTTCTGGGATAGGGATGACCGCTGCGCGGAACGATCATTCGAGGCAAGGCCTAGAATCCACCGCCACCAAAAGCTGGCTACATGGGTGCAGAGGCATGCTATCCCCTAAAAACAAGCGTTCTGCGAAGCAGAAACCCCAAAACTAGGCCACTACCTCTAAACCCTAAGGCACAAAAAAAGCGACCTCTGATAAAAGGCCGCTCTATTGCTTAAGGGGTACGTATTTATTTTGCGTCCACCATGAGATACTCTTGCCATTTCCAAGCGGAGGCCATCATCTCGTCAATTCCTAGCTTAGCTTCCCAGCCTAGCTGCTCCTTAGCCTTACTTGAGTCAGAATAGATCGACACCACATCTCCGTTGCGACGAGGGCCTACTTCATAATTGAGGGACTTTCCCGTAATCTTTTCAAAAGCATTGATCGCTTCGAATACAGTTACGCCATTTCCAGAACCGAGGTTGAAGAGATCGTACTGATGCTCGTTGCGGCCTTCTACGAGGAAGTCAATTGCTTTGATATGTGCCTGCGCAATGTCCGTCACGTGAATGTAATCTCTGACACATGAGCCATCACGGGTATCGTAATCACCGCCAAAAACTGTCAGTTTGGGTATCAAACCAGCGGCGACCATAGTGATGACGGGAACTAGGTTACTGGGGCGATTGACCGGATCTTCACCATTGAGACCGCTCTCATCCCCTCCTACTGGATTAAAGTAGCGGAGGGCAATGGCGTTTACCTTTTCTGAGGCGTGGATAAAGTCTTTGATGATTCGTTCGCCCACCAGTTTGGTGTGCGCATAAGGAGATTCTGTCTCAGCAACAGGGCTCTCTTCAGTTACAGGCAGCTGCTCAATATTGCCATAAACTGAACAAGATGAAGAAAATATAAAGGAGTTCACGTCATATTTTTCGCAGCAGTGCAAAAGATTGATGAGTGAGCCAAAGTTATTGCCATAATACTCTAGGGGTTTATCCACTGATTCCCCCACAGCTTTGAGGGCCGCAAAATGAATAACCCCTACGATATTGGGATGATCTTCAAATACTTTCTCAACAGCAGCGCGGTCCGTAGCATCAATGGCATAGTTGGTCATACGCTTGCCGGTGATTTCTTCGACGCGATCTAAGGTGCGCGCGGAAGAGTTAACATGGTTATCAATAGAAATGACCTCATAGCGGCCACCCTTCAAGAGCTCGATTGCGGTATGAGAGCCGATATAGCCGGTCCCTCCAGTAATAAGAATTGCTGACATTAGACAGTTATTGTTTGTTTAGATAGACGCAATAATTGTGCCCATCTCTGACTACTCTTAGCTAATGAATAATGGTCAAAATAGACCCTGCGCGTATGAGAGGACAGTTTTTGCCAACTCTCTGGATCGGTGAGAAAGGATTCAATATAGTTTGCCGCTGCTTCGATTTCCCCTTCTTTAAAAGTACCTCCGACAGCATGCGTTTCGATGGTTTTGTCGATCTCATTGTTTTGAGGAGAATAAAGCAGTATGGGTACTCCGGCGGCTAGGGATGGATATAATTTGCTCGGTACTATGATGGCTTCAAAGCCTTGCCTAATACTGATAAAAGAAAAGTGCGTAATGGCCAAAAGCTCAGGTACTTGCTCTGGACTGATATAATCGAACAAGTGAAAATTGTCCATGGGATGCGTCTCATACCAAGCTTGTATTTCAGGCTTGCGATGGCCCCCTCCCACAAAAACAAAGGAAATCAAAGGATGATTGGCAAAGCGTTCGGCGAGGCCGAGAATAGAATCAAACTGATGGCCAATGCCCATATTGCCAAAGTAGGTCAGCACAAATCGGTCTTTAAAGCGACTAAAGATACCCTCTTCGATCAGTTTAGGATCTTCCGCAAATACTCGATCATCCGCCCAATTTGGAATAACGCTGATTTTTTCTGCCGGCACCCCTTTTGCCACGAGCTTATCTTTCATGCAAGAACTCAGGCTTACGACCTTTTTATTGAGCCTATATTGGCCGCGGGCGATCCGATCTAATGTCTTATACACAAGCCCATTTTTGCTACCTGGATTTTTGGCTTCTAAGGCATCTGGATACATGTCCATCAGCCAGAAGATAGTCTCCTTGCCGTAAAGCTTGCCCCAAAAGCCACTCATCAAAGAAATGAAGGGTGGGTTAGAAAGGGAGATGATCTTATCGTATTTATGGCTTTGAAAGATCAAAAATAAGCTGGCTCGCAGGTAGTAAATCAAATAGGCAATCAGTCGGAGTGAGAGATTATTTTTATCTGCTTTGGGAACACTGATCCTTTTAATTTGGATGCGTGGATCAATTTGAAAACCTCTCTCCAAATCTCCTTCATTGCCCGAATATCCCAAATCGGAGGCTAAAACACTCAGCTCAAGTTCGGGATGCTCGTCCACCAAACGATTGCAAAGTTGACTCAACAACTGCGCGGTAGAGGCAATGCTTGGGAAATAATATAGTTCGATAAAGAGGACTTTCATGCGATAATGCTAAGGGCTAAAAAGCAGGAAAAATCATAAGGCCACGGAATCAATTTTTTATCCAATTAATAATTCAAAGTATTGGAGAAGCGTAAGGGTAAGCGCTAGTATCGTTAGTAGGCCAGAGAACCATAATCCTCTTTTTAGATTTTGATTTTGTTGTGTAAGCTGCTTTAGAGAAGCTGCTAGCGCTGCAATTTGGCCATTGTCTTCAATCGCGGCTTCCGCTGGAAGCGGCTGAAAGAGAGCTGCTGCCATCGCTACTTCCCCTGAATGAGAAATAGAGACTTCAAACTCTTCAAAGCCTGGTTTGCCATTTGAATCGTGAGTTAGCACCAACTCATTTAGGGGCCTTTGGCTGAGGCTGTATTTAGCTTTGACCAAGGCCTCTTTTGCGGCAAATAAACCTGCAAAACTTTGGCGAGGATTTGGCTGTAAAACGCAGTAAGAAATCTCCTCTGGGCTAAAAGTTGCCTGATAAAAGGCATCTGAGCGATAGTCATCAACCGCCGGCAATTCTGAGATGTTTTGGACATCAACCCCTAGACTGGTAGAGTTATTGGTCTCAATATCAATACTTTGTGCTGTTGAGCCAGCACCGGAGGCTTTACCATTGAGGGTGCTTTGTAGCTCGCCAAAGGTCCGGATATTTTGATAATCCTCAACTGCAAAACCTGCTTCCGCTAAAGAAGCATACATGCGATGGATCAAGATAGAGCCCGCTACTGCGGAACGATCAATCACCGTCTCGGCTTGGATTTCAGAGGCCGCCTTTTGCATAAAGTGCGCAACGATATCTCTAATTTGAGCTTCCATATTTTAATGACCAAGCAAGCAGCTTTGGCAAATGAATACTTCTTTTCCTTCTTTGCTAACCATCTTCATAAACCCTATATCGCCCACCTCTTGGCTCAATTTTTTCATGCATTTGTAGCAAGATACTTGCTCTGGGTCATAATAGTTTACCCCTTGGGGAACGATTATCCTACGATAGCTTTCTAGTCGCCTTTTCAAGGTACTTAGAAAGCCAGCAGCTTCCTTACCTACACTAATCCGATGATCAAAAGTGAGGGTCAAAGCGAAGCGTTCTAATTGCGGATCCAAAGCAGATACACCCAAGATCGCACTGTTTTTCATATTGATGAGGGGACTAAATCGATTGACGCCTTCCCCCGAAAGATCCGTGATCGTGAAGGTGATATTGCTAAGTTGTTGAGGCTTGATTTTATCTTCAAGATAGGCTTCTGACAGGGAGAGTAGTTCAGTTTCTACGGCTTGTAGAGAGAGCCTATCCGCATCTTCAACCTTCAAGACTTTGAGGCCTTTGCCCATATCCATGGCGATGCCAAGGTTTACTTGCTCATAATAGGCAATTCCATCTTCTGAAAAGTAGGCGTTAAGGGCTTCGTACTGTTTGAGTAATCTGCCTACCTCATAAATGATCAAGGGTAAAAAAGAGTCCTTGATTACTTTAAAGTGAGGTTTTACAAAGGCTAATATTCCTCGAGCATCGACATAGGTTTCTACTTGGCTATTGAGACCAGCAGATTGCACTGAGGAGAGATATTGGATTTCCTTTTTCTTGAGGGAGCTAAGTGGCGCTAGTTTGATCCCTTCTTGATCGGCCTTGGGTAATGTAGGAAGCGGCGCATTTTCTGATACCTTATTTTCCTTAGCAAAGTTTTTAGGCCACTTTTGGGTAGCAGCTGGCAAACCTAAAGCCTCCTGTACGTCTCTTAAAGAAACAAAATCTCGCCCCTCAAATTGAGTTTGGCTAAGGCCTTTTTCTTGGATTAAGCGTTCCGCTGCAGCGGAGAACATCGTCTCAGCAAATTGAGGCTTAGCGACTATAGTTTCTGATACTTCCTTATGATGTCCATTGCCATTGCTTGATAAGGCTAGGGGAGGAGCCATCGTATTGGGGCTTGCCTTGGGCGCTTCATCATATATTTTGATGATCAGCTTGTTGACGGCTACCTCATCTCCTTCCGCACAAAGATATTCGATATAGCCATCCGTCTCGCATTCAATCGTGAAAGTCGTCTTAGAGCTTTCTAACTCCAAAACGATGTCGCGATCGGATACTTTGGCCCCGTTGGCAAAAGGCACAGAAACCACCAACAACATATCGTCATTGACGGATTCTTGGGGAACGCTTATTTCTTGTAGGACTTTCATATTAGGTCCATTGCTGGATCTCGGCGATGATACGGTCTGGACTAGGGAGTACTTCTCCTTCGAGTGATTTGACCGAAGGAATCGGCACGGGCAGCGCAGCAATACGTTTGGCGCGGATGGGCACTTTACTATTTTCTACGACAGAAGCAATGATTTCACCTCCGACGCCTCCACTTGGGCTACCCTCTTCGAGAACGATCAGTTGTTGAGTTTTGGCCACTGAATCTAGGAGTGCTTGGAGTGGTAGTGGACTGATCTGGCTAAGTACGATCAACTCTGGTTTTTGATCCGTTTCACGGAATATCTGTGGCAGAATTTGATGCGTGAGCTCGGCCATGCCTCCATAGGCCACTAAGGTAATATCCGTGGCCGAAGCGGCTGGTTTGATTCGGACTATAGGATAGCGCGCGTCATCCAATTCGTAAGTGAAATTAGGATGTCTTTGGGTGGCAATCCGCTTGCCGTAATCTACTTTATTTTCGATCAGAATAACTGGGTGCTCCTCTCTTTGAATAGCTTCGAGAACTGGATAAGGATCAAGCAAAGGACTCAGCGCAATGGTTTTTACATTGTCGATCCCGATCAAAAACTTATCAAGTGTCTGCGAATGGGTTGGACCATAGCCTCGTCTGCCCCCCATGGGAGTCCTTACCACTACCGGACAATTGACCTGGTGTAAAAACATATGGTGGAACTTAGAGGCATGATTGACGATCTGATCCATGGCGAGGGTAACAAAATCCCCAAACATGATTTCGACATATGGCTTCATGCCATTGAGAGCCAAGCCGTTGCCGATACCGGTGATCGCAGCCTCACTAATAGGGGTCGAGAATACGCGTTCCGCGAAGCGGTCTGACAAATCACGAGCCACCTTAAAAGCACCGCCATAAGGAGAGAGGACATCTTCGCCCATGAATACAGTGTTTGGCTCTGCGGCCATCGTATCCTTAAAAAAGGTATTGAGTCGCTCTACCATGCGTTTTTTTACCATAGGCAGCGGACTCCAATTTGTGTTTTGCCCTTGGCGAACGTTTGGGTAGTACTCTTCGAGTTGTAGCTCCGGAGCATCGAGGATTTCAGCTACATAGGTATCTACCTCCTGATCGATGCTAGACTGATATTTTTGATAGTATTCGGGAGATTCTTTTTCAAACCGAATCAGAAAATCTCGCTTTCGGTAATCTTCAACCTCAGCTTCGTCCCGATCATCATCACCCTTAGAGTGAGCGTTGAGCCGATAGGTTTCTACTAAGAAGAAAGCGGGTTTGAAGGACTCACGTACGTAATTGATCGCATTTTTTGCTTCCGCCATCAAGTTTTCAGGATCCCAAGTATCAGCCCTATAAGTTTTAATGCCAAAGGCTTCGGCTCGCTGACAGATATCGCCTGCCAGATTCACGTCCTGCGGGGTGGATTGGGCGTAGAAGTTATTTTCACAAACGATGAGGAGCGGAATGGACCATTTTGAAGCAATATTCATGGTCTCATATAACACCCCTTCACCCAAGGTGCCATCGCCAATATAAACGAGGCCAATATTGTCGTTGCCTTGCAATTTGTTGGCTAAGGCATAGCCAGCTGCGACAGGAACAATTCCTCCTTGGATACCGTTGGAGTAGAAATTGTTGCGGCATAGGTGTTGGCTACTGCCGACGCCCCCACAAGTGCCTTTGGCTTTGCCCATAAGCTCAGCCATCAGTCCCTTGAAGTCGCGGGTAAAAGCGATGTAATGGCCATGACAACGGTGATTGGAGAAGACAAAGTCGCTCCTTTTGAGTTGGCCCGCAAAAGCTAACGCAGAAAATTCCTGTCCCACACAAGTGTGTACGGTACCATTTAATTTGCCCTGAGAAAATAAGTCTAGGAAGGTTTGTTCCACCTTTCTAATCAAGAGGGCTTGCTTGATAATCTTATGATTAATGGAAGTTTTCTGCATTCCGCTTATTTCAAACAAAAATACCAATTTCAGGGCTAAAAAATGTGGTTTTTGAAAAGAGATGTTACATATCCTATAGGGGCTTTTGCGCCTTGATAGAGCGCTCCAAAATCGGGATCGCTGGATTGCCTTTATAGACGGTATAGGGTTTTAGATCTGATTCAGCTACAGCATTGATCCCTAAGATACTATGGGAGCCGCAGCGCACATTTTGCCCCACAACTGCCTGAGCCCCAATCCAAACGCCCTCTTCGAGGACAATAGGTCCAGATTCATAATCGAAGCTAACTTTGCTAATGCTATGACCACCGGTCAGCAACAAAGCATTTTGGGACAGGCAGACATTATCACCGAGGACTACTGGTTCCAGATTGTCAATCCAGACACCCTCTCCTAGCCACACATGATGGCCAATTTCTAACTTCCACGGATATTTGATGTTGACTGAGGGCTTGATGATCACCCCCTGTCCGAGCTTCGCGCCAAACAGCTTTAATAGAGCCCGCTTTATACCCATTATGGGTAACCAAGCACTTTTGAAAAACCATAGATTGGTGTAATACCAAAGGATCATTTTGATCTTTCCCGCTCCGCTATCGTGGGCTGAATTGTCGTAGGAAGATAGGTCAACAGAGGCTCTTTTATGCTTGATTGTCTTAGGAGAAGAGTTGCTCATATTTTTCTTTTAAGCCGGCGTTTTGAAGATAATCTGCTGCGTATTGCCACGCATTTTGGGACCATCGGTCGTAGGTGTTCTGGTCCATATTGGTAGCCTGTTCGAGCGCATTGGTCCAGTTTTGGGGGGTGTCAAAGTGTAGGTCCCAACCTACTTTTTTAACACTTAACTGTTGCCAGGGAGTATTGTGAGAGATGAGGATCGGTTTGCCCATCTGGAGTGATTCAAAGATCGCATGGCCAAAGTTTTCGCCGTGAGTAGGTAGGACAAAGAAATGATATTCATGTAGTTTTTGCCTGATTTCTTCGTTGGGGAGCTGGCCTTGCCAAACGATTTTAACGTTCGGCGGACAAGCCGCAATTATCTCCTGACACTTCTCCCAATAAACTGGATCTTCCATGGGACCATAAATATCCAAGTGAAAGGGTAAGGTGAAGTTGCGGAGTCGCTCGAAGAGGTATTCGAGATTTTTGACCCAAGCGATCCGGGCGATCAAAACCCAGCGGGCTTCTCCTTTGATTTTGGGAGTGCTTTGCCACTGGGGCTGGCGCGCCTCGGGCCAATTGCCTACTTGGACGATATCAGATTGAGGGTGAATTACCCTTTTGATGTCTGTCACCTCTTGATCATTAGTGGCCTGAAAGCGAATCTTCTTGTGGATCGAAAAGCGCTTGAGCAGAAACAGAAAAGGAGTTTTTTTGTAAGCCTTATAAGCCAAGGCTTCTGCTTTGAGCATGCCCCTTGGGGCCAGCACAAGTGGATTCTGCAGTTTACCTCGGATTTTGAACCATAAGGGGAGGATGGTAAAAGTTGGGCTAAACATCGAATTGAGGTAAATAAAATCGGCTTTTAGCTCCTGAATGATGGCTAGTAATTTTTTGGCTTTTTGCTGGGCTGGGGACAAATAGGAAACGCGAATTCCTCGGTCAAATTCTAGCCATTGATCAAACTGAACTCCAACAAGAGGCGTATCACTGCCTAAATCTCGGTCGCTGGTGAGGACAGAAATTTGGTACTGCTCCCGCATGGCATAGGCGAAGTTAACACAGGACCTGATAGGCCCTCCCGCTTTAAAGGCAGGGGGAAACCAATCTGAGAGGACGAGTATGTGAGGTTTAGGCAATGGACTGAAGTTTGGGCGCGAATCGGATTTCATCTGCATCAAAGGCGGCGACAAACAAAAAGTATATAGGCAGCGGATTTAAGGCAATCGAGATGCAAAAAAAGAATAGGATCATCTCAAATACGGTTTTACGGACAATTTCAGATTGGTAACGAGGCCGTTTGATCAGTTGCTCCCATAGGTGTTTGGCAAAAATAATGAAGCCTAATAAGCCAAAATCCATGATTAGGGTAATAATGGCGGAGTTGAGAGGAAACAAAAATACACCTGCTACACCTTTCCAAGCACCAAACTCTTCGCTAAAGGCAAAATTATAATTGCCCGGACCTACTCCTAGGGGTATGTGTTTAGGATGGAGGGTGAGGTAATTGATGGCATCGGTTTCTGTCCTTACGTATTGCCCGCCTTCTATATGCGCTAATTGGCTCTCAACCCGTATTTCGTAAAGCAGGAGTAAGCGTTCTCGCAGAGTAGGAAAAGAGATTAAGAAAATAACCACTGTAAGGATACCCGCATAAGCAATTTTATAGTAGTAGCGGTGAAATGTACGTCTGATTGATAGTATAAGCATCAAGCCCATAAAAACGCCTATCGATAAATAAATGGAAGTTGAATAGGTGAGGAAGGTACAAATCAGATGCAGTAAAAATACGAACCAGAAGATTGCTTTTTTTCGAAAAAACAATTTGTAATGAGTTCTTAAATTGAGCATGATCACAACCGAGATCATGAGCATATAAGAAAGTCTCTTAGGCTCATTGGCAAATGAATTGATTCTGAAAATGAAATTTTCAAAGTCTAAAGCGGCCCCCACAACTTGGGAAGAATAAACAATGCCTCTCATGGGTAGGCCAGTTTGCGAGGCAACCCATTGATAGATGCCATAAATACACAGGAAAGTTGTCGTATAAATATAGGACTTGAAGAGGATTTGCACCCCTCCCTCTTTGCGCGTTTCTCGGTAACAAATCAGGTAGATGAGGATCAGGTTGAAATAACTAATAAACTGAATGATTAGGCGAGTCTTTACATGAGGACTGGGGATATATAACTGAAATTGAGGTAAATAAATAGCACCCAAAAGAGTGGAAAAGCATAACGTGATTAGTATCCAAATATGCCAATACCTACCTTTTATCACTAAAAATCCCTTTTCTCCTCTAATGGCAAGACCCAATAAGTAGAAAAAAGGGACAAGTTTGATTGGCGTCAGCATAGTTACCGCCTTGACAAAAAAGTAGAAGGTACATGTAGCTGGGAGGATCCAAAGGATTTTTTGAGGCGATGAAAGCCCATACCAAAAGGCTAAGGCCACCATACCTATCACCACGAGATAGTCTATGGGGCCATGACCAATTAGATTTAATCCACTGTTGGGATTCATCTTGGGGTAATTAGGATACCTTGGTTTGAGTTCTAGAGCTCATGGAAGCATGAATCTGTTCTAGAATATCGTCTAGGTTATATTTCCAAGTCCAGTCTGGGTAGTGCGATTTGAATTTACTCAAATCAGAAATATACCAGATATGATCTCCAATTCGATTGGTTTCAGAATAGGAGTAATTCATCTTTTTGCCAGTTATCGCTTCGCTTTTTGTGATTGCCTCTTGCATCGAACAATTGGAAAATCGTCCTCCGCCGGCATTGTATGCCTCGCCTTGTCTTGGATTTTGGTAAAAATGCCAAAACATATTGACTAAGTCCCACGAATGGATATTGTCTCTTACTTGTTTTCCTTTGTAGCCAAAGACGGTGTAATGGTCTCCGGTGATGGCGCATTTCATCAGGTAGGAGAGGAAACCGTGCAACTGGGTACCAGAGTGATTGGGACCCGTCAAGCATCCTCCTCTAAATACGCCTACATTCATATTGAAATACTTTCCATATTCCTGGCAAAGCACATCTGCCGCAACCTTGGAAGCGCCAAATAATGAGTGCTTACAATGGTCTAGACTGTGATTCTCGTCAATACCATGCTCATAATAAGGATGGTCCTCTGCAATTTCCCAACGAGTTTCAAGCTCTACCAAAGGGAGACGGTTAGGATTATCACCATATACTTTATTGGTCGAAGTGAAAATAAATACAGCCTCTGGACAGTTTAGGCGAGTCTGTTCCAAGAGGTTAAGGGTACCATTGGCATTGACCGTAAAATCGGTGAGAGGCTCTCGAGCCGCCCAATCATGGCTTGGTTGGGCCGCAGTATGAACGATCAATTTGATGTCCTTGCCATATTTTGAAAATATCGCTCCTAGCTCATCAAAGTTGCGAATGTCAACATTATGGTGTTCATAATTCGCGATCTCTTTTTCAAGACGGATTCTATTCCATTCGACCGAAGCGTTTTCTCCAAAAAATCTGGCTCTAAAGTTATTATCTATCCCTACGATGAGGTCAAACTTAGAGGAAAAAAAAGAGACGGCTTCGCTGCCAATAAGACCGGCTGATCCGGTTACGATTGCTATGTTCATGTTAAGCTTGGTTTGATGTTGTTATTGATTGGGGATGGTGGGCGCTGGGTTTTTATAAATCGCCCAGTCATTAATCACTTTTATTTGTTCAAGTTGTCCCAAAGACTGATCTAAATATTGTAAATCTGTACCCTGCGCTAGCGGGGCAATTACATAGTTTATGTTTTTTTGCTTGATCATTTCTGCAAAACTAGAATAGTCGTAAATCTTTAAAGGGGCAGAACAGCAATCTACAATGTCTCGATTGGGGAAAAGGGCATATCTAAAAGCAAAGTTTTGCATAAAAGAATGCTTAGCGAAAGTGGATTGTTGGTCCGCAATATAAATATTGACCTCTCCTTTGCCGTCATCTTCAATGTTGTTGAGGACAAAGTCTACGACTTCTTTTTCACTTTCATAAAGGCTAAAATCAATCTTCATATTTGGCGCTCCTTGTACGATCCCTGTAATCCCTGAATAGGCCAATTCTGAACCAAATAAAAAGAGGAAACAGAGGAAAAGGAGGGACTTTGAAAGCCTTAAATTGGCAATCATGCCTAAACCCACTAAGCTTAGAGCCCACAGCTCTGTAAAGTAATGCTCACTCGAACCCTTTTTTATACAAGTGCCAAGTGTGAAGACAAAGATGATCAAAATTGAATAGCTGAGGATACGACTTTTTCGATCTTGCTTTCTCCATAAGTTAGCCGCCACAAAAAGGCACAAACTAGTCATCAAAGCCCCTTTGAGGCCGAAAAAATAGGGTAATACAATTCTTTGCCAAAACCAACCAAAGTCTAATCCATTATTGACTCCCTGGATAGCGTTTTGTATAAAATTGTCATATCCACCTATGCTCGATATCCCCCAGAAGCCCACCGCCATAGCTAGACCCCAAGAAAGCAGAAAAATGAGCGGCCTTTTCCAATCATAGCATAAAACAATCATGATGAAGGGGATGAGGGGAATAAGAATGATACCACTTTGCTTGGTCAAAATAGTGACAGCAGTAAATACGCCTAGGGCTATGGAAATGTAGACCTTATGCCTTTTACTAGTCTGTTCTCTACTATACCAAAGAAGACCATAGAGGCAGAGTACCAATAAGAAATTGAATAAGCTGTCTGGCCTAGAAAAAGCAGGGTTATCTAACAAAATGAAAGTGGCAACTGCCGCAAAAATGCCTAAATATTTACTCAGTCCTAATTGCTTCCGTCCCAGCAAATAAATGATCCCCACAAAAAATAAATTGAAAACGATGGAGCAAATTCTGCTCAATTTATACACCGAGAATACTTCCTTAGGCTCAAGACCCAATAGGTTGCCAATACTACTAGTAATCATGAAGTACAATGGGCTGTACTGAGTGATCGAGTAGGGGGGGTGGGAGGGATCGTTATAGAGATCAAGGCCCGCCATCATCCTTTGAATAGCATATATGACGTTTGTCTCGATGCCTCCAATATCTGCTATGGGTAGATAAATGCGGTAGATCCTACTGACAAGGGTTAGACTCCCTGCTAGGAGTACCAAAAGTACTAAAGCAAGATCAAACCGATTTTCGATCCAATCGACCAACTTAAGGCTGGTCTTTTCAATAAAATTCGTTAAAGACGAAAGAAACATATTTCCTATTTGGACGCTAAAGCATAAAGGCTTTTACCAATCGGCGGATTAATTACTTTTTCTAATATGTTGGTAGTAGGTACGATGAGTTTGTCATAGGTACGAACAGCAGCAGCATTTAACTCCCCGTTCTTGGAAAAAAATTTGTTGTAATAGGCAGCAAAATAACCGATTAGCTCGTGATACCGAAGTTTTTCTAACTGAAAACCGGCCGCTTTTATTTTATCGCCTAGTTCCTTTTTGTGGTATCGCCTGAAGTGCCCGATACTTTTGTCAAATGGAGAGTATAGTTCCATCCTAGCAGGCACGTAAATCAATAATTTACCTCCTGGTTCCAAAGCATCGTATAGGTCCGAAAAAGCTTGCTCATCATCTTCAATATGCTCAAGCACATCGATGGCATAAATAAAATTCATTTGCTTGGGTCTATCTGCCAGCGATAGCAAAGCGTGATGATCTTGATTAAGATTTTGAAAATAGGCAGGGTCGATTTCCAAAGCGAAAGTTTCTAATTGCTTCCAGTCTTTGAATCGGTTGATAAATTCGCCCCTGCCTGCGCCAAACTCCATGATAGCAGCTGAGTGCCCCAGATCTTTTAACCCAAAATTATCGGTGATCAGATCAAAGACGTATTGATTGCGATTTACGGCGTATTTGGACATGATTTCCAATACGCTATCGCCTTCGTATTCCCTCGTATTTGTCGGTGTTGCCATTTGTCAGTGTATTGCGGTAAAGAGTTGTTTTTGATGATTCTCCATTTTTTGCATTAGGTTGAGAATCAACAATCCAATGAGAAATATCCCTAGGCAAATTAGGGAAGCATTGAGAAATCCTAAGGTTAGGTTACTGGCCCAGCCTAAGATCGCTTGGTCGGTAAATAGTTTGAGATATATGATAGTAGCAATTGATAAAGAAAAGATGAAGATCAGTAAGATGAATAACCTTAAGAACATCATCAAGAGTTCGTTGGAGTATTCGATAAATGATAAGAAGGCATGGACAATCAGGCTGTTAAGGTTCATTTTTGATTTTCCATCTATTCTTGACCGCCGATCATAGGTGATCTTACTCGACTTAACCTTCAATTTGGATAGTTTGGCTGCTAAGTGGATAAAAGATACTTCCTTTAAGTTCTTAATTACTTTTTTAGAAATGAGGCAATAATTGCCAAAAGTCATAGATTTTCTGGTAATAAACCAAAACAGCAATTTGTAGATTTTATATGCGAGTCTAAACCAAACACTTTCTTTACGCTTGCCCCTTTTGACATGAATTATATCGTAGTCAGAGGCCATTTCGAGTAATCGAGGGATCGCCTTGGGGTCATCCTCGCCATCTCCATCCATAATGATGGCATGTTCAAAATTTTGTTGATTGGCGTATAGCAATCCTTGGTAGATCGCTTTTTGATGACCTACGTTAAAATCTAAAGGAATGATGATGAGGTTTTCTCGCTTGTGTTGAGCTTTGTACTCAATCAATAAATCCAGTGTATTATCGATCGAACCATCGTCAATGACTACCACCCTAAACTCAGTGCTTAATTGATCACTGATCTCAAATACCTCGTCTAAAAATCGAAGAATAGTTTCCCGCTCATTAAAACAGGGGATGATAAGACAAACTAAACTAGGGTGTATGCTCATAGGACATTTGCAAGGTACAGATACAGACTAATCAATAACTAGGAATATTGATTTACTAATTTACGATGTCGAAATTAACCCTAGAATGACCAATTCTCAAGGCGAAAATATCCAATTACTTGCTTGCTCTTTTGGTTCTGGATCCCCGTTCTCTCGCTTGGCGGTTTTTCTGCTGCGCAGAACGCTTATCTCTCTAAATTATTAACTTCAATTTATGCGGGATATTATTTGCACAAATATAGATGAGATAAGCATATCCCTTTTGCTACGATAAAAGACATTATGCGGATGACAGTTGTCAGTCGCTAAAATCTAAATGATCGTCCAAGGCTAGCTATCGGCTCATTTTGCAGTATTTTCGTACCTAGATTTACCTATCTTTGCCCCCAAATAATTCTACTTCGACCTTTTCCCTGCTAAAAGATGCGCTTAAGAGAAATCGATTTTCTTCGTGGAATCGCAGTTATTCTGGTACTATTTAGACATTATGCATTTTTTGCTCCCTTGTATCGAACGGGCTGGATAGGGGTAGATTTGTTTTTTGTCCTAAGTGGTTTTCTGGTCTCTGGCTTACTTTTCAAAGAATACCAAAGGTTTGGGAATATCTCCGGAGGTCAATTTCTAATTAGGAGGGGCTTCAAAATATACCCCTTGTTCTACTGCGCTTTAGGAATCACCTTTTTCGTAGAAGTATTTACAGGCCAATCTAGTACAACTACACAATGGATAGGAGAGCTAGTTTTTATCCAAAATTATCTCGCAAATATCTGGAACCATACTTGGTCATTAGCTGTGGAGGAGCATTTTTATTTACTGCTAACTCTGGTAATATTCTTGCTAGCCCGCTTCCAAATACTGAGAAAACCCAAAATCATTCTCACTTCTTTTGCCCTAATTCTCTTGCTGGTTTTAGGCATGAGATTTTATGCTGCCCATAATTCGGAAATCACTTATATGGGAAATTTTTTCCCCACTCATCTTAGGATTGATTCATTACTGTTTGGGGTCGTCCTTTCTTGGGTATATCATTTCAGGAACAAGCTATTTCTTGCCTTTTTCTCACGTAGAAAGTTCCTATTATTTGCGGTTTCTGCCGTTTTGATTTTGCCATCGGTCTTCCTACCAGTGCTTGATTATTGGATGATAACCATTGGCTTCACAGGACTTTATTTAGGCTTTGGCCTATTACTGGGGCTCTTTATTGCTGATAAGGATATAAACTCTAAGTTAAATAGGCTTTTTACTCCTATTGGAGTTACACTCGTGGCAAAGGTAGGGTATTACTCTTATTCAATATATCTATTTCACATGTTTGTGATTCGGTATATCATTGAGCCTTTAGAGATAAGCTTCCCCTACAGATTGGAATTTTTCCTCTACTGCTTTCTGAGCATCCTTATTGGGATACTGATGACCAAACTGGTTGAATTACCCTTTTTGAAGCTAAGGGATAAAATCGTTCCGCGACGCGCAAAGGTCTTTACAACTTTAGAAAATGATGAAAAAGAAGTAAAGGTAAATCCCTAGCTTAGAAGTAGGGGAAATCTTCTAGTACCTGCTACAGTTCAAATTTTAGTGTTTTCTACTGCGCAGAACGCTTGGGTTAAGCGTTCCGCGCAGCGGTAAAAAACAAAAATCTCCTCATACAGGGAAAAATGCTATTGTCTAAGTACTCAATATTAACTGCTGAAAGGTTTTGATTAGCTTATTCTTTTTGCAATAAAGTCATAATAGAGACTCCTACGGGGAACGCTAAATTTCGTCTAAGGATCCATTTTTCAGTGCGAAATACTTTGTACAAAAGGGTGTTGACCCAATTGGCCCCATTCATGACTTCAAAGTCTGAGCCTGTGCTATCTTCAGATTGCTTTTTCTTTTTGTCAGACTTAGAAAAGATGAGTCGATATAGCGCAATAGGGAAGAAAGTGAAAAAGTTGAAATAAGAGGTGTTTTTGACCTTCAATCCTTGTTTATTGACTACTGAAAGCAGCTGAGGTCGAGTATACCTGCGATAATGATGGTTGATTTCGTCGTGATGACTCCATAGAAACATGAAGGCGGGAACGGTAATAAATAAGTGCCCCCCTTCTTTCAATACCCTTTGCATCTCTTGGACCGCGGTATCATCATCCTCGACATGTTCGATGACGTCAAAACAACAAATTAAATCAAAAGAATTGTCTGCAAAGGGCAGTTCTAAAACTGATGCGTTGAGGGCTTGAATACCCACTTTTTCGGCTAAAAATTGACAACACTCTTTATCATATTCGAGTGAGGTTACCTCGCCAAACCGCTCTAACATCTGACTGCTGGCACCCGTGGCTGCTCCTACATTGAGAATTTTTAGAGAAGCGGTTGAACTAGGAGGCAGTTTTTCCGCAATCATGCTTTCAAGGATTTCCATCCGGGCCTTAAACCACCAGTGATTTCTCTCCAGATGGTAATATTCTTTGTAATAGTTTTTATCCATTGGTGCGCTCTTTTTTATAGATTCTTTCCTTGACGATAAATAAGGGGCGTCCCTTAACTTGAAAAAATATCCGCAGTACGTATTCTCCAATCAGCCCTAAGGCGATTAGTTGAATGCCGCCAAACAAGATAATTACAAATAACAAAGCAGTGAAACCTTCTGGAGTATCCCCCCAGAATACCTTTTTGGCAAGAGTAAAGCCAAAATAGCCTAGTGAAACGGTCATGACGGTCGCTCCTAGATTGAGAATGAACTTTATGGGATACTCGCTAAAGTTAAATATGCCGTTAAAGGCTAGGGCAATGAGCTGTTTAAGGGAGTATTTTGAATCGCCCTCTTGTCTTTGATGTCGTTCGTATTCAACGCCGATTTGCTTGTAGCCAACCCAGCTGCGCATCCCCCTTAAAAAACGGCTGTTTTCAGGCATGGCATTGAGGTGATCTATGACCCTGCGGCTGACAAGCGAAAAATCCCCTGAGTCCAAGGGAATTTCGATATAAGAGATTCGCTTAAGGGTTTTGTAAAAAACTTTATAGGCAAGTCGTTTGAATAAGGACTCTTTCCTTTTTTTTCTTACAGCATATACCACATCATAGCCTTGAGATAAATAGGCATAAAATTCGGCCAATAATTCTGGCGGATCTTGCAAGTCGCCATCCAAGATAAAGATGCCTTCTGTGGCATTGACATAACTCAATCCGGCGCTAAGGGCAATTTGGTGCCCAAAATTTCTGGAAAGGTAGATACATTGGAATCGTTCATCTTGGTAGGCAACCTCTTGCATCAAAAGAGGTGTCTGATCCCGGCTACCATCATCAATCAAAATTACCTCGATTGATAAATCATTTTCGGCCATCACCTTTCTTAAGCGGTCGATAAGGGCTGAAAATACCGCCTGCTCATTGTAGAGAGGAATGACAATATTGATTTGAGGGGCTAATGAAGGCAAGATGGTATGCATTATTGGGTTAAGGTAATCATCTTTCCGCTTAAAGAGTAGATCAGCAAGTCCCCAACGGTATCAGCCGGTGAGCTAGGCTGATAGGAGACACCGATATAATTATATGGCGGTGTTTTGCCCTTTTCTACTACTAAGTAGAATTGCTCGCATGCTGTCATCTGCTCATGATAATTTTCGTAGGTAAAGGTTTGGAGAGGGATGACACAATGATCTACAACAGATTTGATCGGAAAAAGGGATTGATCATAGATGGAAAGATCGATGATATAGTTAGGGGCCAAATTGAGGATAGGTTTGCTACCTTCTGCTTTTCGTTTTTCGGCGAAATAATCTTGAACCAACTGCGCGTTTTGAAACAAACTCGCCTCGGGATTGGGCTTTTCTCTTGAGAGTAAAAAATTATGGGCACCGGTAAAGCTGATCACTCCGGCACAGTAAATCGTAAACGCTAGCAATAGGAACAGCTTGGGGATCTTAAAGGAAGCAGAGTGGAAAAGCCCAATAAATGCGAGCATTAAGCATTCGGTAAAATAAGAGGGGGTGGCGCCGTTTTTGAGGGAGGTTACCAAAGCAAAAGCCCATAAGGCTAGGATACTATAGCCTAAAATCTTCTCTTTTTCTCTTTCTTTTATGATCAGTGAAATACCACTAAACAGCATAATGCTGGTCAGAATGGCCCCTTTTATGGTGAAAAAATATTGTAGGACCATAACTCTCCAAAACCAGCCTAGGTTGATGCCGTTTTGAATGCCCATGACAGCATTTTCATAGATCCCTTCATTGCCAGTCGCTAGCAATATGCCCCAACCGATGACACCACTAATGCTTAAAGAAAGCAGGAAAAATAGGCAGCTTTTAAAATCCTGAGATAAAAAGATCAATAAGAAAAGGATCAGGACAGGCAATATAATCCCCGATTGCTTTGCAAAAATCGTAATACTCACCCAAAGGCCCAATAGGATCGCAAGGCGGATAGATTTCCCTTGACTCTGCGCCTCTGGCATACGCAATAGATAGAAGATCGAAACCATAAAGAAAATGCTATACAAACTGTCTGGTCTCGAAAAACTTTGAGTATCAAGCAATATGAAATTTAATCCAGCTAGGATTGCGGCAGGAACCCAATTAATCTGAAAGTGTCGTCTCGCAATAAGAAAGCCAAATAGGATGAACCCAAGGTTGAAAAACAAAGAGACAGAACGACTCAATCTAAAGACAGCATCGACATCATTTGTATCCACCCCCCAAAGTTTGCCGGGTACTGCTAAAAAATAGTAGTATAGCGGACTATATTGAATTACCGAATAGGGACTTGATTCGGGATGTTCATAAATGATTCCTTCATCCATTACTAATTGTAACCCATAGATAATGGCGTACTCTATGCCGCCCATGTCCATTTTTTGCTGATAAACTTTATCGATTCTTCCGATGAAAACCGCACAAAATGTCAGTGTGACTAAAGCTAAAATGACGATGGAAAAATGCTTTTCTAAGCGATCGAGGAGATTTTTTACAATTGACTCTATAAGCGGAAGCAAGGACATCGAAATATACTTTGGGATTGGCTAGCTTAATTTTTGACTTTGCTAGATAATTCAGGATCTGCTTGTTTTTGGTAGTCTCCCATGGAAAAATACTTTTCGATGAGGCAATAGAGTAAAACAAAGAAATATCGGCTTCCCATCTCACGGATTTTAAGTTTTGACTCACCATATTGGCGATTGGTCCAAGTATTGGGTAAGACCGAATAAGTAAAGCCTCTAACTATTGCCTTAAGAGGTAATTCGAGTGTTAGGTTAAAATGGGGGGAAAGGAATGGCTTCAAGCCATCAATGGTTTCCTTTTTGTAGAGCTTAAATGCGTTGGTACAATCATTATATTTGAAGCCAAATAAGGAGCGGACGATAAAGTTGGCCAATCGATTGATGGCTTTTTTGGGTTGTGGATAATCGAAGACTTGCCCACCATTTTTGCCCCATCTACTGCCAAACACACAGTCATAATTACCCTCTACCATCTCGTGATAAAATCGCACTAGATCCTTAGGGTCATCGGAAAGATCGGCCATAAAGACGGCTACACAATCTCCGTCAAAATTTTCTAAACCTTTTCTCACCGCTAAGCCAAAACCATTGGGGGGTTGATTGTTGATGTAACGAAGACTGGGCATCCTTAGCTGGAGCTCCTGTAATACCAGTTCGGTTTCGTCCTTGCTATTATCATTTATTACCAAAATCTCATGATGAATAGCTTCTTCCTTTAAGGTCTCATAGAGAGCCGTTAGAGTTCCCGTAATGGATTCTGCCTCATTATAGGCCGGGATTACAACGCTAAGTTTCATAATGAATGGGGTTTGGAGGAGTCTGTGTTTGCTAGACTGTTTGTTTGTAAATCCAACATCAGTATAAATATACTGACTAATTACTCATTCTTGTTTTGATAAATTGAACGTTTCATACTCTTGGAATGGAAACAGGGTCAAAGTAGGTTGGGCAAACAGGATTTTCAAGGATTTTTTGCTTCATAGCTTTCATGTTCGCATTTAAGCTTTGTTGGCTTTTGAGAGGGTTTTCTCCTTCGGAGGAACGCTTATTCTAGGGGTGATAACGCCCGTTAAACTTTGATAGTGTATCACATATGCTGATGATCAACAAAGATGCCCGGAAATATGGGATGCATCCAGCTCAATACACTGATGACAGTGAAGTTAGGAAAGAGCCAACAAATAATGGCGATGATCAAAAGATAAGTTTGTCCATCTTGGATATCGACCTGATCTTTTAGAAAATAGGCCGCAATCAAAAAGATTGGGAAACAATATGTGAGGCTTCTCGTCATATCGGCGACAGTTAGAGCCGGAATGACTACAGCCAAAAAGCCTAAAGCGATTGCAGCCAATAGCCAATAAGAGCGATTAATCTTTATTCCTAGCAGGAGAGGGACAAAAAGTAGCCATGTGCCTTCCAAGGCAGTAAATAGAGCCGGTACGATCACTTCCCAACGTTGAAATCCAAAAGCTCCAGAATCTCCCATCGGGGTCTGCATACCATACGTATGGCCTAGCCAAAAGCGCAAGGCGAGATACGCTCCCCAAGCGATAACAAAGGTCAAGGTGATCCTGTCTGGCCAAATCAGCTTTTTGAAACTTAGTTTTTCCGTTTCATAGTATTGGATCTTCCACCAGCACCAAATTAAGCCTGAGGCGAGAATGGCTCGTTCGTCAGTCCAAAAAGCAATACTCAAACAAAGCCATTGGACAGGAGGTGATTTGGTGTACATGCTCAATAACAAAAAGAAAAAGGCCAGACCATCAAACCAACCCTGAATATCCCAAAAAAAGGATTTGCCCAAATAGATCGCCACGATACTAAGTAGCAGAAGTAAAGCGCTGACTTTGTCCTCGAATAAGCGTTCTGCGAGTAGCAGAAAAAAATAAAAAAATCCCAGCCCCAAAAGATGTTGCAGTAAGATATAAACCTTCGGATTTCTTACACCACTTATGTTAGCTAAAGCAGGCACCGTAAGGCGAAAAACCATCTTTGCCTGATGGGTTTCAGGTGAGGCATCAGGATTTTGCAAGGGATATTCAAATTGCTCTTCTAGATGCTGATGATTCTTTACCTTTTGCGCCCCTGGCAACATGCTGTCGTAGGCAGGAAAAGCAAACATGATAGAAAGTAGGAAAGCAATTACAATCGAATAAAGCCGCCAATAAGGATGCTCGCAAAACTGCCCTAGTTGCTTTAGCATATAGGCATGTAGGATAGATAGATTGGCAAAAAGCATTTACTATCCTATTATTGGTTTAAGAGTTTGTTCATTGGCTCTGATCCACTCAAAAATGTCGGAGACGGTATCTTTGACACTTTTTTTTGCTTGCCAGCCTGAGATGCTATGGATTTTTTGGTTGTCGGTGATATAAAGTCTGATATCTGCAGGACGATTTTCCGGTACTGAGTTGATTTCTATCTTGTTGCCGGTTACTTCTTCACAAATCCTAGTAAGCTCTTGTAGGGATACACTTTTGTCTCTGCCGCCTCCAGCATTGAAGATTCCGCCGTCGAAGGTATCAAAGTTATGTATCTGCTGATCTACTAGTTGAAGCAAATCTGCTACATGCATCATATCCCTGACTTGTTTGCCAGTACCCCCGAAGCCAAAATAGCCTAGCTTTTTTTGCCAATAATGTCTAGCTACCCAAAGCACAAATACCCCTTGATCTACTTTACCCATTTGATTGGGCCCAGTAATTACCCCGCATCTATCTATGATCGCGGGTACGGATAAGAGTTTATTATATTCTTGAACGATCAATTCAGAAGCCAACTTAGTAGAACCGTATAAAGATCGATATCCATTCAATGAAAAGGCCTCTGAAATGCCTTCTATGCTCAATCCCGCTATCCCTTGCGCTGGTGCTATATCAAAACGTGTTGCTTTCTCAACAAATTTGATTTGTTCCAATGCCTCAATAGGGTACACCCGACTTGTTGATAAGAATATGAATTTAGCCTTATGGGCGAGGGCAAGGTTCAAGCTATTGACGGTCCCATTGAAGTTGGTATTGATGAGATAGTCTGTAGCATTGTGAAGGCCTGCCATAACCGATGGTTCTGCGGCAGCATCGATAATGATATCTATTTGGCGACTAAAGACCAAGTCTTCCTTGTTCCTGATATCCCCATGCACGAATTCAATTTCGGAGGCTGCTAGTCTTGGTAAATTAAGTTCTGAGCCTCTTCGTTTGAGGTTATCAAAACAGATTATGTGATAAGAGGGATGTAATGCTTTAAGCCCTATGGCGAGCGAAGAGCCTACAAAGCCACAACCGCCAGTAATGAGAATGCAAAGGGACATTTCGAAAGGAAATATTTAGTTGTAATACAATTGAGTCGGTAAATATACCCGCCAAATAGCTAGGATTTGCCGCTATGTAATATTTGCCGTTGAATACAGCTTAAATCAGAGTTCTTCAATTTCAATATAGTCTACATAGAAGTGCTTCATGTACTTTTTATCCATGGGGGCGACAATTATTCTATCCCGATTCTTAGGGGAGAAATTACCGATCTCAAAGTTGATATATTTATCTTCTCGCATTTCATGGAGGTAAATAAATCTTCTCAACAGTACTCCCTTTGTTTTCTCGTCATAGACGAAAGCTTGTAATATTTTTTGGTCATTCGCAGCGGTGGCTAAATCGATATCATTCCAATCGACCCTCATTGAGATATTCAACTTATATTCTTTATCTCCTTTGTATTCGGGTGGCATATAGAGGTTCATCCTCCATCCCAAAACGCTGGATGATAAACTCATTGCGTAGTTATTCTCGGCTTTTGGGTCTTTGGTTACCTTGGGTTTGATAGATTCATCCCAGACTGGTGGTAAGAAAAAACCCTGTTCATGAAATCGGACGCTATTAGTTGTTGGGCTCAGTTTGATATTTTCAGCCTTAACCCTCATATCAGTTACATAGCGATCAATATTACCTTTTTGAAGTGGTTGTTCATGTAAACGCCTGATATCATAGGTTTTGCATAAGTAAAGAAAGCGATCTAGATCCTTATTGTATGCATTGATATCTTTCTCATCCTTAGGCCCTTGAATAAGTCTGTGGTAAATTACGGAAGCCTCCCAATATCCAATATGCGTTAACAAAATTGCATCATTGGTCTGAGCCCTAGCTTGATCAATTAACTTTAGGCTCTTTTCCTTAAAGTCATCTCCTAAAAAGGGGGAGTTTACCTTGTTTCTTTTGTAGTAGGCTTCCCAATTACTCTGCATAAGCGCATTATACTGGTTGACGGGCTTAGCCGCAGAGAGAAACATGGCATTATTGAAATCAGTAGCAAGGGCTTTGAAATCTAGGTCGGGATCCCACATTAATTTGCCCCATACCCACGCCTTTAGATTAGCGCGATCTGCTCCTTGATTGTAGCCTTGGTAGGCTCCTTGCAGCAGTACTCCTTTCACTCCCTTTTGCTGATAGAATTTGATGTTGCGAGCTATAACTTCAAGGTTAGGCCAAGGGATCAAGTAATTACTAAAATCAACCGCATAATCCCATATATATAGATGGGTTCCTAATTGATTCCAACCATCAATGATCGATACAAAGTTGGCATCATCTTCAACTGGAATAAGAGGCTGCCCCCAATGAAGGTCAGTACATAGCTCTACAATTACATTATCGCGGGGCTGGATAGATTTTGGGGGCCTAGCGGTTTCTTTGTAAGCAAAGGTAACCACCTTTACATCTGGATGACTCTCTTTCAGTTCATCAGCAACTCGGTTGACAAAATAAATCAAACTGCCTGAGCGGTTGCCTCCCTCTCTTTGATTTATCTTTTGGCATTTATGGCAATCACAAAACATTCCCGCCCCGTCATTTTGAGAAACGTGAATTTTGGTGGCCGTAGGGGTCTTATCAAGGATGGCTTTGGCCTTTTTAGCGACCACCGAAGCAAGCTCATGATTGCTTAAGCACAATTGCGTGCCCAGATTATATTGGTTGGGTACAATGCGCTGACCATTTTTTTCGGAATAGTATTCTGGATGGCTTGCTGCAAATTCGTTTCCGGGAACAAGACTTCGAAAAGAGTGAAGCTCATAACCATGGGGGAATTGTTTATAAGGTTGCCAACTTGCGGTGGGGATTTCGGCCACACCTCTCGAAACACGGATGCGGTTGTGATTAAAGTATTGTTTAGATAAGATAATGTTGAAGTAAGGCTCTCGGTATTCAAAGGCAGGTTTGCTAAATCTAGGTGCGATACTTAGTTCAATATTGGACGTCTCTGGTACGTAAAGTTCAAACTTTTGCTTTCCCCACCATCTAATCCCTAAATCTTCTTCCAAAAAAGCCAAGCTAGCATTTACAATCCCGATGGGACCATCGGCAATAAAAAAGAGATTTTTGCCTTCAACGAGAATTTCATAACCTTCCTCTCCCAGCTTATTAGACTGTCTCGTAAGCCTTTGTACAGCCTTAGTTTTACCTATACTTATGTAGGGGCGATTACTTCTCTCTTTAACAATAGGGAACTTCGCATTGCATATTTTTTGCAAATGGAATTGTAAAACGTAGGCAGACCTTTCCTCGGCTTCATCGGCGATCTCAGGCAACAGAATGTCATAAAGGGGTATACCATTTCTGCTCAAATTGATAGAGGTGGCATTAGCCGTAGGATGATGAAACAAATTTCCGGATGATGGGGGGAGTTGAGATACCTCGCTTCTCATGGTTCCATCCTTGTCTTGATTGGACTGTGGGCTATGAGCTTTTTGGCTTGGGATACAAGCGCAAATAAAGCAAACAAAAAGTAAAAATATCCATTTAATCGATTTGGTACTCATACTTTTTAGACCGATAAATTTTGGCCCCTCTTTTTTGATTAGCGAAAATGTAATACTAATTCCTTTAAGTATAGGAGGCCTAATATGTATTTGAGCCTTCTGGTAGCTAGTTCGGATCGCAACATTTTATAAGGAAAATATTCCCTTAAAACTACCTCCTTTGAATAAAACGAACTTATCAATTGGTTTGTATAAGTTAATCCAAAGTAGTGTTCCAGCGAAGCTTTATCCAAGTCTTTTCTCATCTTTAACTGTTCCCGGACCATCTGGTTAATATGAAACCAGTACTTTTTGCGAAAAGACAAAGGTCGTTTAGACACACTAGGGGTAACATTTCGATTATAGACGGCAAAACAACCTTTCTGATAAGCAAACCTAGCGCCTATCGCAGCTGCCTTTAATAAATACTCCGTATCTTGATGCACCGGATAAAATTCATCCCAGCCGGCTTTTTTCGCCAAGCGTTCACATAGGCCCCTTCGGAAAAGATAATTGTTAGGAGGACTCCAGCGATCAAATAGTAAGCTGGCAAGAAAGTCTGCTTCGGCTTCCTTAGGATGAGCTTCTGTCTGTATGAAGGTATCATGCTCCCAGTAGTCCATTCTCCAATCTGAATAGATGACGTCTATTTCTGGCTGCTCCTCCATGGCTTGCAATTGCTGCGCAAATTTGCCTTCCAATATCTGGTCATCTGAATCCAACCATTGAATAAAGGCTCCGCTTGATTGTGCAAAAGCATAGTTCCTGCCAGCATTTCCTCCTTTCCTTGGGTTGCGAAAGATCTGAATAATACTGGGATACTTAGCTTGCCAAGTGCTAAGGATCTCCCAGCTATCATCGCTTGATTGGTCATCGACTACTATGATCTCCTTCACAAAAGGCTGCTGCGCCAGACAGCTTTCCAGCGTTTTGACCAAATGAGGGCCGCCATTATAATTGGGAATTAAAATGGAAACGGAGGCATGATATGTTTGGGCTAAACTCAAATAGAAGCTATGCTTTTTTGATAGATTTTTATTAAGCTTTGGGCATGTTGTCTACGCTCAAAAGATTGTAATACCTTTTGTCTATTGAGGGCTTGCTTTTCCCATGTCGTAATATCAAACATACGCTTGGCATAGGCCTTAATGTCCTTTTCTTCGACTAAATATCCGTTCACTCCCGATTCTACCAACTCCGGGATGCCTGCATGTCGGGTCGCTAAAATGGGTAGCTGCATGGCCATGGCTTCCATAATCGCATTCGGAATTCCTTCTTGGTCCCCCGTATTACTTCTGACACTATGATGGACAAAACAATGCGCTTCCTGCAATAAGCTTTTAGCTTGCTGCGGCGTTACCAATCCTGGAAATTCTACTACTTGCTCTAAACCAAGCGCGGCTACCTGTGCTCTAATCTCAGGCATTAGTGGTCCCTCACCGGCTAAAATCATCTGTGTCTTTAGCGCAGGATGTTTCTCCCTAAAGCGTGCATAAGCCTCTAAAGTATAGCGATGACCCTTTTTCTCTCGGAAGCTTGATATCTGCAAAAATCTATAGACATCTTTGGTAGCTGCTGTCTCCTTTGGGGTAAAAAAGTCACAATCGGTGCCGTAGTAGAGAATATGCGTTCTCGGAGAGGAAATACCTACCCCCGCCAATTGCCTTTGCATATAAGTTGAAACACAAATAATGCTTACGTTTGGCTGCTTGACGAGTTGCTTGATTTTTCTTACGTATGATTTTGACCTAAGCATGCGTGAAGCATCATAGCCATGAAAACTGATGAGGAAGGGTATTTTAGGGTTTAACGTGAGATTGTCCCAAAAGCGAATAGCTTCTGGACCGAAATGGGCATGTATAAGGGAAGGATTTATTTTTTCTATACTGCTTCGCAGAACGCTTGCATAGACAGGACTGTAAAAAGAATAGTGCCAATCTCTTTTGCGCAGTTCCCAAAGGGTTTTGCCCCTTATTCTACCTTGGGTATAGGGGATTACTTTGACTTTATCGAAAGGGAAGCGTTCTGGATTGTAACGCTGACAAGTGAGTAAACTGAGCGCTACTTGTCGGTTCAGTTCGCAGACTTCATTGTAGATAAAAGTCTCCGTTGGAAGGCCAAAGCTATGCGTAAGTACCGCTATTTTCATTTGCTATTGGCCTTGATTCCCAATTTATTAAGGATGCGTTTGGGTAAGGAGGCTTGTGGGCCTGCTGCATTAAAATTGCGCTTATTTCGACCTAAAATGTCCGCAGCTTGATCTAACAGAGTCTTCCATTGATCCAAATGATCACTTAAGAGTGGATCCTTGCCTTTTAATATCCCTCTTACAGTCGAAGCAGAATAATGAATAAATATAATCGGCCATTTATCGAGGATCAATATTTCCCCTTGAGCGTTTTGGGTTCGCCGGTTTTCTGAAAGATTCCAGTTAGCAACATTGCAACCTCGATGATGATTGATCCGTGTCGACGGAAACTGAGCTGGTAACAGATCTAAGAATTTTTGATCCACATAAAGTCCCTCTTCGCGCGTACGTTCACAACGGTAAAGGCAGGCGTTGCGCCACCATTTGAGAGCCGGAATACCCGCTTGAGTCGCCCCCAAGAACCCCCCGTTATACATGCCATCGGTAAAGTTGAGCTTGAAATTTTCTGAATCAATCGCTGGATCTTGGCAGCGCCAGTGAGGGGACAGTAATATGCCTGCTGCTGATAATTGTTCCTTAATAGGATCAATGGATTGGTAAAAGCAGAGATCACAGTCCAGAAAGACGACTTCGTCGAACGCTTGCTTCTCTAGCAGGTAAAGCATAAGGACAGATTTGAGAGACCACCGCATAAAGTCGGGGGTCTCTCTATACTTTTCGATGATGGCCGTGGCTTGCGCTAAGGGGGCCAGATCAGCAAGTCGCAGTAGATATACCTGAGGAAACTGCGACCAGAGTTCCTCCTTTTCTGCTGGCTCATCTGTCAGGAGAACAAAAAAAGGAGCCTCCGTTTCAAATTGTCGCAAAGACAGACACAGAGCTAAAGCATAGTCTAAATGACTCGCCGTTACGATCGTACAAAAAGCAGTAGGGGCGGTTTGGAGCATTTATTCTTTGACTATGTTAACGGTAGCCTGCTTTTCTTTATACCTAATTTGTAGTTTATAAATCCCACTTGGCTGGTTAGCGATTGATCTTTCCCAATGTCTGTTTTGGGCATTTATGGTTTCTACCCATAATATTTGACCCACTGCATTATAAAAGCTCAGTGATATGTCGCCTCCTCCTTGCAAATCTTCCCAATCAAGATTAAGCCGTGAGTTGGTGGGGTTGGGATAGATTTTGAAACTCTCTAATAGGAGCTCACGCTCCAAAGAAGTATTAAAAATCACGACTTCTTGCGTAAAGGTATCATTCCCACATTCGTTGCTGGCTATCAGCATAACTTGATAATTACCCCCTGTTAGATAGGTGTGAGTAGGACTGACTTGCTGACTGCTATTGCCATCCCCAAAGTTCCACAAGTAAGTAGCGAAGGTTGAGGAATTGAAAAGAGAAATTGTCTGGTTGAAAACGTTGACATTAAAGGAGGCTTGAGGGGAAGGATTGATCAATACGCCGATCGTATCTCTGGTTAAACAGCCATTGGCATTGGTTACATTTACGATAAAGTTGCCACTGGCCGTAGGCGTTATCGTCTGCGTCATTTCCCCTGTATTCCAAAGGTAGTTCAAACCGGGATTACCGGCGTCTAAAACCGTACTATCACAATCCACCACATCATCTCCCAAATCTACGATAGGGAAGTTATCAAAGCCGGTTACCGTAATGGTATCAAACAATACACATCCTCGCGGTTCCTCAATGATGACAGAGTAAGTACCAGGGGTATTGACTGTAATCGTCGGTACACTATCGCCTGTACTCCAAGCAAACACGGCGGTAGAATCGTAGTTTGTGAGGAGTTGGTTACCGCACAAAATCCCATCATCTTGGAGCCCTGAACTATTTGGTATTTCGACTTCAGTAGTACCATTAACGATACAACCTTGTCCGTCATCAATAGAGACGGTATATATCCCTGAAGAATCTACACTAATGCTACTATTAGAAGAACCAGTACTCCAAAGGTGAGTACCTACCAGACCGGTGGATAAAGTAGTATCATCACAAGAATAGATATAGTTGGGTAGTTCTAGAATATATTTGACATCTACTTGTAAATCGCTTGGCTCAGATACGCAAGTTTCTGGTCTAATTTTCCAATTAAAAAAGAAGTTGTAATGATTGGGGAGTGGAGTTCCTTGATTAAATCCTTGGAGGAATTTTATCGCACCAAATTGGAGCGGATAAACTACTGGGAGGTTGACTCTTAGTTGCGCACCAACTGGATTTTCAAGATTTAGGCGCATATCTTGATCTTTCTCTACCTGAAAGCCTAGAAACACTGTGTTCTTCCCCCAATCAGTAAGTTCGACATCTTTTGATGCTACAGGAATCCCATCTTCATACATAACTACCGTTCCCGTTAAGGGAGGAAATTCTATATAAATGTCAACCGATTCTAGCATAAAGCTCTCACTCGATTCAAAGTCTATTCCTCTATTGTTACTGACTGAGAAATAGCCTCCTGTCGAAGAAAATGGAGAATTGAAACCAGCATTAGAGGGAAGTTGAGTAATTTGTCTTTCCTGTTCAATCCTTGGATAAAAGATGGAAGTGTCCTCAATAAATACACTAATATTATCTCCTATACCGAGAACTTGACGGAAGGAAGTGTCTTGATACCAATAGATATTATTGGGGGTGGGGGAATTGGCTGAGAGTAGGATTTCTGCTTCGCCACAAATCGTTGTGTCACTGACTAAAATATTGTTGCTAGGGGGAGGCAGAATTTCAATATTTATTTCATCGGTTACGATACATTGCCCGATACTTACCGAGACGGTATAAACCCCGCTATTTGTTACGGTGAGAGTACTGGTAGTATCGGAGGTATTCCACAGATAGGATGCATTAGGATTGCTGACGTCCAAAAGCAAAGATGAACCACAGACTAAAGTATCTTCAAGCAAGGAAACCACAGGACTAGGCAAGATATTGACATTTACTGGAGTACGTGGCGCATTACATGAGAAGGGGATGATTTTCCAGTCATAAAAATAATTATAGTGATTAGTAAACGGAGTTCCGGATAGGATACTGAGATCACCATATTGGAGTGGGAAATCGTTATTAATCGGAAAATCTACATAAATGCTTCCATTCTGAGGATTTTCGAGCATGAGTCGCAATTGATTGGAAACAGGCACTTGAAATCCAAGAAAAATTTCTTCTCCACCCCCTTGGGTCAAACTAAAAGTTTTACTGTCTAGTAAGGTTTGGTCGTCATAGAGGGCAATCGTACCACTCAATCCAGCACTGCCATGTAATTGTACAGATTGCAAAATAAAATCTCTTGGCGTGCTAAAAATTAGTCCGCGGTCATCGGGAATATTGTAGAGGTTGCCTGATACTGCATTGCCTGTAGTTGGGAAACCTGCTTGATTGGGTATGGTAGATTGTTGTGCCACAATCCAAGATTCCATGTATAAAGTAGTGCTTATCGTAGCTGGAAACGGATAACTTTGACCAATAAAAAGTAAGTTGCCTCCTGTAGGGCTATCATACCATCCGATGTTATTACCATTTTGGGTAGGTGATAAGATTACGGTTTGAGGGCCACATACTGTAGTATCGGCTAAGGTTGCGGGAGAAGGGGTGCCTAAGATTTCTACAAATATTGAATCTGTCGCCACACAATTGCCAATTGAGCTGCTTACGCTGTATAGTCCTGAACTATTGACCGTGATAGTAGGATTAGTTGAACTGGTGCTCCAAGAGTAGCTAGCGCCTGGAAAAGTAGCATCCAAAATTACCGTTCCTTGGCAAATACTCGTATCAGGACCTAAATCCAAACTTGGTGTTTGAAGGATATTTACATTGACTGCAGTTCTATTAGACGCGCAATACAAAGGACTTATTTTCCAATCGTAAAAGTAATTGTAGTGAGTCAATAAAGGGGTACCACTGATAATCGTGACAGGACCATATGTGAATGGGAAATCGTTAGGCGCGACGTTCATAGGAAAATCAACGTAAATGTTTGCACCCACTGGATTGGAAAGGCGGAGCTCTAAATTATTGCTAATCGGCACATCAAAACCCAAAAATATTGGATTTGCTCCCACCGCGTTTACGGAGATAGGTTGAGTAAATAGTAATACGTTATTATCATACAATTCGACTTGGCCACTCAGGTTTCCTTGCGTATACAAGGTGACTGAATCAAGGAGAAAGGCAGTAGTAGTTTGAAATAATAATCCTCTATCATCAGAAATGGGATAGTAATTGCCGCTTGTACCATTGCCAATGGTAGGAAAGCCAATGCTAGTTGGGAGACTAGGCAAAGCAGTCGAATTTCTACCCTCAACATAATAGGTAGTTGTCGTATTTAATACTGGAGTGGTATAAGTGGTACCAAAGTAAATAGGAGTACCCCCCGTAGGTGAGCTAAACCAGGCCATATAATCTGCTGAACCATTTGCCGTCAGGGAAATAGAATTGCCTGAACAAATGGTAGTGTCTGTTAAGGTCGGAGCGTTCGGCGAAGTCGAAAAAGCTAAATAGACAGAATCACGTGTGGTACCACTGCCATCAGTAACATCTACCCAATAATATCCTGAACTACTCACTAAAATTGTTTGTTGAACGTCTCCAGTATTCCAGAGATAAGTTGCACCTGCATTGCCTGCATCTAAGGTAGTTTGTCCACACTCTACCCGATCCGGCCCCAGATTCACCATTGGCTGGGCAGTAAGAGTCGTAACTATTCCTAAAAATAAGAGAGATAGGAAGAGATTATGAGTGATTTTTTTTAGGCTTACCATTTTTCGTCGCTTACTAGTCTAATTTCTGATAGATTGCCAAAATAGAATGTCCATGTATAGTTTGATGATGGTTTTTTATCCATTTGTCAATCAACTTATAAAGGCCCATTTTATGATAAATCTTATAAAATATACTACCTTCTTTGGGTAGATACTTACTTTCCCATACTTTTCGATACCAATGAAAGTGGCGCGGTTCTAGGGGCTCAAATCGAATCTCCTCTGTTTTAATTTTAAAACAATTTTCTAGCTTCCGTAGGCTGTCCTCCTTCCACAAACCCATGTGATGAGGTGTCATATTTAGGACATTCCATTTTTCATCTTTGATGAACGATCCGTTGTTGGGAACGCATACCACTAATTTTCCCCCTGGTTTAAGACATGTAATGCTGGCTTGGAGAAAAGAATTTACATCTGCAATATGCTCTAGAACTTGGAAACTACAGACAAGATCGTATTTGTTAGGATTGGTATTGGCATGATCTTGAACCAATTCTAGTTTTACGTCCAATCCCTCTGCCTGAGCCTGATTTACACAATGTTCATTTAGCTCAAGGCCTACTGCTTCATATCCTTCTTTTTGTAGATGAGCTACAAAGCTTGCTGGTCCGCAACCTACTTCCAATACGGATTGGCCAGGTTTAATTAGAGTTAGCGTTTGTTGATGCTCCCATTTCCAGGGGAGATAATACCAATCAAAACGCTCAAGTTTTTCGTAAAACTGACCGTCTCCATCGAGGTTGAATGGATAAAAAAATTGGTAGCCGGTTTTTTTACACTCAAAAAGTTCGATTGTTTCAAGACCTTGGACAAAGGTGCCGATATCCAATTTTAATTCCTCTTGGTACTTTTGAACCAAAGTTGGAACGGGAATTTTATTGATGGATTTTATTTCAGTGTTTTTCGTTAAAGGAGAGATAACTTCCATGGCCTTAAAGATTTTTTTTCTTGAAATAGAGCGGATTAGCAATGCCTAGTTCCTTTTGGAGGGAAGTCTTTCTAAATAACTGGGCGAAATTTGATATGAAGCTTCCTAACGGTTTGGGCAAATTATTGATGACTCTTCTAGCCATGGAGGGCTTCAACTCCGATCTTTCTTGCTCTGGATCCCAATAATTGATTACATAGTCGCTTTGTTGTGGGGGCTTTACTAAGACTGGGACAGACTGGACTTTTTTGGCACGAACAAGTAAATAAGTCTCTCTGTTATTGATCAATTTAACTCTCTTCTTTACTATTTGGGGATCACTTACCTTGTACCATGCTGAGTTAGGTTCATTGATGAAGGTGATAATCTCTTCAATTTCAAAACCATTTTCAATGGAAAAAATTCGATAGAATAATTCTGGACAAAATTGGTAAAACCCATGACCAAACATATTGTTAGTGGGGGTAATACTGAGAAAATGTCCACCCACTTCAAGCATCTCCATACAATTTTGAATGGCGTTTGGAAAATGGAAAATATGCTCCAGTGTACCCCCATCCAGTACCATTGTGTACTTTCCTTTGTGTTCTTGACCAATAGGTTGATTAAAGTCATGGATAACACTGGCCGATTCGTAATCTGAAGCATCAAAACTATCTACAGCATCAGCTCCTACTTGATATAAGAGTTGTTCTGCATAACCATTATACTCTTCAATAATTGCTTTGGCCTCATTTGCTGAAAGCGTTTCACCTAACAGTTTGAAACACGCTTGCAACTCTGATTGATCGAGGTACAAAAACTGCCTTCCGATCATTGCTGACTTTGCAAAAGAGACTCCTGCACCTTTGGCATCCAAAAGAAATTTTACGCCGTTTGTATCTAAACCCATAATATCTATACCATTGAGAGGGTGGTGAGAAACTTTTTTTCTGATGCTTCAATTCTTGGGCTTTACCTTAGTTCTTAGCGCTTGAAACAGACTCAGGTAAAAATTGAAAATCAGTATTCCACCATAAGGAGGAAGCATTTTTGGGTGGTAGTTGGCCTTTACCCCAAAGGTCTTGAGGGAGGACTTCAAATGTGAGGATATCGTCCAACTGCTGCATAAGCTGAATAGACCTTCCGAGCCAAAATGACACTTGATAACGGCCTGGCATAAGCGGAACCGTGCCTATCTGACAACGAACCTTACCTTTGATTACTCCCTCTTCATAAGAGGTGTAAGGTTGGTAAACAGTATTGGCATTTATGACTTTTTCACCTTTAAGGGTACTGATGACATAACCGATTACCAAATCCTTTACTGGGGTCTCACTCTCAAATTTTATGTCAAATGCAAGAGAGGCTCCCATATTCACATTAGCATTATGTTGACCATCTGCGATAACGCTAAGTTCTGTGATCCAAGTGCTAAATTTTTTGTCTCTAGGGATAGTCATACTAGCCCCTTCTGGCTCAGCTGTATATTGGTTAATGTATTCTTCGATTATATCCTCGATGGGTCCTACACTTTTGCACTGACCTTTTACTAGCATGACACCCTTGGTGCAAAGATTCCTAACGGCCTCCATATTGTGGCTCACAAACAAGACTGTACGCCCGCTTTTACTTACCTCATCCATCTTGCCCAGACATTTCTTTTGAAATTCAGCATCTCCAACGGCTAAGACTTCATCTATCACCAATATCTCAGGCTCCAAGTGAGCTGCTACAGCAAAAGCCAATCGTAACTGCATGCCACTAGAGTAACGCTTTAAAGGTGTCTCAAGGAATTTGCCCACTCCTGAAAAGTCAACGATTTCGTCAAACTTTTTGTCAATTTCGGATCGAGTAAGCCCCAATATCGAACCATTTAGGTATACATTCTCTCTACCGCTTAGTTCTGGATGAAATCCAGTCCCTACCTCTAGCAGACTAGCGACTCTACCGCGAGCGAGAATCTTACCAGTAGTAGGAGGGGTAATGCGAGATAGTATTTTTAAGAGTGTTGATTTTCCTGCTCCATTTTTGCCGATTACGCCAACTGTCTCACCAGGCATAACCTCAAAAGAAACATCATCTAAGGCTAAAAAAGACTCTTTTGGGGCCCTAAAACCCTTTCTAAAGTTATTGACTAGCTGTTCTCTAAGACTGAGGTAACGTTCCTTATTGCCACCAATAACATATCTTTTACTGATATTTTGAATCTCAAGAATAGGTTTCATGAACAATTGATTTAGGCCAAATCGGCAAAATAAGCTTCGGTTTTTCTGAAAATATAGACCCCTAGGAGCATCAAAACTAGGCCTGAGCCTACACTAATTCCTACCAAATCCCATTCAATAGGCTTATCAACAAAAGCAAATCTTGACATGTTAATAGCGCCAGCCATTGGATTGATCGCAATGACATACTTTGCCCAAGGAGCTGTAAAGATGGCAGTAGAATAGATAACCGGATTGATAAACAAGAGAAACTGAATCAGATAAGGGACTACATATCGGAAATCTCGGTACTTAACATTTAGACTTGCTAAAATACTCCCTAAACCAAAGGTGCTGATGGTGGTTAAAACCAGACTTAATGGCAAGAAAACGAGAATCTTGACAAGATCTACTTGATATTGATAATAAATCAGAAGACCTATATACACAATCACTGCCATCAAAAAATCAAATAATGCTACTAATACCGAAGACATCGGTATGATCATTCTCGGGAAATAAATCTTCTTGATAAGGTTTGCATTTACCACCATGCTATTTGCGGAAGAATTAAGACCAGTGGCAAAAATATTCCATAACAATAAGCCGGAATACGCAAATATAGGGTAGGGGATACCATCAGATTCCACTCCTAAGGCATTACCAAAAATGGCCGTAAAAAGCAGCATCATCAAAAATGGCTGCAATATGGCCCACAAAAATCCCAATACAGTTTGCTTGTACTTGACCTTAATATCGCGCCAAGTGAAAAAGTAAAATAGCTCTCTATACTCCAACAATTCCTTCAAGTTTAGAGAGAAATAGGCGGGGGCTTCAATCGTATAAAGATTTCCCTCCTTCGCGGCAGCGATATCGACAACTTCTTGGGGGATATCATTTTCAGTTGAGGCGGATTTCTTTAAGCTAGGGGTCATAGATGTTTGTTAGGATTGATCAGCTTGCCAAAGCAATAGCATTTGATCTTGAGCAAGCTCCTCTTGATTCTTTTGAAACTCTTCTTGACTGTAGATAATATATCTTATCCGTCGATTGATTAGGGCTTCCGCTTTCTTCACCAAATCAGCCAAAACGCTTACGCGGACTTCCCCTACCATAATCAAATCGATAATGCTACTGTCTAGTCCTTTGGCAAAAGAACCCGTCAAATACACTTCCTCAACGGCTCCCAATCGCTTGACCACATGCTGGATAATACGATCCAGTCCTACATACTTCATGACAATGCTATGCACTTCCCCATAAAGTGGATGCTGCACATTCGCCTTAAAGATCTTTTTGTTTCCTTCGAGATTAGAGGTCAGCATACCAGCTTTCTCCAAGCGATTGAGTTCCATGCGAATAGCATTGGTGGACTCACCAAACTCAGCCTCTAGATTGCGGAGATAGCCGGTGTTTTTATTGTTGAGAAAGAACTTCAACAACAGTTTGATTCGGGTCTTAGACGATATCAGAGTTTCAATCATCGCTGCTAAATGAGTAATTATTTTACTCAAATACAAGCCCTCAAACCCAAGGCTTTTTGTGATGTAAGGTTTTTTCCAAAACTATCTTAAGGCCCTTCGTTTAGGAGCCTGCTACGCAGAACGCTTCTATCTGATCGCATACAAAGGACAACTGTTCTTCCTTTAAACTAGCAGAGCTAGGTAGGCTCAATCCCTGCTCTGCGATACGACTACTGTGGCAGTCATCAGTAGAAAAATGGTTAGCTTTCCATAGACTACAATCTTGATACATAGGGAGTTGGTGCATAGGCTTCCAAATGGCCCTACAGCCGATACCTTGATCGATCAGATGGGCCATCAAGGCCTCTTTTGAGGGATGCAAGATGCTAAAAAGCCAACAATTGGGCTGGCAAAAAGCCTCGTGCTTTTGTAGTTGGATGCCTTCTATTTGGCTAAGTCTAGCGGTGTATTTTTCAGTATTATTTCTGCGCCGCAGAACGAATGCCTCTAGTTGTTCTAACTGAGCAAGTCCTATTGCGGCATGTAAGTTTGAGAGCCGATAATTATAGCCAATCTCGTCATGCCCGTATCTGAGGGCATCTGTCCTTGCTTGCGTACTCAGATGCCTTACTTTTTGCGCTAGTTCGCTTTCTCGACTCAGAAACATCCCCCCACCACCACTAGTGATAATTTTATTGCCGTTGAAGCTCAATACTCCCATATCGCCCCAACTACCACATGGTTTGCCATCATATACGGCACCTAAAGCCTCCGAAGCATCTTCTACCAAGGCCATTTGATATTGACCCGCCAATTGTTGTAGTCGCTCCATCTCACAAGCACCTCCGAGGATATGCACTGGTAGCAAGGCTTTGATGTAGCCTTCGCCTTTGGTCCAGTAGCATCCTTCCTCCCGAATTTCGGTTTCGGAGGCTAGCTTCTGGGCCAAAAGCTCATGATCCATTTGCCAAGTCTCTGGATCAGCATCTACCAAAATGGGGGTGGCACCTAGGTAGCGGATGGCGTTGACTGGGGCGACAAAAGTAAGGTTAGAGACTAGGACATAATCTCCCGCTCCCACTCCTGCCACGATGAGCGCTAAATGTAGGCCCGCAGTGCCAGAGGCAAGGGCAACTGCGTTGGGAACTCGTACTTGTCGAATGACCTCTCGTTCAAAGCGTTCCACGAAGGGGCCTGCACTAGAAACCCAATTGGTATCCAAGCACTCCTTAAGATACTCCCACTCATTACCATTGAGATATGGTTCTGACAATGGAATCATAGCTGATAGGATTGAGGTGGGTAGTGTTTGAGGTTTTCCGCTTCGCGGAACCAAGCGATGGTTTCCGTAAGGCCTGCTTTTAAATTGTATTGAGCCTGCCAAGACGTAAGCTCTTGTAATCGGGATGCATCGCCGCAAAGTCTAAAAACCTCGCTCTTGTCCGGCCGTATCCGTTGGGGATCTTGCACGATCGGCGTCTCCGGATTTAGAAGGTCGATTAGAGTCTTGGCTAAGGATTCGATGCTTACTTCTTGGCCGGTTGCAATATTAAGGGTTTGGCCAATGGTAGCCTTAGATTGGGCGATAGCATATAGAGCGGCTACGCAATCTTTTACGTACAAAAAGTCCCGGCTGGGCCGCAAATCTCCTAGTTCGAGTCTTGGCGTTCTGCGCAGCAGTTGTAATAAAATACTCGGCAAAACTCCTCTTAGAGACTGTCTGGGGCCATAATTGTTGAAGGGGCGGACGACACTTACTGGGAGATCAAAGCTGCGATAAAAAGCTTCGCCTTGGGCTTCCATGCCAATTTTGCTTGCGCTATATGGACTTTGCCCTCGTACGGGATGCTGTTCATTAATTGGGATTTGCTGGGCTGTACCATACACTTCAGAAGTTGACATGAGGATCACACGCTCGCATTGATGTTTACGAGCCGCTTGCAACAGATTGATGCTCCCCAATACATTGGTAGATACATAACTAGCTGGCGCTTGATAACTAAAAGGAATCGCGATGAGTGCTGCTAGATGGAATACAGTGTGAACCTCTCTCAGCTGCTGCTCTACCCAAAAAGGATCGCGTATGTCTCCCGCTATGACCTCTAATTGAGGATGAGATTTACTTTTGTAAGGATCAAGCCAACCCCAGTTACCATTACTATGATAGTGGACCAACGCTCTGACAGGATGCCCTGTAGCGAGGAGGTATTCCACAAGGTGGCTTCCAATAAATCCGCCTGCGCCACTAACGGCTAAGAGTGCTTTCATCTCTAGTTTATCTCCAGGTGGCGGATGTCTTCTTGCGCCTTGTGATAGTCTTCGGGCGTGCCGATATCCAACCAATATCCATCCAAAGGTACAGAAATGACCTTTTTATTTTGCTGGATTAGCTTTTCAATCAAATCGGTAGCGTCAAATACTTCGTTTGGAGGAATATTGGCCAGCTCTTTTTGCTTGATCAGGTAGATTCCGGCATTGGTTTGATAAGACATTTTGGGCTTTTCATCTATGCCATAAACCTGTCCATAGTGCGTATCTAGCACTGCAAAAGGCACTTGAAACTCAAAACGAGTGGCCGCAATAGCCATATCGGCCTCACTTTGCTGGTAGGCTTTAAAAAAGTGTGCTAGGTTGATATTGGTCAATAAATCAGCATTGATGATGAGCAAATCTTCTCTTTGCCAATTATCGATCAAGCCTGCACCGCCGATGGTTCCCAAAGCCTGATCTTCAACATGAAACGCTAAGTTTACCTCTGGGAGCTTTTGCCTAAGGCGAGCTTCAATCTGCTGATGATGGTAGCGGGTGCATAGATGAACTCGCTGGATACCATACTGCCCCAAAAGATCGATCAGATGCTCTATGATCGTTTTGTTGCCCAAAGGCAATAAAGGTTTAGGCGTTTCTTGGGTATAAGGCCGCAACCGCTTGCCTTGTCCCCCTGCCATAATCAAGGCTTCTAGCGGTAAAATAGACTTAGTGTCTGCTAGGTCGATGAGGTCGATGATGTGATGTCCTTCGTCAAGTAAGGGCAAAATTTGCAGACCAGAGGCGCGAAAGGAATCCATTTGGTCCGGACTGAGGTTGCCGTCGGTGACGAACGCAAAGTCAGGGTCCATAAAGACTCTAACGGGATCATCGAGTTGAAGATTACGGAGGAGACCATTGCGAATATCGCGATCAGAAAGCGTCCCGATTAGTCGCTGCTTTTCTTCCAGCACAAAGAGCTGGGTGCCACTGGGAAGTAGATTGAGTCGCTCGAGGGCGGCTCTCATAGTTTCCTGGGCGTATATATAGGAGGTTTGCTTGAGGCTTGTGTGACTCATGTTAGGTTTGGGTGAGCGAAAAGTAGTTATTTTCACCCAAAATATTCGTCAAGATGTAAGGTTTTCAGTGGATGCGTTTTACTTTGCCCTCGCTCAGTTCATATCGTTGCTTACTCTCTGGGCAGTGAGCGACATCGTTTTCATCAAATTCGAGGCGGTGCCCATATTCACTCATCCAGCCGATTTGCCGCGCGGGATTACCCACCATCAAGGCGTAAGCAGGCACATCTTTGGTAATCACAGTACCGGCTCCCACAAAAGCATAAGGAGCTAGCTTTACCCCACAGACAATGGTCGCATTGGCCCCTATGCTTACCCCTTTGGCAAGGTGGGTGATAGCATATTGACCTTTGCGGACGATACCAGAACGGGGGTTTTTGATGTTGGTAAACACCATAGAAGGTCCTAAAAAGACTTGGTCTTCACAAATTACGCCTTCGTAAATAGAGACATTGTTTTGGACTTTAACGCCATTGCCAATTTCTACGCCATTGGCGACAAATACATTCTGACCAAAGGAGCAGTTTTCTCCAATTTTACAACCTGACATTAGATGGCAAAAGTGCCATACTTTAGTCCCTTTACCGATGGTCGCGCCTTCATCAACAATAGCGCTAGGGTGTACGAAATAATCCATCTAGGCAGAAACTTCTTTAGAGATGGTACGGAGCTGGTCGAGTATTTCGTTGAGTTGCTCGGCTTGTTCTTCTGAGATACCCATTGCAAATCCTTTTACGTTGACATTCTTGTCAATTTCCTGTAAGAGTTCAAGCCCTGTATCGGTGATGACAACATCAACTAATCTTTTATCGGTTTTGCAGGTTTTACGCACCACTAATTGTTTCCTGACCAAGCGATCGACAATGCGAGAAACATCCGACATGCGATCTAGCATTCTATCTCTAATGTCAGAGGTTGAAATTGGCTCTGGATATTGACCTCTCAAAATGCGTAGTACATTAAATTGCTGAAGGGTTATCCCATAAGGTTTAAATGTCTGCTTTTGCAGCCCTATCAGCCAGTTATTGGTAAAGAGTAGGTTTACTATGGCCCTTTCTTTGGCGGATCGGAAAGGGGTTTTTTGTTTGATCTCGTCTTCTAAGCGCATGAAAAACGGTAACTATGTCTGTCCAAGAAATAAAAATACAATAATTTGAATATTAGCTGTCACAAATTCTACCTTTTAGGGGTTAGAAAAGAAAAAATTATGGAAGATAGACAGCGAATTCTCTCCTTTTTCTTCGAAAATGGCACTTATGATGCCGCAGGCAATATAGATGTAACTGAGAAACTATACGAGGTGTTTCCCCGCGAACAAATAGAAGTGATCAAATACATTATGCCTTCGGCTACAGAAAAAGGGATCTACTTCACCGTGGTATTTATCCAGAAGGAAGAAAATGCGAAAAAAGGCATGGGTTTCTAGACAATTAGCCCTGCCAAAACCGCCGTCATAAAGGCCGCAATGGTTCCACCAATGAGAGATTTTATCCCTAATTCGGAAAGGGTTTTTCTTTGCCCTGGGGCCAGTGCGCCTATGCCGCCAATTTGTATCCCGATGGAGGAAAAATTGGCAAAACCACATAAGGCATAGGTCGAAATGATGACCGATTTGTAGTTGGCAAAGAGGCCGATCTGCTTAGCATCTCCCATAGAGGTGTAGGCCACAAATTCATTAATGATCGTTTTTTCTCCCAAGAGCTGACCCACAATCATGAGGTCATCGCTAGGGACACCCAATAGCCATGCCACAGGGGCAAAGAGCAAGCCAAAGATGTATTGCAAGTTGAATTGTGAGTACCTGCCATCTGTGCTAGCTGCTACCCAATCATTGAGATTGGTCCATTCTCCAATTTGATCGGCTAGGCCCCAATTGACCATGCGAATTAGGGCGATAAAAACTAGGAGCATCACGCCAACATTAACCGCGAGTTTTAGGCCGTCTGTTGTACCATTGGTGATGGCGTCAAGAAGATTGGAACCAATTCTATCCTTCGGGACATCAAGATCTTCGTTGACCTCTTCCGTCTCAGGTACTAGCATCTTGGCCGCTACGAGAGCAGCTGGAGCAGAAATAATCGAAGCCGTAAGCAAATGTTTGGCAAATAACAGCCGCTGGGCCTCATCGGTACCACCGAGGAATAGCACATAACCAGCAAAAACGCTCCCAGCAATCGTAGCCATACCTCCAGTCATCAGGGCCATGATCTCCGAGCGGGTCATTTTTTCCAAATAAGGACGTACTAGAAGCGGTGATTCTGTTTGACCAAGAAAGATATTACCTGCCGCCGCTAGACTCTCAGCACCAGAGAGGCGCATGGTCTTTTTCATCAACCAAGCAAAACCATATACTACCTTTTGTAGGATGCCGGCATAGTACAAAATAGCCATTAGAGCGGAGAAGAATACAATGGTAGGCAGCACCTGTAGGGCGAAAATTAGCCCACTATTGCCGTTGACCAAGCCTCCAAAAAGAAAGCTGACGCCCGACTCGGTAAAGCCTAATATCTCTACAAAAACTTCGGAAATCTTTTCGAAAATCCAGCTGGCGCCGGGTACTTTAAGGACTAAAACTGCCAAAAAGAGTTGTAAGCCAATGCCAGTAGCCACCAGCCGCCAATCAATCCGCTTACGATTGGTACTGAGCAAATAGGCTACGCCCAGCAAAAAGGCCATCCCGAGTATCGCCCTAAGGAGAGACATGAGAGAAAAGCCGCCCGTATCCATAACTAAGCGCTTAAGTTGAAACGTTCCCGCAGGGCCTGCCAGAGTCAAAAGGGAAGAATCTGCTGAGAACGCAAGACTATAACCCTCCTGAACTCTTTGGGAGGAAAAGTCATTGGCATTTAGATTGCCTACAGAACGTCCCCCTTGAAACATATTGATGGAGGCTTCTCCATTGCGTACCACATAACGGACTGAGTCAATTTGGATACTTTGATCTGCGAGCCCCAACTGGAGAAAAACACTGTCTTTAGTACGGCTATACCCCCCCTCTACCAAAATATTTTGGCCTGCTAGATTGTAGCGGAAGCCGAGGTCAGGGGTGAAAATAAAGAGTGAACCCTGTTTTGGTTTGATGCTCGTCGAGCTGCCAGGAGCCTGAAAGCCATCAATAAACCACGAATTGACGAGAGCTTGGCGTAAGCGCATTTGTCGAGCGTCTTCCGTAGAAGATTGGCCTAAGCTTTTGGTTGGAATAGAAAAGCACAGAAAAAAACAGATGATTGCACTTAGTAGGCTGGTAGCTCTCATAGTAAAGTAGGTGTATCCCTTCAAATATAGACCAGCAAAGCCAAAAAGCCTACAAATAGATACTTAATCCTCCATTAGCGCGAATTCCTCTACCTAAGGTCGGTAAAATTGCACCCATACTATTGTCCAAAGCCACAAAAAGCGCCACTTGATTACTTTCGTTCCATTTGAATCGGTATTGTCCAAACAAGCCCCAACCAAAGCTTTCCATTCCTCCGCCATAAAAGTGGGTGCCTAATAATAAGGATTTATTGACTTGCTTTTGGTAGCCTAGCACGAAAAAGGGAAGCGTTCCGCCATCGGCAAAAGTATTAAAACCATATTGGACATTGGCCCATACATTGCCACCATTGTTGAGCGTATACTGCGCTTGGACTTGGATATTACCGCCTACCCCTGCGGGGAACGTACCCACGGTGCTATCTGGGACAAATAGAGCCTGGACTGTGTCGATCACAAAAAAATCGTTGATGTCCTGAAGGTTGACATTGAGCAGGCTACCGATTTCTACCCCTTCATAGTTGAAGGCAACTTGGTTGTTAAATTGGCTGCCATTCCACCAAATGCGGCTGATATTATTGGCACTAATGCCCAACTGTAGGCGATCACTGGCTTGGTATAAAAATCCCAAATCTAGGCCTAGACCCCAATTGCCTTGTTGAGCGTCATAGCTAAAAGCCTCGTAGTCGGCGCTGATGTCGATCACCGTACCATCTGATTCGGTAAAAAAGTAGTAATCCAACCGCTGCAATTGATTGAAGACTCGACCTTGCAATAATTTTAACCTTAAGCCAAAGTCTAGTTTTCCTTTGCTCAAGGCTGTGCCAATACCATATTCGCTCCATTGGAGGTTTTGAAATCGTACGTCTTCGTCGGTTACCGGAGTGCCAGCGTAGGGACGGTTACCGTTGAGGACTAAGCCCAGCGTATTGGGGGAAGGTACCTGAAAAAAGACTGATTGTTGGCGACGATAAGACAAACTCAAAGGCAAACCCTTGAGGCTAAACTGAGCTTGCCCCCCCAACATAAAAGCGGCTCTTAGCTGGTTATTGGTGCCCAGTTCGCCGATGATACGATCTTTTTCGCCCTGTTCAAGAAAGCTATCCGTAAACTGCAATAAATTGAAAGGTAGGCTGTTAGTGCCTAGGCTATAATCTGCATCTAGCCCAATTTGAATCCCTCCATTTAATTGTTGTTGGGCGAGAAGCGCTGGTTGCCAATAAGTCGCACCAATCTGCTGCGGTTGAAAACGAAAGGCAAAACCCGTTTGGGCAATTAGCGGACTCAAGCACAGCAAAAGGCTGAAGAGGATGAAATATCTTTTTGTTTGCAACATGCAGAACTTAGTTTTCCAATTGGTAACGAATGCCTGCTACCAGGCGCATCAAAATCTTGTAATCATCATAGAGTGCCACTGCTTCGTCGCCTGGCTGGGTGTTCATTTCGTAGCGGACTATCAAAAAACGGCCTCTATTGCTCACTTCTTCCCACTCTGCTTGTGTCAACTTGACTTTGAACTCACTTTTGTTGGGTTGAATCACTCTGCCATTTGCATCTACTATGCCAGCGGCGATTTGGCTGCCTTCTAGTGGCACTTCCAGTGAACGCCCAGACTCATCTAAGAGATCAACAGATACGTCAACGGATAAGGGAAACTGGTTTTCTAGAATGAGGGTTAATTCAGCTTCCGCAATATTTTCTAGCTCCAAACCAGAATCGGCAAAATTGACATCCACGGTATCCTCTAGCCTCAAACCCCCAATTTGCCCTTCCAGTGGTAGGGTAAACTCTACATAGGCTGCCACTTCACTGTTATCCGTTGCAAAGTTGTCTAGCTGCTGTGGTGTTTGGTTGAAGTTGGTGGTTAGGCTAAGATCGTAGCGCAGTTCGGTAGCCAGTATATTGATGAAGTCGTCGATGTTTGAGTTACCCACATCAAAAGGTAAGCGTGTCAGGACCACTTCGTTTGTATCCGGTAGATTGGGACCAGCGATAGTTAGAGGCCCTGCCAATATAGGGCTCCCTACCAATTGGGTTTGCGTATTGGTTTTGTCGTTGATAGCTAGAAGGTCATTGACTTCTACCTGAGCATCTAAACCGATAGAATTAGCGAAGACGAGTTCAGCCCTAGGTTGGGTGAAGCTTAGCCTTTCGATATCTAGTTCATCAAAGAGATCGATGGCCTCCTGCCCGCTAAAACGAAATACATCTCTGCCGATAAATCCTTCTACATAAGTAGGTTCGATTTCGGTTAGGCCAAAACTAACAGAAACATAATCGTCCTCGTCGAGCGTAGTCACATTCCCAGAAAAGAGTAAGCTGACCCTAATTTGCTCTTGCAAGGTATTGGCTCCTAAGGCACCACCGCTCAAATCCATCGTAAAGCCGCCCAAAGAGGCTTCTGCGGTTTGTATATTAGGGGTATTGCCTGTAGCGGGATCTATTTTTAGCGAAACTTCGGGTATTTCGCCTTGAGCATTGACGGCTCCAGGGAGACTGTACGAAAAGAGGATACTATCTTCAATCGTACTTTCGGTCTCGGCCTCAATTTTACCAGATTTGACTACAAGTTTGGTTAGGCGAATATCTGAAAACTCACTGGGGAAGATATACTCTGTTTGACGAGTGGTGTCTAATAACTCTTGCTCTGGGAAGATGGCCGTAGCGGTTTGCGCTTGTAGATTTTGAGCGACCAGTGTAACTCGGATAAAGTCAGTTGTATCTATCGGTACTAGAAGGCCTCCTGCTACATTTAGGTTGACCAACTCACCGATCAATTGACTTTCAATTTCTTTACCGGCTAGGTCATAAGTTCGGGTTACACTTTTGCCTGGATCGATTAGCTCAAAGGTATCCACTACGATTGGAGGGCCGGGTAAATTTTGATTACGGACATTTAGAATAACGTCTTCAATGGCAAGCGGCAATTCGTTTTGAATACTCAAAACCAGCTCTCCTGAGTCCAAGACCGCATTCTGGAAAAAATCGCTGGCGTCGATTTCGATCGGCCCAGAGGTAATATCGTTCACCGCAGGGATCAAAGGCAAAATAGAACCATGAGCACCGAGGATCAGATCTCCAGCGGTATTGCCCTGTGCTTGTAGCTGACGGGCAATCTCTCCCAGCGTGATGCTCTGGGCAATGGTGTCTGAGGCCAAGACCAAAGAGTCAAGACTGACCGTAATGTTAACAGAGGTATCTGGTAATTCAATCAGATCGATAAGGCGAGTGCTGGCGAAAGTATCACGCAGGATCAAGCTGATCAATTGGTCGCCATCAACCTGAACCAGACTATCTGGAATCAAATCGGAAAGTCCCACTTCAGATTTAGCAATGGGAGCAAGGAGGTCAGTATCCCAACGCAGCCCTTCAGCAGGATTGAGGCGACAACTCTGGATGGCAAGGACGGCACAAAGGGCCACGAAAAATAAGGGTTTACTTCTCACAGTATTATAAGCTTGCTAAGGGAACGAAAGTACGAAAATGTTATTACTTCCGGACGAAAACTACAACTTGTACATCGATACTTTCGTCTGGATGTCTAATAACACGGACTTCTTCCAAGTCTGGTTGGTTGCGTAAGTTTTCTAAGGACTCTAAGCCTTCTACAACTGCAAACCAAGAATCCCAGACGATTACAGTGCCACTAGCTAGTGCGCTATAGTCCTTGACTGTGAGTATGCGATGATACGCTTGAGCATCAAAAGGATTTCGTTGCGCGAGAAAATTTAAGTAGGGATGCTCATGGTACCAGACGGCCTCCGCATACTTTTCGCTCAAAAAGACTTCTGCTTCGGCTATCATCACTTGGTCAGGGCTGAGTTGAAAATCTTTTTCCCAATTGTAAGCTGCGGGATTTGCGGTAAAGGGAAAGACCACGACATAAGCGGCGATGGCTAAACCTGTGCCTTTTTGCCAATTGGAGGGCAAAAAACTGAGTAGGAACTGAAAACCATAGAGGGCGACCAATATAGCTAAGGGGATAGTACCAACGAGGACCCTTTCCAACCCCATAGACTTAAGTCCAGGTAACCACCAAGCGAGGCTATGTGCAAGAAAATACGCGGAATAGCTACCGGCTACTAGCCATAAGAAAGTAAACCAATGTTTAATTTTTTCGCGTTCCGCTGAGCGGAAAATGCTGTAAACCAAGGCTATCCCCCCAATAATCAAGAGGCCGTATAGTGGGATGCCGATCACATAATTGAGCTTGTTGAAAAAATGAAAAAAGCTACCCTCTCCATAACTCGCCTGCCCGCCAAAATCTGGAATCTTGGTATAAATCCAATTCCATTGCCGCTGAAATGGCATGCCCAGCAGACTGGTCACGATGGCACCAAGGGTCAATAGGGGTAGTTTTCTCCATTCTTGGCGCAAGCTGAGAAATACCAGATAAACTGCTACGATAGCCCAACCTTCATTGCGTACAAAGGGCAAAAAAGAAATGATGATCACAGATAGTACCAAGCGTTCGCCGAGGGCGAAATACACACTCAACATCAGAACAAAACCAAAAATAGGCTCCGTAAGCCCAGAATAAAGCAAGGGCACTAAACCCGAAACCGAAAAGAGAAAGACGATGCCCCAAACCGAAGCTTTTAAATCGCAGCGTTCCGCGCAGCGGTAAATCAACCAAGCAGATCCTAGACCCAGCCAGACATTGCCCAACATCAAAGCCCTAAAGCCAAGCTGGCTAATCGGCGCAGCAAAAAACATGTAAATGGGTTTGGCCCAGAGATCAAAAAAGAAGGCCGGATACTGAAAAGCATATTTGGCCGTCAAAAAATGTTGGATACTGTCTCCTCCGTCCCCAGTTCCCGGAACGATCCACACCAACACACTGGCTATCAGTGCGATCAGTCCCCATATCCATTTGGCCCATGTCTTGGGTATCTCCATGAGGCCGAAATTATGTTTAAAAAAATAGCCTCACAAACAATTTTTATGAGGGAATGCGGTTAGCTAAATGTTAAGGTTTTAGGCAAAAGTCAACGATAAAGCTTCCAAGAACGTTCTATATTGTATCATTAGGACACAATTTGTGGGTATGCACATCAATTCTTTACGCTTACTATTACTGTTCTCTGTATCCATTCTCACGATCCAATCATCTTTAGGTCAAACCCTGACCGGTGTGGTGATGGACAAAATCGGTGAATATCCTCTACTCGGTGTGGAGGTGAGCATGGAAGATCGTCCGTTAACGAGTATTACTAACCAAAAAGGTGAGTTTCAAATCAATGATCTCCCAGAAGGTTGGATTCGACTGGTCGTCGAACGGCACGGCTATGATCGCAAAATAGTGGAGGCCAATATGGTGGTTGGTGATACGACTCATATTACCATCAATTTGCTGCCAGCGATGTCCACTATCAACCGAGGAGTGGTCATCAGTGCGCATCGTTATCCCAGAGAAGCCGTCAGAACCGCGAGCGCAATAACAAACTTAGACCGTCAGACCTTTAGACAGTACAATCCTCGTACTTTGGCCGATGCCCTAGTAGGCGCTCCTGGTACGTGGGTGGAAGAAACCAATCCAGCGAGTCAATCCCTTTATTTGAGGGGCTTGACCGGCAATCGTACCCTTTTGATGGTGGATGGAATTCGCGTCAACACTGGTACATTTGGGCCCAGTCCTAATGCCTATCTGAGTACGATTGATCCCTTTAGCGTAGAACAAGTAGAGGTGGTAAGGGGCTCAGGATCAGTGCAGTTTGGTTCTGATGCCATGGGAGGTGTTACGCAAGTGTTTACGCGCACCCCTGGCTTTAGTGGGCAAGGAATCCAAGCGCATGGGGGCGGTACGATGCAGTTTATGTCGCGTGGGATGGAGACTTCAGGCCGCGGCGATTTTCAGATTAGTAGTCCGGTCCTAGCCGTGCATGGTGGTATTTCGGTTCGTTCCTTCGGAGAACGCTTCCCCGGAGACGAGGCAAACGTTCCCTTGCAAAGGACTGACTACAAAGAAAGAGCCGGTGATTTCAAAGCTCGGATCAAACTTTCTCCTAAGCAAGAATTGACCTTGGCCTATCAATTTATTCGGCAGACAGAAGTAGAGGATTTTGCGGCCCTCCAGTACGAAGACTTTGAAGAAAATCAGTTGTTGCCCCGCCAAAGGGAACTATCTTATATCCGTTATGGGGCTTACACTGACAATGAGTGGTTTCAAGAAATCCGCGCTACGGTATCCTACCAAAGCTATCAAGAGAACAGAGTCTCTGTGCCCAGTGGCTTTCAGTATGAATATATAGGCAAAGATAAGGTCAATACCTATGGTGGTAATGTAGAAGTACATTCTCAGCCAGGTTTGTACTGGAATATTGTCTCTGGGGTCGAATACTATCAGGATCAAGTATCTAGCAGCTTGACTCGGCGTGCTTTGGGGGCCCAAGATGTAGAGCAATTGATGGGGCGTTTGCCAGATGGCAGTAGCATGAGTCAAATGGGGATTTACAGTTTACACACAGTGGATTTGCTCAAGCTCAGGCTAGGGTTTGGCGCTAGAGCTAATCGCTTCATCCTGCAAGGCAATGATCCTACCTTTGGAGCGATCAATACGCAAAGTCAGCAGGTTTTGGGAAATCTTTCGGCCCAATACCCGCTTTCGCAAAACTACTTTTTGACTTCCTCGATTCAATCCGGTTTTCGCGCTCCTAATCTCTACGATTATAGTGGTTTAGGGGCCAGTAATGAAGCATTTGTTATCCCTGGTGATAGCCTATTACCCGAGCGATCTATCACTTCCCAAATCGGTATCAAAGCCAAAACAGAGCATTTTACTGGCTCATTGGTATTATATCGCACTCAGTTGAAAGACCTGCTTGAGTTAATGGGGAGTAGCTATCAAGGGCAAACGAATTATGAAGGGCTGGATGTATTTCAGTTGATGAATACAGGTCGAGCTTTGATACAAGGAATTGAAGCAGAATTAGAGGTGCCTGTGAATCGAAGCTTTGCTTTGTACGGCAATGTGATTTACACTCGTGGCCAACATTTGACACGCGATGAAGCTTTTTCCCGAATCCCGCCCCTAAATAGTCGTATGGGCTTACATTTTCGGTCGCAATATGGATTTTGGAGTCGTCTGGAGTGGCATCATGCTGAGGCTCAGACTACGCTTTCAGAGGCTGATGTACTCAATCCGGTGATTCCTGATGGGGGGTCCCCTTCGTGGAACGTTGTGAATCTTTACCTTGGTTATGATTTCCAATGGGGCTATGCCACCCTAGGTTTAAGAAATGCTTTGGATTCTGCTTACCGACTACATGGTTCAGCAGTACCTGGGGCGGGTAGAGCAATTCTTATCAGTCTTCAACTCGGCTTCTAGCTATTTCCAGTTCACGCGGATGTTGTAAAGGAGATAGCGAATCAAGCGCTCGCGCTCGGTCAGATTGATCTCTTGGACATTGTCTTTGAAGATACCCTCCATTTCAAATTTACCTTCTACTGTAAATATCCTTCTGATCCGCCGAAAGTGGTAATTGGAGAGCATATCCTCGGCCACGATCTGAGGCAGGCAATAAGGCTCGTTCAGGATTTTGCCCGCGCCATCGTAGATGGGAATAAAATGAATCATGCCATCTAGCCACTCATGGGCTACTTCTAAAGGCAGATATTGTTGCTCGAAATAGAACATCTCCTCATTGACTAAATCGAGATAATCCCTGACTTGTGTCGAACTAGATTTCGGATTCAAATCCATAAAATGATCCCGAAAGCGAGCCACACAGCTCTGTAAAACCGAAAGATGAAGTTGCTTGCGACTGATTGAATAATCTCGGACAGCAAATAAGATGGCAATCCCTCCGATGATAGTGGCGATGAAGGAGAAAAACTCAAGCAGGTCAAATAGGCTTTTAATACCCAAAAAATCCATACCCGCAAGTTAAGCAGATTTGGCCATTGTGTCCTACTTTACCAAATAAGCTTTCTCCCTAGCAAGGCCAATGCTTACCTTGGCGCCCGAATGAAACGAAATGCGGTCTTGTTGCATACCATCGCTAAAGATGACTCCATTATGTGGCATTTGGGACTCAAGGACCAATTTTTGTTGGCCCTCGATAATCCCTGAGCTTAAGCTTACGCCACTGTGTTTGCTCAAAAAGGGCTCTCTGACAACATACATTAAGCGACTGGCGTCCCAATCTAATTTGGGGGCTTGCCATTTTACATTACCCCCCAATAGACCGTTGACACTTCTGGCCATCTCAAAAACAGAACTCATCCAGCCAGTAGCCCCTGCTCCCGTACTGACAATAATGCCGCTAGAAGATTGGTTTTCTTCCTTGCCGTCAAATCTTAGTTTGTAGTGGGCTGAATTATGGCCTTCTCGCCCGATGAAAAAATCGTTGAACGCTAATAGCCTTTGGCCGTCATTTAGCCTTGCTTCTGCCATTTGGATTGGGCTAAAGCTCGCTTTGGCGTTCAATACTCGCTTTACCGTGCTATAGAGACTTTGGGGCGTATCGGGCAGCAAAATACCATCATTTGCTTTTTGGTCAGGATTTACGCCAATAATCGGTTGGCCATTGATGTATTTGGCCGTATTGGCTACTAGACCGTCTCGCCCCAGGACGACGATCAATTCTTCTTTGGCAAAGATATAGCGATCTAGATATTTACGTTCCAGTATTTTGAAGGGCAAACAGTAGCGTAATTCTCTTTTGATCTTTTGCAAAGAACGATAAAATTGATCGTGGGCTCGTTCATAGCTGGCATAATCTCCGCCACTGCGGTCCAGATAGAAGCGAGCCTGTGGCCTTGAAGGGAAGCGTTCCAGCAAAGCTTCTAAAGGCGTTTTATCGCGGACGATGATGATGCGTTCAAAGGCCATTTTGAATTGGTGAATAATGGATTGCTTGATTAAAGGAAAAGGTTTGCTAGCCCTTTTGCACCAATTGACTTAGTAGATCGGGACTAATGTGAAAGGAACCGATTTTCTCAGCGTTTTCTGCTAACTCCCTGAAAGCAAGGGCGATTTGATTCTTGGCATCGCCACTCTGTCCGTTTAGACTGGCTAGTACTCGCCAATCAATATCTTGATAGGGAGCTAGTTTTGCCCTCAAGACATATTCTGCGGTGTCGGCATTTTGCTTTTCATTATCTGCTTTGAGTTCGATAAGGGTTCGCTTTTCTTTTTCTACTGAGATATCCGTCTCCATTTTCATCTGCAGGAGTTTTCGCTCATTTTCGCGTTCGAGCACGGCAGACTCCATCCGCTTCTCCTTGATCTGCTTTTGTTTTTCCTCCATAGCAATCTCGGTATTGAGTTCACTTTCTTTGATTCTCCGCTCTTGCTCTACGGCAAAATTTCTTCTTTCATAGATCGCTTTATCGGCTTCCTGTTGCAAAGACTCCCTGGTCTCTGTTTCTAGCGCCCGGGCCATTTCAGGACTAGGTTTAACCGCAAGGATTTGTACGCCCAATAGTTCTATTCCTAATTGTTCTAGGGTAGGGGAGCTTTCCATGCCAGAGCGGAGTTTCCCTTCTATCAGAACCATTGCCCGCAGGGCATCTCGCAAAGGCATTTGTTGGATCATGGCCGCTACGGTGGTCTGGGCCTCATTGATGAGGCGTAGTTCCAGCTTTTCGTAATCGCTAGTCAGGTATTGCTTACGATCGTTGACGGTAAAGTCAAGGACGGAGGCTAATTGCTCGGGATCGCGTACCCGAAAACTAAGCTGCCCCTGTATGCTCAAAGGCTGGAAATCATGGGTCTTTTCCTCAAAAATAAACGCTAGGTCGCGACTGCTGATCGGTATGGCTACCACCGAAGCCTTAGGAGCGAAGTAAAAAAAACTAAGGCCTTGACCCGCTTGCTGGACCCTGCCATTGCGATAACGAATGACATATTGAGTGGCGTCAAACCGAATGAATTTAAATCCAAACATAGTAATGTGTTTTTGGTACACAAATATTAACGATGTGAAGTGTTTTGGGTTTCAGTTTATGTGTAATTTTTACACTTATGCTAATTATTTAAGCTCTAGAGGAGGAAATCCTACTTTGCTACCTATCTTGCGCCATGCAATTTCATTACGGCTCAAAAAGCTTTCAAATTCATCGTTACCCGGCCACTAGTCAGCGTTCGCTCAGAGCGTGGAGCGCAGCTGATGAGCATATTTTAAATCATCTCGAAGCGCTTGAAGTCGCGGACAAGCAGATTGCGATCTATCATGATCGCTTTGGATTTTTGGCTTGTACCCTAGCGGAACGATCCCCGCTTTCGATAGTGACTTTTAAAAGTCAAGCCAAGGCTATCACCCAAAATCTGCAAACTAATAACTTGAGCTATGATGCTGAGGCAATGCTCGGTCCCTTGGCAAAAGTTGAGCAAAAAGTGGATATCGGGATCATGAAAGTTCCTAAAGCCTTGGATCTATTTCGCTTGTATTTGCATCAGCTTTCTTCTCTGCTGTCAGAAGATGGGCAAGTCATTTGCGCTTTTATGACCCGACATTTTAGCCCTCAGTTACTTAAGCTTGCAGAGCGCTACTTTACAAACGTTCGGCAAAGCCGCGCCTACAAAAAATCTCGCCTGCTGCTATTAAGTGGCAAAAAAACGCTGCCTGATACTCCAGTTTTGCAACAAATAGCCTTTGCGGGTCATGAAGCACTCCAAACCTATCCCGGTGTTTTTGCAGGCAAAAGTGTGGATATGGCGACTCGTTTTTTATTAGAAAACCTGATCCTCAGAGAAGAAGATAAGAAGATACTTGATCTAGGATGCGGATATGGGGTGATTGCCAAAGCCATTTATAAGATTAATCCGCTCCGAGAGCTACATTTGATGGATGATAATGCTCTCGCGATTGCCTCGGCCAAGCTGAATCTTGGCGGCAGTAATATTCACTTTCACTATGAGGATAGCCTTACAGCTGTGGAAGACCCTAAATTTGATTTTGTAGTCTCCAATCCACCTTTCCATTTTGAACACGAAAATAATATCGAAATCCCGTTGAAGCTCTTTGCAGAAGTCAAGGAAAGTCTCAATCCAGAAGGGCATTTTCAACTCGTAGCCAACCATCACCTTAACTACAAAACGCACCTAGGCAAGATGTTTCGTCGTGTCAAGACGGTAGCTGAAAATAAGAAGTTTGTGGTGTATGATTGTCATTAGCCTTTCCTAAGGGGTTTACTACTTCATTCTAATTGGTAGGTGATTCTTGCGGAAAACCAAGCCCATCTCCATATATTATACAAATGTTAATGATATGTCTGCTGCAATGCCTAGATTTATAGAGTAAATCATATCTATGGCAAAGAATTTAGGACATTTAGAAGAAAGCACATTGTTGATTGTGATGATTCTAGAGGAAGCCTATGGGGTTTCAGTGGCCGAGGCTTATGAAGAGCATACCAACAATAGTATCTCTATCCCCGCGATACATACAGTGCTGAAAAGATTGGAAAACAAAGGATTACTCAAATCTCGGATGGGAGAAGCGACCGCGGAAAGAGGGGGTCGCCGTAAAAGGATATTTGAAGCTACCCCCTATGCTTATAAGGTGATTGCTGAAATCAGAGCAAGCCGCATGCAGCTTTGGTCTATGATCCCAAGATTAGATGTGTAAAAGATGGAGCGTAAAAAAGAAGACAAGACTCAGATAAAGCCCCCTAAATGGGCCAATAGATTTTTGAATTGGTATTGCGCCCCTGGACTATTGGATGAGATTGAGGGGGATCTTTTCGAGGCATTTCATATCCGAGTGGAGAAATATGGTCTTAGGAAAGCCAAACTCCTTTACATCAAAGAGGTCCTATTATTTGCTAAACCTTCTTCCTTCAAGCAATTAAAACCGACTATCATGCCTAGTTTAATTAAGAATCACTTTAAAATTGCCATCCGTAATCTCTTTAGACAAAGAGGCTATTCGGCGATCAGTATAGGAGGATTAGCCGTTGCGCTCGCGGTGAGCTTGTTGATGCTGCTGTGGGTTCAGGATGAATGGAATACCGATAAATTTCATGCCCATGGGGATCGCCTTTTTCTCCTAAAGCGAACTGTTCCTCAGGCAGATGGAAGCTTCTTGGTCGAGGACAAAGTGCCTTATCTACTTTTGCAAGCTGCTCAAAAGGATCTACCAGAAGTGGAACACTTTATTGCCCTTGGGTGGGAAGAAGAAATGACGCTCAATACTCGCGAAAAGACTTTTAGAGCCAAAGGAATCTCTTCCAATGCCGCCTTTTTTGAATCCTTTTCTTTTCCCATACTAAAAGGAACAGTTGAGGACTTAGCAGGGGGGCCGCCAACCATAGCACTCTCTGAATCCCTTGCCTATAAATTTTTTGGGGATGAATGGTCAGAAAAAGCGGTTGGTTCAAGTATCAGCATGAATGATGTGGATACCTTTGCCGTGAATGCAGTATTCCAAGATTTTCCAGTAAATTCTTCCATCCAATATGATTTTGTCTATTCCTTTGACAGTTTTCTGGAGAGGTTTGAATGGATGATGGCGTGGGAAAATTCAGGTGCAAAAGGAGCTTTATTGCTAGCAGAAGATGCCAATGAAGCCGAAGTGGCTCAGAAACTGGAAAAGATCTTCCAATCACACTTGCAAGGAGACTTGAAGGAGGGTTGTAGGGTGCAAAAATTTGAAGATAGCTATTTGTACGGCCAATTTGATAAACAAGCTAAAGTGGCGGGAGGCCGCATCGAATACGTACAAATGTTTGCTTTGGCTGCTTTATTACTACTGATTATTTCCTGTATCAACTTTGTCAATTTAGCTACTGCCAGAGCTTCCAAGAGGGCAAAGGAAGTGGGCGTTAGGAAAACAATTGGGGCAAGCAAAAAATCGCTTATATCCCAGTTTATGGTGGAGGCGGGAGTGATTACGATTATATCTATTGGATTAGCGCTTTTGTTAGCTCAATTGGTATTACCACAGCTGCAATTTATCAGCGATAAAATGCTGCAATTTGACTACTTCTCTCCTCTGTTTTGGGCCAGTATAGGTGGCATTCTACTTTTGACGACCCTATTGTCCGGTACCTATCCAGCCTTTATTCTTTCTTCCTTTCGCCCGACGGAGGTACTAAAAGGAAAGATTCGCCACAAACTAGGGGGCATTGGCTTACGAAAGGGCTTAGTTATTACCCAATTTGTTTTGGCTTTACTACTTGTTGTCAGCGCATTTGTCATCAAGGAACAGGTGCAGTATATCCAAGAGAAGCACCTAGGGATTAGTAAAGATAATCTGATAATGATCGAGCGAGGGACTGAAATAAGTGATAATTATCAGGTCCTCAAAGATGAGTTATTAAAGGCTCCAGGTATCGAACAAGTAACGATCGGCCCTAGCACGCCGCTCGATATCCCTTCCTCCACGACTGGTGTTTCTTGGCCAGGCAAACAGCAAGAAGACCAAAACCTAGAATTTCGCCACTTTTGGGCTGCGAGTAATTTTTTAGAGACGGTAGAAGTTTCATTAGTAGCCGGTCGTTTTTACCGAGAGGATGCTCCTTACGACACCAATAGCATTGTATTGAACGAAAAAGCAGTGGCCGCGATGGGCTTAAAAGACCCTATTGGCCAGACAGTTCAATGGTGGGGACAGCAGAGGCAAATCATTGGGGTCGTAGAAGATTTTCATATTCAATCCCTTTATGAGAATATCAAACCCCTAGGGAGGGTGCATTTCAGTTTTTCGCGTTAAGCAGCGAAACAGATATTTCGCTTGATTAGGTGCTGTCGCTTGCTCATATATGCGACTCTTAAATTGAGCATATTTTGCGCTCCCTTATCGGCC